>JABZHN010000040.1:0-1261 GCA_015258835.1 Atopobium sp.
CCTGGTACCTGCATTCATAGAAAGTGCGCCACCAATGGTTCCAGGGATACCAGCACACATCTCAAGACCAGAAAGACCTGCTTTCATGGCCTCATTGCAAACGCGTGCCGTAAGCGCACCTGCACCTGCAGTAATGAGGTTATTCTCGCCAACTGAAATGGTGGAGAGCTCATCGTCAAGCACAATAACGCAACCGTTGTAGCCTTCATCGGAGACAAGGATGTTTGAACCCTTGCCCAGAAGCACCCAATCAACTCGATTAGCTGCAAGCACCTCAAGCACGCGCACCAGTGCCACGTGGCTGTGAACAGCAGCAAAGAGGGACGCCTTACCGCCAATCCTGAAGGAGGTATGGTGGCTTAGCGGCTCATCTTGCTTAATTGTTGCATCAAGGGCCCCAGAAAGGCTTACATAGGCGTTAAACAAGCTCACAGCAGAGGTCCTAGTTGCTCTGAAGACGCTCTTTGAGTGCGCGGATAAACATTGGACCAATCTGAGTGACGTCTCCTGCGCCCTGAGTAATCAGCAGATCTCCTGGCTGAACCGTATCAAGTAGGTCAGCGATAAGATCGCGGCGAGAAGGGATATAGCGCACGTCAGGAACAGTATTGGCAGCCTGAACTCTTAAAGAGACGGTCTTGCCTGAGACACCTGGAATAGGAAGCTCACCTGCGGAGAAGACATCCATGACGCGCAACACGTCAATGCCGTCAAATGCGTGAGCAAACGAATCTGCCAAGTCCTGTGTTCTGCTATAGCGATGTGGCTGGAAGACAACAACAACGCGCTTAAAACCAAGAGGAAGAGCTGCAGACATGGTTGCTGCAATCTCGGTTGGATGGTGACCGTAATCGTCTACAACGGTAATGCCGTTAATGTCACCTACGTGCGTGAAGCGACGGCGTGCGCCCTTGAACTGTGACAGCGCCGTAGCAGCTTCCTCAAGATCAAAGCCAAGTGCATCGGCAACAGCAATAGCAGCGGTTGCGTTAGCAACATTGTGCTTACCAGGGTTAGCTGGAAGTACCACAGAGATGGTCTGACCAGAAGGAGTGTTGATGGTCAGAGGATTCTCGATACCAGCTTTTCTCTCCTCCTGCTTGCAAACAAAATCGCAGCTTTGATCAAAGCCGTAAGTAACTACGTGCCTGCCGGTTGACTGAGCAAGCTCAACGTAATGAGGGTTATCGCCGTTGATAACAACAGTTTCTTCCTTATCAAGCAGGCTCATAAACTCACAGAAGGTCTTCTCGATATTCTC
>JABZHN010000041.1:0-625 GCA_015258835.1 Atopobium sp.
ATGAAAAACATTCTTATCAACAGAGGTGAAACTATTCCCAATGCGTCGTACTATTTGTTTGATGATATTTCGCACAAATATATTGCTTTCACATCTGATGGCGTAAGACTTTGTGAATTCAGATTCAATCAATGTCCAACAATAAAAGCACTCTGTCATGCGTCTGGTGAGCAAGTTTATTGTGAAGACGCCCCAGTCTTGAGTTGGAACTTGCAATCAAAAGGTGAATGGAAATTTGCGTTCGAATCTGATAGCAAAAAATATTACAGACCTGTATTTTCTGCATAAACTGCACTAAATATAATTGAATATCAACAAACTTGGATTGTTAGCTCAAGCGGTAGAGCAGGGGACTTTTAATCCCAAGGTCTAGGGTTCGATTCCCTAACAATCCACCATAATTATTCGTGTGATTGGTAAAATTGTTTACCAATCTTTATTTGCAAGGATTTAGTTTGGCTTATATTTACTGTATAAAAAATAACATTAACGGCAAATGTTATGTTGGCAAGACGCTCAAGTCTCCAGCGGAACGTTTCTCGGAACACTTACGCGATGCGCGTAAACCGACCGAGGAAAATCGTCCGCTGTATCGCGCTATCAAAAAGTACGGCGAGGATAACTT
>JABZHN010000042.1:0-620 GCA_015258835.1 Atopobium sp.
GCCTCTACCTCAGCGCGGATCTTCTCGCCGTCCTCATCAGTGAGCGTGGAGCGAAGTTGTACCAGTTCAGTGGCCTCTTCCTGCGCATCTCCCTCATCTGTGGGGACAAGCTCAACTTGAGCTGCGTGCTTGCTGTTGCAGATGAGCTCCAGCAGCAGCTTCTCAAAGCCCTTTTGAGCTGCAAGTTCTTTGACGTAGGCAATGGCGTCCTCGTAGCGGATGTAGTCCAGAGGACGAGCGTCGTCATAGAGCCAGCTTGAAAGCGAACGCAGCGTGTACTCAATACCGTTTGAGTACGGCTGATCATTTTCGCGCAGGTTAAACTCTGCAAGTGCAATGGAAGCATTGAGTTTCTTTGGATCAATGCCTTCGGAAGCAATCTTTTTGCAGGCAGTCTCTACCAGCTCACGGAACTTTTGAGCTGCATCTTCTTTAAGGCCTTTGAGCTGCAAGAAGAGCATAGGTTGGGCAAGGTCGTCGGAGAGATAGTAGCTAAAGTCATCGCCAAGCTCCGCGTCAAGAATTGCACGCTTGAGCGGGGATTCATTGGAGCCCATGAGGGTGTCAAACAAGATATCTGCTGCCATCATCTTGTTGCGCTGGTCAGGCGTTCCAAGCAC
>JABZHN010000043.1:0-584 GCA_015258835.1 Atopobium sp.
ATCTGAGAAAGAGGTTCTTGAGAAGCTTGAGACAGTATACGGTGTTGGGTTTGAGCCTATTGAAACAATTCCGGCTGTACTTGCAATGATTATCTTGAGCAAAGGGAATCCAATGAAGTCTGCTCAACTATCAGCCAACATTGCAGGCGATAGCGATACAATTGGTGCTATATCCACTGCTATCTGTGGCGCATTTCATCCAGAATTTAATAGTTTAGATATCAAACACATTGAGGAAGTCAATGGAATCAATTTTAAAAAGTATGTAGATGGATTAGAAAGAGTATTCAAATAAACATAAAAAGGACTCCAATATGATATTGAAGTCCTTTTCAATGGTGCGGATAACAGGAATCGAACCTGCACTCCGAAGGAACTAGATCCTAAATCTAGCGCGTCTGCCAGTTCCGCCATATCCGCGTGCTAGATAATAATAGCAGAATAGTAAGACGATGAAAAGCATAAAATGATTAATTCGTTGATTGTGTGTTAATTAACTGGTTCACATAGTATGGAAATTGCTTTTCCCACCATGGCCAATCGTGGCTGACGTCAAATCCCCAGTACTCGACATGGGCGGGGAT
>JABZHN010000004.1:0-126985 GCA_015258835.1 Atopobium sp.
CCACGGCACTGCACTTTTTCCTCTATTACTTTGTGCATGGAAAATCGATGATCTATTTGGCTATACTCTGCGCCATCAATGTTGGTGTAGGTTATATTTTTCCAGATATCCCACTGACAGTAACTGCCTATATTGATGCGGCAATTAAACTTGGCTTTGGAATATACCTGTTCTTTTTCTCAAAGCCAACACAACAAAAATAGCCTTCGCCTAGAGACCGTGTGCGTCAAACGTGTCCTTAACCAAAGCCACAAGCATTGGTATAAACACAGCCACGCCTGCTAAGAGCATTGGATTATCACGTATTTCTGGAATGTCCTGTAAGAAATTCTGCAGATCATAGACAAGACCAACGGCAACGGCAATAAGAATAGGTGCCAGAATAATCAAAATAGGATTTGGTGGTTTACGCATAAGGATGCTTTCTTTTACAAGTACTGCACACGCAGCGGTCCAATAGAGCAAAGATACGTATCAAGCCACATTCTGGCTTTTCTTCCTTACTTCTTCCCTACTTCTTACGCTTAACCTTAATTTGAATGCCAGAGGTCTCTGGACGAGACGATGTAGAAGCAACAGTGGGTTTCTCGCCATTTACAAAAGCCGAGAAACGCTGACGGAAACGGTTCCACTTGTGGTAGATAGGCTCGTGATCATGAGATCTAAGGCCCAAAAGCATGCTTGCGGCCATAGTTGGAAGCAGATACTCAATAGCGCGCCAAAGCACAAAGCCTGCGGCAATTTCCTCGCCAAACATATGGCCAAACAGGAAGGCAAAGCCACCCTCTGCACCACCAGTACCACCAGGAAGTGGAATGGCCGAGGTCAAGAGCTCAAGCATTGATCCAGATGCAAGGCAGGTCAGAAGGTCTGCAGGCTGGCCAAGTGCTCGCAGAACAAAGTATGGCAGTGCATAGAGGCAGCCAAGCTGGACCAAGGTAACCAGCAGAACAACGCACATCTCTGGGATGTTCTTTGCGGCAGTCTTAAAGCCGTTTGAGAACTCATCTACCTGCGTGTTAATGATGCCATGCCAGTGGTCGTACTGCTTTACGATACGAAGACGTGAAAGCAGCCTTAAGCCCCAGTTGCCCACGGTCTTAACCATTTTAGGAAGCAGGCAAATGGCCAGGATAACTGCAACCATCACTATCTTTGCGCCAAACAAGATAACGCCAATAACGGTTACATCGCCAAATTGCTCGTAGAAATAATTGGCCCTAAAGATAAGCATCAGAGCTGCAAAGATGCCCTCGCCCGCCTCGTACATAACAAAGCGGGTGAACTGCAAAGCTCCTGCCTGACCCACGGAAATTCCCGCACGAGTGAGGCGATAAATCTGAGCAGGAGCAGCTCCTGCACCGTTTGGCGTAAGGTTCATGAAGAAGATGCCCGACGCCTCAACACTCATCAGGTCACGAACACCAACAGGACTCTCGGGGTCTGTAATAACTGAAATTACATAGGCGAGAATACCCAGGAAATAGTAGACAAAATAGCAAAGAGCGCCAGCAATAAGCCAGCCTGTATCTACGTCTGCTAGAGCAACAACAAACTCATCAAACTGACCAGAAAAAACGATATAGAGTGCGTATAGTATTACAACCGCAAAGAGGAAGAGAATGCTCTTTCTAACTTGACCAAAGCTCTCTTTTGCCTCTTCTACCTGCTCAGATGAAGAAGTTGGAGCAACACTAATCTTAGGCTTTTTGGTTGAAACACCCTTAACGGTTGTAGATCCAATCTTCACCGTTACCTTCGGTGTAGATGAGGGGTGCTCGGTTTCAGACGCGCCATCTGGGCGATCCATGGGCACCTCCTTGGACTCTGGATCACAATACGTGTACAGAAACAACACTCTTTGCAGGTAAACGATGCAACCTCAGAGGGTTTCTCGCCACCTACCTGCTTTTCATTTTACATGAACCGCTCAAGTATACTCTTGTCAGCCTCAATAATGCCACCGCCGCAAACTTCCTGGCCATCGTACAAAACCGCCGATTGACCTGCTGCAACAGTTTTTACCGGCTGGTCAAATTCAATAAATCCACATTGATTATTTGTGAGCGTAAACGTTACGGGAACCAGCGCGCCTGTGTGACGAGTTCTGACCACATACCTACCGTTAGCTGCAGGTTCTCCAGAAATCCAGTGCATATCCGAGAGCTCCATGCGACGAGTCCAGAGTGCAGGACAGTTGAGGTCAGAGGTTACATACACCACATTCTTAAGCGTGTCGGTTGCTACTACATAGCGAGCAGGGCCTCCACCGATGTTCAGGCCTTTTCTTTGGCCAACGGTAAAGAGGAATGCTCCGTCATGGGTGCCAAGAACCTTGCCTGTCTCCCACTCAATGACGTCGCCCTGCTTTTTCTGAAAAGTGTCCAGCAAAAACGTGCGCAAGCCAACGGGGCCAATAAAACAAATGCCGTCGGAGTCTGGCTTAGTTTCTATGCCCAGACCTCGCTCTGCACACAGAGCCCTAACCTCTGCCTTGGTGGCAATGTGTCCAATAGGAAAAAGCGTGCGTTCAAACAAATGACCTGGTACACGCCATAGGAAATACGTCTGATCCTTGTGAGCATCTGCGGCACGCAAAAGTTTTTTGGTGCCCGGGACGTTCTGTGCATAGTGACCCGTTGCAACAAAATCAGCACCCTCTGCAAAAGCACGTTCTGCAAAGGTGCCAAACTTGACCGTCTGGTTGCACATAACGTCTGGATTAGGCGTACGGCCGTGCTCATAGGCATCAAGCAGGTAATCCACAACGGTAGCCTTATACTCGGCCTCACAGTCCCACACGTCCAAATCAATGCCCAGCGTTACGCAGACGCGCTCGGCATCAGCCAAGTCATCTGCCCAAGGGCACTTAAAGCCTGGCAAGTCCTTTGACCAGTTACGCATATAGATAGCCTTGACGTTGTAGCCCGCCTCAAGAAGCAAGGCCGCGGACAGCGCCGAATCAACGCCGCCACTCATGCCAAGGTAAACTAGTTCTCCCATGTCACTCCTACGCGAGCAGATTCCTGCTTAACAGCCTTAGCGATTGCCCAAGCTGCGTACAAGATGTCGTCTTCTGTGGTAGTTCTTCCAAGCGTTAACCTGAGGCTTCCCGCAGCCACTTCTCGCGGTGCTCCAATTGCCTCAAGCACGTGAGATATTTGCATTTTTGATGCGGCGCAGGCAGAGCCCGTTCCCACCGACACGCCCAGGCGCTCAAGCAAAATAACCAGACGGCGAGCTTCAAGTCCCGGAAAAGAAACGTGTAGCAAATTAGGAAGCCTCAGCTTGGCGTTCTTTGGCCCCGAGACAATCATCTGCGGAAACTCTGTGCAAAGCAGCTCCTGTAGCTGATCTCTGAGGCGAGAAACCCGTTTTGCCTCGTCAGTGCGAGTCTCATCAGCAAGCGCTAAAGCACACGCAAAACCAATGACGCCCGCGACGTTCTCCGTACCTGAACGAACACCGCCTTCTTGTCCGCCGCCGAGTACCAACGGCCTTAAGCGCACATCGTCGGAAGCCCACAGAAGACCTACCTGCTTTGGACCAGAAAGCTTTGCCGCAGAAAGCGTCAACATATCTACGCCCAGCGACGACACGTTTACGCTCAAGTATGCTGCTGCCTGAGAAGCGTCTACGTGCAAGTGCAGCGGACGAGTCTCCCCTGCCGCAAGCCTGCGTGAGCGCTCCTTGTCAAGCACCTGTGAAATCTCTCGAATAGGCTGGATGATGCCAATCTCGCCGTTTGCAAGCTCAATGGAAACCAGCTCGGTCTCTGGCTTGAGGGCTTTTGCAACCCGCTCTGGGTCCACGCGACCGTCTGCTTCTACGCGAAGTGTCTTGTGCGAGAAAATCCCTGCACAGGCAAGAACGCTCTCATGTTCAATGGCGTCAACGATAACGTGTGCATCTTCCGAAACAGTTGCAAACGCCAAGTTGTTGGCCTCTGTAGCACCTGCCGTGAGTACCACGTTTCCTGGACGAGCGCCAATGGCGTGCGCCAAGACAGCGCGTGCTCGCTCTACCTCGTCACGAACCTGACGAGACAGCGCATACGGTGCCGATGGGTTATAGAACTTCTCGGTAAAGTACGGGATCATTGCATCGACTACACGCGGATCCATAGGTGTAGCTGCGGCAAAGTCCAGGTACACGTTACCTGTTGGATGTTCTGGTTTTGCAGAAGGCATTTGCATTACAAATCCTTTGGGTTTCTCGCGGTCTTGCGGACGTGCTGCGCGGCGGTCTTGTGGCGATCGGCGACTTGCTGTAGAGCGGGCGGCGGTCGGTACGCGACAGCTACGACTTGTCAGGCGAATCTGGCGCCGTAAACGTCATGTTCTGAAAACGAGCAGATACAAAGCTGTCATCGTAGTGATTATCTACCCACATCTCAAACGCGTTTGTCGGAGGAATACCAGCGTCTCGCTGAGCTTTTCTCGCCAAACACGCCACCGTCATAGTGATGTCGGCAACAAGATACACCGTAAGCAGGGTAACAAAAATTGCTTGCCTTTTTGATGTTGGCTCGCCAATCTTGTAGAGCGCGCGAGGCATGATGACGCGACACCAAATCAGGCCCAAAATGCCCCAAAAGCCCAAGAATCGCCAGGCCACCCACTGTGTGATGGCGTCTGGAAGATGGGCGTACGTCCATGATTCCGAGTGGAAAATCTCTTGCATTCCCCAGCCGGTAAGCTGCTCCAGCGTACCGCCGACAACAACTGAAACCAAGAAAATGACCAGGTTATTGGCGTGATGCTTGTGCAACTGGTAGCAAATTACTGTTAGAAACACCGAGCCGGTTCCGTAAAGCGGAGAGAACGGTCCCCAAATAAGGCCCACCCTGCTCTCGGTCAGGCCAGCGGTAATGAGCATCCAGATCTCTTCGATAAGAAGGCCGGCCATGCAGCCCACAATGAAGAGGATGACCACCTGATACCAGCCAAGATGCATCTTGTCCAAGTACGCCGAGAGCTCGGCTTGCGTTGGTTTTGGTTTGGAGAACGGCGCGGCTGGTGCGGCATCGGGTGCGTCGTCAGGTGCGTCCGATACAGCGCTAGAAGCGTCGGGTGGGAGCCCATCGATCTTCTCGCCAGACGAGAGCCAGCCCCAAAAATAGCGAACCACGCGAACAAAACCGCTTGCGACAAGATACGCAAGCGTCAAAAGAGCTATGAGCGACGCGACAATAAAGAACATACAACCTCATTCAAAAGTTCTTGTTCCATGATACGGCAAGTAGTCACACTTGGCAATCTACCTGCTCTTATTTGCAAGTTTTGCAAGAAAAATCCACCGTTTTAGCGCGCCAGGATTAATGACTTTTCTAAAAAAGTTTGACGATTTTGAAATTTACACTTGCACTCAGCCGTGAACTTGCGTATATTATTCCTCGCGTTCGCGGGCTTAGCGCAGTTGGTAGCGCGCAACCTTGCCAAGGTTGAGGTCGCGGGTTCGAACCCCGTAGCCCGCTCCATGATTTTTCGGCCGGATTCGTTTCGGCCTTTTTCATATGGCGAGATGGCCAAGTGGTAAGGCAGAGGCCTGCAAAGCCTTTATCCCCGGTTCGAATCCGGGTCTCGCCTCCAGTAAATTGACAACCCCAGCTTCGGCTGGGGTTTCTTTTTGTCGCGCATAACCGTGCTTGCTTGGGTTTTAGATTGCGAGCCTATTTTGAGCCTGAAAAACACGCCATGTCTGAGTAAAACAGCTCAGACAAGGTGAGAAAAACCGGCAAATAGCTCAGACATGGTGCACTTTTCCGGCAAATCGTTCAGACTTGGCGAGAAAATCAGGCTCGATGAAAGCGCCCATGAAACCACACTGGATCCAAAAGGTACGCCACGGAAGGCCTGCCTGAAAAGTACAAAGAATCTGTGTTTACGTCACCGATTCTTTAACAAAATCAGGCAAATCCACAGATTCTTTAATGCTTTTAGGCAAAAGTTACAGATTCTTTGAAGAAATCAGGCGCGCTCAAGTGTACGCCAAGCTTGCACCGCCCGCCTGGCGAGAAACCCGTCCACTTCCAGCATTTCCGCACAAGAAACCCGGTATCTACACGAAGTAGATACCGGGTTGAAATCGACTTGCAGCCTGTACGGACCCACACGCCGCTGACCTGCGGGGTTGCCGCCGTTGGGCGCTCTACTGACCTGTACTCGCACGCAACCTAGCGCATCATCTTGACCAGGCGGACGACGGTGCCGTTGCCGGAAGGTTTCTCCTGGATAGACACGGCATCCATAAGCAGACGCATCAGCTTGACACCGCGACCACGCTCGGCAAACTGGCCAGTCTCGGGAGGCTCTTCCTCATCGGAGATGCTAAAGCCGCTGCCGCAATCCGAGACGTCAATGACCACCCTGTCTGGATACGCAGAAACCGTGGTCAGCACGCCCTTCTCGCACGCGTGATCAATAGCGTTGCCAATAGCCTCGCCAACGGCGAGTTCGATGTCAAACTTTTGGTCCGAGGTAAACGGCAGCGTCTTTAGCAGCGCAACTGCCCTTGAGCGAGCATCGCACATCCTGTTGGGGTCAACTCTAAACGTTGTCTGGAACGACGGATGCGTACCCGGCGCAAGCGGGGTCACGCGCGACTTAGCGTCACACGTGCTTATAGGCATGAAGTCGATAAGACCCATGCGCACCAGCGCCTTAAACGCCGTTGGTTGCACGTTGGTAAGGCTCATAAGGCCGCCGAGCGTCTTCATACGTCGAACGGCGCACACAATAAAGCCCATGCCGCAAGAATCGATGTACGAAACCTCCGACATATTCAGCACAATTCTTCTACAGCCGCTATCAATGAGCTGCTCAATCTGAGCCTTCACGCGCGGGACTCCCCTCACGTCAAGGTCAGTATTGACTGAAACAACTGCTATGTTTGGCTGCGTATACATACGTTTCTTGTTCCCGCGCAGCAACAAGAATTTCAGATATCTGCATTTTTTGACGAGAAAATCGTCTCCTTGGCGAGAAATCGTCTAGTTGCTCTTCTCGCCAGGCTCAGCATTGCCAAGCTCGTCAAAGCGAAGGGCAACCATGGCAACGTCGTCGTCAAGCCTTCGGCCGGTATAGCGATCAAGCGTGCTCAAGAACCTATTGAGCAGGCCATCAAAGCCACGAGGAACCTCGTTCATAATCATGTCTCGCAAGCCAGTTTCACCAAAGAAGGCTCCTTCGGGACTGCGAGCCTCTGTGGTTCCGTCGGTGTAAAGCAGCAGGATATCGCCCTCATGTAAGCGAATCGTACCGTTTTTGTACTCCATGTCGTGAAACGCGCCCACAACGCCCGACTGAACGTCCAAAAGCTCAGCCTCGCCCGATTGAGCAGACACCAAAATCGCAGGTGGATGACCAGCGGAACAGTAGGTCAGCGATGAAGTTGTAAGGTCAACAATGCCAACAAAGAGCGTTGCAAATGTTTCTACTCTCGAGAAGCCCAACAGGAATTCATTCAGCGTTGCCACCATACGAGCGGGAGTTCTTCCCTCCCACGCATAGGCAGAAAGTGCCGTTTTAACTGCGGACGAGATAGATGCTGCCTCAATACCCTTGCCAGAAACGTCACCCATAATGATGCACGCACGGCGTCCTGGCAGCTTAATCATGCTATAAAAATCGCCACCAACAAACGCGTCGGCGGTTGCGGACGAATAAATTCCCTCGGCAGAAATTCCTTCTACCTTCTGCAAGTCATTTTTCATGCCCGACTGCAACGCCTGGGAGATATGCTTGTTTTGCTGACTCTCTTCGGCACCGACTGCCAGAGAATGTACCAGCAGCATCACGCGGTCCAAGAAATCAAGCTCAATGTCGCTCAGAGGTTCCGCGTTTTCTTCTCGCAAGAAAAGCCAGGTATGCTGCTCGCCAGCAAACTTGCCCAAGAAAAGCACAGCTCCCTTGCAGGGCAAACCTTGTGCAGCAAGCGCGCGACTCAGCTCAGATTCAAGCTCGACCTCTTTGACTGACGCCTCGCCCTCTCCTGTCTTGAGTCCCTCAACCGTCGATGGAAGCGCTATCTGGTTGCCGCCATCCTGCGCGCCGCCGGCCTCCGCCGCAGCCTGCGCGCCACCGGCCTCCGCTGCGGCCTGCGCGCCGTCTTGCACACCGTCCTGAGCGTCGCCAAACGCTTGCTCAGCACCAAGCGCATGGAGCGTAATGTTGCCTGTGACCTCACAGCAATCTACCGAGAAAACCTGTGCAGAGAGATCGGTACCCACTGACCTCATAACCTGCTGTAATCGCTCACCAGAGATCTTCTCGCCCTCTGCAGTGCTATGAAGCAATCCTTGGCGCACGCGAGCTAATGCCTCGCGAAGCGTGTCTCTACGCTGCGTTCTCATGGCCGACAACGCGCCTACAAGCTGCACCGAGAGGTAATTTGCAATGGAGTCCAGAAGTCTTGCGTCTTCAACCAAAAGCGCACGCTTACGCTCCCAGCCCACCTCAATCAGAGCAACAATGTGGCCACCAAACCACACAGGAACCACAAGAAAGCTGGTAAACGGAGGCAAATGACTTGCGTCAACGGTTATGACCTCACGAGTTTCTTCGTTAACAAGGTTGCGCTTTTTAACTCTTCCCTGCTTGAGCGCGCTAGAGTTCAAAGGCATGGTATGCAAGCGAAGTGCGTGCTCGGAATAAAACGTCAAACGCTCCAGAGAGCTGTTAAATGCAAAGTAGCGAGGAATTCTATCCAATGACGCACTTCTCAAGGACTCCGTTGCACCATGAAGGTGATACCCGTCTTGCTCAGCAAGATAGATAAGCGCACCATCAGCCTCGACAGTCTCTGAGAGCTCTTCTAACACGCGCTCGATAAGCTGACCCATATCTTCCGAGTCAAGCGTGTCCAAAACAATCTGAAGCGCTCCTGAGAGCCTCTTATTAGCTCGACGAAGGTCCAACACCATTCGTTCATCATCGCGCATAGGGCTCGACAAGTCACGAAGCTTAGATGCCGTCAAAACAATAGCCTGTGTAGGTGCGCCCACATAATCTGCACGCACGCTCAGCACCTGCGACGTGCCATCTTGCGCAGGAGCAGCCACCATAGACGTAGAGCCGTCAATCGCAAACGGCAGCGATTCTACAGAAAACGGCTTCTGCAAGTTCTCTTGATTTGCCGGGGTAAACAAAAAGCGAACATCCAGGCCGGCAATGGTGCCGTCTTCCTTAGCAAATAGGCTTTCGGCCTCTTCATTGGCGAGAAGAACCGTGCCCTCCATATTAAAAACGATAACTGCATCGCTGGTCAGGCGCAGCAACTGAGACAGAGTTGCAGCAACGGTCCCGTCGACAACTCCCTCAACACGCCTTACACTCAGCTTGTTATCTGCCACAGTCACTCCTTACCAGCAAGGAAAAACAAATCACATAGTCTAAGTATACGAAAAAGGCGGACCTCCGAAGAGATCCGCCGAAATTCCGTGGTGTCGGAGGCGGGACTTGAACCCGCACAACCGTTAGTAGGTCACTAGCACCTCAAGCTAGCGCGTCTGCCAATTCCGCCACTCCGACTTGCTTTGCAGCGAGGGATATACTAACACATCTTCAAGCAACTTTACTGAGAAAAATTAAAAACTTTTTCTCAAAAGAACTTTGCGAGAAGACCGCCTTATCCCTTGCTTACTTCTGCCAACCAACAATGGTTGCAGGTACGCTCTGGAAGAGTGATGGACCAAAGTTGGCAAGACCCTTCTTAACAACGTAGCAGTCTGGACCAGTGTAGATAGGAAGATATGCGTAAGTCTGCATCATCTTCTTCTCTGCCTCATTCATGAGCTTCATGCGCTCATCAAAGTCCTTGGTAGAGACAACCTTTGCAAACATCTCGTCGGTCTCTGCAGAACCCTGCTGACCAAAGTTGGATCCAGACTCAGAACCATAGAGCTGGCCACCGTTGTTGTAAGAAGTTGAGCTACCAACCCAACCAAAGAGGCAGACATCCCAAGAGCCAGAGGTAAGAACATCAGAGAACTCAGAAGATGGGTGAGAATCAAGGGTAAGATTAATGCCTGCGTCCTTGCACATCTTCTGGATTGCAGCAGCGCGGTTCTTAACAGTAGTACCGTCACCGAACAGTGTGTAAGCAAAAGTTACCTGCTGGCCATCCTTCTCATAGTAATCGCCGTTAAGCTTGTAGCCTGCATCCTCAAGGGTCTTCTTAGCAGCAGCCTTGCGCTCGTCAACAGACTTGAGGTTCTTGAGATCGTCTGGGAGGTTGTTGTCATAGCCAGCTGCCCAGTAAGGCCAAAGCATGGAGCCTGGTGCGTCCTCTTTCCAGTTAACACCCTGGAAGACGATAGAAACGATAGTTGCAGGGTCAACGACCTGGCAGAATGCCTTACGAACTGCAACATCCTGAAGAACGCCGCGAGTAGAGTTGATCTCGATAACAGCAATAGACATACCAAGACCACGACGAATCTGTGCCTTATCACCAAGACCGGTGAAGTTAGAGAGAAGCTCAGCGGAACCAGATACGGAAGAACCAGTAGTGTCAGTCTCTTCGTTCTTGAATGCGTTAATAGAAGCCTGGGTATCCATCTGCTTGTAGACAAGGGTATCAAGCTTAGGAGCGTCACCCCACCATTTTGGATTTGGCTTGAAGGTTACAGCAGAATCATCGAAAGAATCAACGATGTAAGGGCCAGAACCAAGCTCGTTGTGTGGCTCATTGTTGTAGCCATTGTTAAAGAAGTCTGGATCCTGAAGCTTTGGGTGCAAAGCATAGCTCAAGATGCTCTCGATTGGATAGACTGCTTCCTTCATGGTAATAACAGCGGTCTTAGCAGTATCGCCCTGCTCAACAGACTCATACTTGTTATAACCATCAGTTGAAGAAACCGCAAACTTTTTATTCTGACCACTCATAGTGATGAATGCGGTCTGAATTGCGGTCCAATCAATAGCGGTACCATCGTTGAAGGTAGCTTGATCAGTGAAGGTCAGGGTAGCAACCTGCTTGCCGTCCTTCTCCTCTACCTTGAAGTCCTTGATGTAATCCTTGTTTGGCTCAAACTTATCACCATCAGCATTGTTAAGGAACAGGTCACGAGGGTTGATAAGACCGTGAAGGATGTTCATGTAAGAGGTATTACCAGCAAGTTGGTAGTAATTCCACTGTGGACCAATCTCGTTGATTGGCTGAGTCAGAGTACCGCCATCCTTAACCTCATCACGAGACTTAGGATTGTTGTACGTCTTGCCCTTCTCTGGAAGTGGAAGCTGATCCAGAGGAGTGTTTGCAGGAGAGCCGTCCTGTGGCTCAGTACCTGTGGTGGTAGAGCTGCTCTGAGGATTTGATGGAGCACAACCAGCAAGGCCAAGGCCTGCGGCGGTGATTCCAGTCAGAGCAAAGAACGAACGACGGGAAAAACTGTCAGCCATATGATCACCCATTTCGTTAAAGGCCTACAGATATTCACTTAACTATACGAAATTGCCTGAAAATACTCCATAGCAGAAACATTCCCGTAACAACCTCGTTCACTATTTGTAACAAAGAAAACCCGCACCTAGTTTTAAGTGCGGGTTTTCAGAAAATTTATTGAATCTTTGTTACTCGTTAGAGATGTGAGTAGCAGGAACCAGCTTACCATCTTGGTAAATCATGCGCTCACGGGTACGCTCAATCTTTGGATCAGGAATTGGAATAGCCGAGAGAAGCGCCTTAGTGTAAGGATCTTGTGGGTTAGTAAAGACGTCTTCAGTCTCACCGTACTCAACAATCTTGCCCAGGTGCATAACAGCAACCGTGTCAGAAATATGACGAATAACAGCAAGATCGTGAGCAACAAAGAGATAAGAAATCTTCAACTGAACCTGAAGATCCTCAAGGAGGTTAATAATACCTGCCTGAATGGAAACGTCCAGAGATGCAATTGGCTCGTCCAAGAGAAGAATCTTTGGACTTGTTGCAAGAGCACGAGCAATAGCAATACGCTGACGCTGACCACCAGAGAACTGGGATGGGAAGCGGTCAACATAGTCTGGGTTGATACCAACCAGACGCATAAGCTCGCCAATACGAGTATTAATATCCTCTTTGTTCCAACCCTGTGCCTGAAGTGGCTCAGCCAAAACGTCATAGACAGGCATACGTGGGTCCAGAGAACTCATTGGATCCTGGAAGATAACCTGAAGATCTTTACGCAGCTCTCTACGCTGTGCAGCGTTCTTAAGCTCAGCAACATCTTTGCCAAGGACCGTAATACGACCATCCTCAGGCTTCAGCAAATCCATAATCTGCATCAGAGTTGTTGATTTACCAGAACCAGACTCGCCAACAAGCGCAAGAGTTTCTCCCTCATGGATCTCAAAGCTTGCACGGTCAACAGCAGTCATAGTGCCCTTGCTGCGCCTAATAAAGCCCTTACCCTGAACAGGGAAAGTCTTGGTAAGATTCTCAACCTTGAGTACAACAGGACGCTCGTTACGAGGAACATCAACCCACTTTGGAAGGATTGGCTCAAAGTCTGGATATACCTCAGCGTAAGTGAGCTTCTTCTCGCAAATCTCCTGAAGGTGGTGGCAAGATGCCAAGTGACCCTCGGCAGCATTTGCAGGAAGCAGCACTGGCTCTTTCTTGGAGCATTCCTCGGTAGCCATAGGACAACGTGGGTTAAAAGGACAACCAGTTGGAATAGCGGCAAGTGATGGTGGATTACCCTTAATAGGAACAAGCCTGTGCTCTGCCTGAAGGTGAGGTTTTGGAACAGCGCCCAGAAGACCCATGGTATAAGGGTGACGAGGTTCAGCAAAAAGTGTATCAACACTTGCGCGCTCTACGCCACGGCCTGCATACATAACCATAATGTCATCAGCGGTACCTGCAACAACACCAAGGTCGTGAGTAATCAGAACAACTGCTGCGCCAGTCTCTTTCTGTGCAACCTTCAAGACGTCAAGAATCTGAGCCTGAATAGTTACGTCAAGAGCGGTGGTTGGCTCGTCTGCGATGATGATGTCAGGGTTGTTTGCAATAGCAATTGCAATAACAACACGCTGACGCATACCACCAGAGAACTCATGTGGGAAAGAATCAAGACGATTCTCTGGATCAGTAATACCAACGATAGAGAGAAGCTCAATACAACGCTTACGAACGTCTGCCTTGCTCATGTGAGGATTATGGGTAAGCAGAGCCTCTGCAAGCTGATCTCCAATAGAGAACATTGGAGTCAAAGCAGACAGTGGATCCTGGAAGATCATAGAAATCTTAGTGCCACGAAGCTGTGACATCTCTTCGTCGGTCTTACCAATGAGCTCCTCATCACCAAGCTTGATAGAACCGGTAACGTGAGCGTTGTCATCAAGAAGACCGATAAGAGACAGAGCGGTTACTGACTTACCAGAACCAGACTCACCTACGATACCAAGAGTACGGCCGCCCCAAAGATCAAAGTTAACACCGCGAACTGCGTCTACACGACCAGCCTCAGTATTAAAGGAAACCTTAAGGTTACGGACAGAAAGAACTGGATCTCCTGTTGGAGCACCCTTTGGACCGTTTGATTCAAGCAGCTCGTAGCGAAGGACATCGTCCATCTCTACACTTCCCTGCTTTGTTGAAGTATTAGTAGTGTCAGACATTATGCACGCTCCGTAGTTTCTTCAGAAACGATGCTTCCCTCAAGATCACCAAGCTGAGCGTCATCCTTGGAAGAATCCTCTTCCTGATCTTTGACGCTACCAGCAGCGCGTGAATAAGGGTCAAAGGCATCGCGAAGGCCATCGCCGATGAGCTGCAGGCCAACACAAACAATGATCAAAAATGCCGATGGAATCAGAATCATCCATGGAGTAGTAAGCATTGCAGAAGAACCAGCACTCAGAAGATAACCAAGAGAAGTATCTGGCGCCTTAATACCAAGGCCCAAGAAGCTGAATGCAGTCTCAGAGTTAATGCCACCAATAACAGCCAAGACCAAATCAATAATAAGAATTGAACCAAGGTTTGGAATAAGGTGACGAACAATGATGGTGAATGGTGGAACACCCATGTACTTAGCAGCCTTGACGTAATCTCTCTCACGCAAAGACAGAGCCATGGTACGGATAGTACGTGCGCGACCAATCCAACCAAACGCAGTCAAACCAAAGATAAGCATGAGCCATCCAGACTCACCGCCTGCTGCACGAACAATCATAGCAACCAGCAAGAAGCTAGGAATGACCATGAGCATATCAAGAAGCCACATACCAATCTTCTCTGGAATACCACGGACATAGGCAATAGCAGTACCGATAATTGCAGAAATGATAGTGGTCAAGATTGCGTAGCTGATACCAATGGTCAAAGAACGACCAAGACCATGGACAACGCAAGCATACAGGTCGATACCAGCACCATCAGTACCAAACCAATGCTTTGCATTAGGAGCCATGTTAATTGCAGTAAAGTCAGCATCTGTGTAATTAAACGGAGTGGCATATGGTCCAAAAACTGCAATGAGAACCATAATTCCAAGAATAATCAAACCGATTACTGCAGAACGCTGGCGGAAGAAACGCCTTGTAATCAGGCCAGCATAGCTAATTCTTTTAACTTCTTTATTGTCAGACTTAGCATCTGCCTGAAGCTCACGCTCTGCATTAGTAAGACCTGCATCAATGGAGACGTTTTTCTCGTCATTATTCTGAAGCTCTTCTTTAGACATGTCCGCCTCCTTAGCTCATCTTAATTCGTGGATCAAGAGCAGCAGCAAAGAGGTCAGCCAGAAGAGCGCCAACAAGAGTCATTGCGCCAGAGAAAGCTGCAACTGCAACTGCACCGTGAATATTGTTGTTGTTAATACAGTTAATGAAGTACTCACCAAGACCGTGAATTGCAAAGACCTTCTCGGTCATAACAGCACCGGTAAAGATACCTGCAAGTGAGAAAGCAACTGAAACAGCAGTTGGAATCAAAGAAACACGAAGAGCGTGCTTACGAATTGCCTTCTTACGAGTGAGGCCCTTAGCGCGAGCAGTACGAACGTAGTCTGCGTGCATCTCGTCAAGCAGGTACGTACGCTGAGATAGGTGGTAACCAACGGAGCTTACGATAGTAAGAACAATGGTTGGAAGAATAATGTGCTGGAGGAAGTCAATGAGCCAAGTGAAGAAGTTTCCGGTATCTCCACTGGAAAGATCGGTAACGTAGAAAATACGAGTACCGGCACGTGCGTTAATCTCAATTGCCGCAAAAACAATCAAGATTGCCATAACAACAGTTGGAATAACCAGAAGAATCGAAGCAACACCACTTAAGAAGCGGTCCTGCCACTGATACTGACGCTGAGCGGTATAAACACCCAAGCTGACGCCAATAACGACAGACAAAATAGTTGCTGGAGTCATGAGCAGAATAGAAGCCATGAACTTTGAGCTCATCTCACGATTAACGTTATCGCCTGTTGGGGTCATACCAAAGTCAAACTTGGTAAGCAGATTGGTAATCCAGACCTGATAACGCTCAATAACTGGAGTCTTATCATTTAGATTAGTCCTATACAGGTTCTCCTCAATAGACTCCTGTGGAGGACGTGGAGTACGCTGCTCAAAGTTGGAGCGTGGATTCATAAACGATGATGCGAGGAAGAATGTGAGCGAAGTTGCAACAAAAATCATCACAATGTAGCTCAAAATCCTCTTTGTAACGTACCAAACAAACCGTGCCATTGACTCTCCTCACCGCCTTGCGCTTATCCACCTGATAAGCGAGGTTTTCTCGGTATGGCAACCTAGCATTCCTACAACAAACATGCCGTGAATACACAGCAAAGTGTAATTTTACCATGGATAAGTTGCCTAACCCAAAAAATATCTCTTAGATAAGCAAGATTATGCATACCAATCCCAGCAAAACGTATCCACATATAATGACTGTTTGACTCCAGCGTACAGGTCACAATCAAATTTGTTTACATATGAGAAACGTTATTGAAAATTCTGTTAAGAAGTAAAAGAAAACTGCTATCTGTTGCGTCCGATCTTTTTGCCGGCGTTTCCTTCAGCAAATTTACCTACACTCCGCAGGCTACAAATAAAAAATGCCGAGAAACCCGGGTTTCTCGGCAGATGATTCAAAGGTAAAAGTAGCTGCTTAGCCAATAGCTCCAACAGGGAACGTCAAAGCCATAACAATAGCGCAAACCAAGAAGATGGTTGAAGTGATGATGGTAAGGCGATCAAGGTTCTTTTCCATAATGCCTGAACCAGCGCTTGCGTTATACATAGAAGAAGCAATCATGTCAGAAACGCCAGTGCCCTTTCCGGAGTGTGCCAGAACAAGCAGCACCGTCAAAATGCCAGAAAGAACAAACAGCACTAAAAGAATTGTATTCAGAACGCCCACGAGGTTCCCCCTCTTGCTGGCGAGAAAATCCAGCCCTAGTTATTTTCACGTACAATAGAAAAGAATAGCACACGCCACTCCCCTTTGGGAATGACGTGTGCTAAGTTGCAAAACAAACAAGAACTTAACAAATGAACCAAGCGCCCAACCGGTGGTAAGGAGCTTTGTCAGAGTTTAGTTCATTGCGCTCTTAACCATTGCAACGAAGGAATCGGCCTTGAGAGATGCGCCACCAACAAGTGCGCCGTCGACGTCCTCTTTCTCGAGGAAGCCGCCAACGTTCTCTGGCTTTGCAGAACCACCGTAAAGAATACGGATGCCATCTGCAATTTCTGCGCCAAAGATCTCTACCAGGGTCTTACGGATTGCGCCGCAGACTTCCTGTGCGTCATCAGCAGTTGCAGTCATGCCAGTACCGATTGCCCAGATTGGCTCGTAAGCAATAACGTACTTGGAAGGATCGGTGATCTCTAGACCCTTAGTATCTGCCTTAATCTGGTCAACAACAAACTGAACGTGAGTACCAGCGTTGCGAACCTCAAGAGACTCACCGCAGCAAGAAATAGGAACGATGTCATGAGCCATCAGTGCCTTTGCCTTGCGGTTAATGTCCTCGTCGGTCTCGCCAAAATAGCCACGACGCTCAGAGTGACCAATGATGCAGTAAGTTGCACCAACAGAAGTCAGCATTGCTGGAGAGGTCTCACCAGTAAATGCGCCGGACTCCTCCCAGTACACATTCTGTGCAGAAAGAGCAACAGAAGAGTTTGCCTGAGTAAGAACCTCAGAAACACCCTTAAGGTCTACAAGAGGTGGAGCAATAACAACATCAACGTTTCCAGTACCGGAAGCAAGCTGATCGACAATTCCCTGAGCAAGCTCAACGCCCTCAGCGAAAGTCTCATTCATCTTCCAGTTACCTGCGATCATACGATTACGCATCGAGAAGCGCCTCCACTCCTGGAAGTGCCTTACCCTCAACGAGCTCCATGGAAGCGCCGCCGCCAGTGGAGATCCAGCTCATCTTGTCAGCAAGGTGGAACTTGTTAACTGCTGCAACAGAATCGCCGCCGCCGATGATGGAGGTGCAATCAGCATCTGCAACAGCACGAGCAATAGCCTCGGTGCCCTTTGCAAACTGGTCAAACTCAAAGACGCCCATAGGACCATTCCAGAAGACGGTCTTTGCGCCCTTGATTGCCTCAGAGTAAAGCTCAACAGTCTTAGGACCAATGTCCATACCCATGCGATCTGCAGGAATCTGGTCGGAAGGAACTACCTCACCAACAGCGTCCTCACCAAAGTGATCGGTAACAACGTTGTCAACAGGAAGCAGAATCTTAACGCCCTTCTCCTCTGCCTTCTTGAGCATCTCACCTGCGCGCTCAATCCAGTCTGGCTCCTGAAGAGAAGTACCAACGGTATAACCCTTTGCCAGGAAGAAGGTGTAAGCCATACCGCCACCGATGATAAGGGTATCAGCGGAGTCGATAAGGTGATCAAGAACACCAATCTTAGAAGAAACCTTGGAGCCACCAACGATAGCTACAAGTGGGCGCTCTGGATTAGAGAAGATAGAAGTAAGAGTGTCAACCTCTTTCTCAAGCAGGAAGCCAGCATATGCAGGAAGGTAAGCTGCTGGTCCCACAACAGAACCCTGTGCACGGTGAGCGGTACCAAAGGCGTCGAGAACAAAGATGTCACCATAAGATGCAAGGGTCTTTGCAATCTCTGGATCGTTCTTCTTCTCACGCTTGTCAAAGCGGACGTTCTCAAGAACAAGAACCTCGCCGTCCTTGAGTGCGTCTACAGCCTCACGGGCCTTCTCGCCATAGGTGTCCTCAACAAACTTAACCTCACGGCCAAGAAGCTCAGCGAGCTTATCTGCAGCTGGGCGCAGGGAAAGCTCTGGCTGGAAGCCGGTGCCATCTGGACGACCAAGGTGGCTCATCAGGATGACCTTTGCGTTGTGGTCGAGAAGATACTGGATGGTTGGAAGTGCAGCGCGAACGCGGGTGTCGTCAGTAACAACGCCGTCCTTTAGAGGCACATTGAAGTCAACGCGCATAAGTACGCGCTTACCATCAACATCTGCATCGCGGACAGTCTTCTTTGTAAAAGCCATGTCACTCCTTTAAATACGTTTCCAACAAAAGAAGGCGCGATCGCGGCAGATGCTGCGACCGCGCCTAAGGCGTCTATGTAACTAGAACTTAAGCAACGAACTTCTCGAAGTACTTGATGGTGCGGACCATCTGGGAAGTGTAGGAGTTCTCGTTGTCGTACCAAGAGGTGACCTGAACAAGAGTGGTGCCATCGCCAAGGTCAGAGCACATGGTCTGAGTTGCGTCGAAGATGGAACCGTGGGTCTCGCCGACGATGTCGCGGGAAACAATGTCATCCTCGTTGTAACCAAAGGTCTCTGGAATGGTCTCTGCGTAAGCCTTCATTGCAGCGTTGACCTCGTCAACGGTGACCTTCTTGTCAACAACAGCATAGAGGTTGGTGAGGGAGCCAGTTGGCGTAGGAACGCGCTGAGCAGCACCAATAAGCTTGCCGTTGAGCTCAGGAAGAACAAGGCCAATAGCCTTAGCAGCACCAGTGGAGTTAGGAACGATGTTCTCTGCACCAGCACGGGAACGACGGAAGTTACCCTTGCGCTGTGGGCCGTCGAGGATCATCTGGTCACCAGTGTATGCGTGAATGGTGGTCATGATACCGGACTTAATAGTTGCGAAGTCGTTAAGACCCTTTGCCATAGGAGCAAGGCAGTTGGTGGTGCAGGAAGCTGCGGAGATGATGTTGTCATCTGCAGTGAGGGTCTCGTGGTTAACGTTGAAGACGATGGTTGGGAGGTCATTGCCTGCAGGAGCAGAAATGACAACCTTCTTAGCACCAGCGTTGATGTGAGCCTGTGCCTTGTCCTTAGAAGTGTAGAAACCGGTGCACTCAAGAACAACGTCAACGTTAAGATCGCCCCAAGGCAGGTTGTTAGCGTCTGCCTCCTTGTAAATAACAATCTCGTGACCGTCAACGATGATGGAGTGGTCAGTTGCCTCTACCTTGTGATCGCGGGAATAGTTGCCCTGAGTAGAGTCATACTTCAGAAGATATGCAAGCATCTCTGGAGAAGTAAGGTCGTTGATTGCAACAATCTCGGAACCCTCGTGACCAAACATCTGCCTAAATGCAAGGCGACCAATGCGGCCAAAACCGTTAATAGCAACCTTTACTGCCATACGTAATGCTCCTTTCGGTGACCCAGAGCCATTCTCCGGATTCATTAACATTTAAACCGTACACCGAGTATTTTACCGCACTCGCCGATAACTTATGCATCTTTTTCTAAATCCTGAACGATTTTTTCCAAACGAAGCAATCGGTGATACATAGCGGACTTGGATACGGGCGGTACAAACGACTCCCCTAGTGCTGATAATGACAGCTCAGGGTTATCTTTTCGTGCAAGACAAAAATCTCTAACCGCTGGCGGCAGAGCTCTGAGTCCAATGAGTTTCTCGGCCTTTTCTATGAGCGCCAACTGGTCTGCCGCTGCATTTGAAGACCGCGTTTGATTTGCCATCTCTGCGTTAACAACTCGATTGACGTTGTTGCGATAATGCTTTTGCACACGCGTAAACGCAATAGCGCGCGCCATAGTAGGCGCACCAATCTCTCGCAAAAACTTGATGATGTCGTCAGAGCTCTTAAGGTAGACGGCATAAATTTCTCTGGTGCGCATGAGCGCATTGGTATGGCGATTACGATGATTAAGGCGCGCCTTAACGCCAATGGATCCCATGAGTTTTACCAGCTCAGTGGCAAATCTTTCTCCCGAGACAGCAATCTCTAGGTGAAAATCTTTTAAGGGATCAGCCAAAAATCCGCCCGCCATAAATGCTCCGCGCAAAAAAGCACGCTGCGCCTGCTTGGTGCGAATAACACTCTTTGGAATGCCGCTTACCAGGCCTTCTCCCGGTATATAAATGCCAAGAGCGGAAAGTGCTTCTGCAAGCGAATCCTGGTTAGAAATCTCAAGCAAATAGTTGCGTTTCTTATGCATGATAGAGCGACGGTACTCAACGGAAGTACCCAGATCAAACAAACGGCGAGAAGAACTAATAACGGTGCGGGCAACCGTGCCCGTCTCGGTAACAATGCGAACGGCAAATTTACCAGGGCCGTGCATCGACAACGTTCCAGAAACACGAATAAGCGCAGAAAGCTGTGCTAATTCGCACTCCGTCTGAAGTTCTGGTACGCTGACCAGCTCATTTTTTACCAGGGCTGTATAGGACATGGTGGGCTAACTTCTACTCAGCCTGCTGAGACTTCTTCTGAGCCGCATCAAGATCGCGATGGAAAAGCGTTACGCGATAGCCCTGGCTGGTAAGATGCTCTGCCGTAGCACGTGCAATTGCAACGCTTCTATGCTGGCCACCCGTGCAACCTACCGCAATAGAGAGCAAGCTTTTGCCTTCCTGCACATAACCAGGCATAACCACATCTAGCAGCTCAAACCAAGACTTAAGGAATTTCTTAGTAGTGCCATGCTGAAGGACAAACTGAGCTACTGGCTCATCAAGACCGGTAAGTGGTCTGAGCTCTGGATCATAGTAAGGATTGGGCAGGAAGCGCACGTCAATCATAAGGTCAGCCTCAACGGGCAAACCATTTTTGAAGCCAAAGGAAAACACGCTAACATCCATAAGCTGCTGTTCAGCAAGCTCTGAAAATGCGCGACGAAGACGACTCTTGAGCGTATTAGTGCGCATAGATGAGGTATCTAAGACCACATCTGCCAGCGCTTTTATGTCCTGTAGCTGTGCGCGCTCCCTAGAAATTGCAGATGAGAGATTTTCTCCCTCCTGCGCTAAAGGATGACGACGGCGATTCTCGCTGTAGCGACGCATAAGCACTTCGTCTGAAGAGTCCAGATACACAATCTTGTAGGTAAGCTCGTGATCTGCAAGAGACTTCAGCGCTTCAGAAATGTCGTCAAAAAGACCTTGCGAGCGCAAATCACAGGTAACAGCCAAGTGACGACCAACGCCCGTGTTAATGCCCACAAGGTTAGAAAGCTGCAAAATAAGAGCTGGTGGCAGGTTATCAATGCAGAAATAACCCATATCCTCAAACACATGAAGCGCCTGCGTGCGACCCGATCCAGACATACCCGTAATAATGACAATGTCGGGAATAACTGAAGGTGTAGGATCGTTTTTCTTCACAGGCGCTCCTTAAATACGTGACGAGAAAACCTTACCGCTCCAAGCGTTAATCCTCAAGTGCTGCTGCAAACCAAGAGGTAATTGAAGTTGGGTGCGTAATGGCAGTACCTGAAACAACTGCCCAAGCGCCTGCATCAAGAGCATCTTTTGCGTCTTGTGGCGTGTGGACGTGACCCTCGCAAATAATAGCAATACCTGGGAACTCAGTAGTTGCTTGCTTAAGGAGGGCGATGTCAGGGCCATCATCAAGCGTAGTGTCAATAGCAGCCTTATTGTGAGAAAGCGTAGTTGAAACAAGGTCACAACCAGCAGCAACAGCACGACGGATATCATCCATAGTCATGCAATCAGCCATAATCAGCACGTCAGACTCTGCGCGGAGCGCCGCAACGGTCTCTTCAAAGGTTCTACCATCTGGCCTTGGGCGGTCTGTTGCATCCAAAGCAACAACGTCTGCACCTGCGTGAATACAAGCGCGCGCATGACGAAGCGTAGGAGTAATGTAGACGCCTTCATGACCCTCTTTCCAGAGGCCAATGACAGGAATTTCAACCCTTCCCTTAATGGCAGAGATATCAGACAAGCCCTGGCACCTAATAGCTGCGGCGCCACCAAGCTCACAAGCGCGGGCAATCTGAGCCATGGTCTCTGGATGCCTCATAGGCTCACCAGGATACGCCTGGACGCTAACGATGAGTTTTCCTTTAAGTGACTCAACAAGCTCTGAGTGTGCCACGGTATTCTCCTTACCAGAATGTACGTACGTTAAAGGTATGTGTCTTTGCGGCGTGCTGGATCAGCAAGCAATTTGCCTGCTGACGTGCCACTACCTAAAGACGTGTCTCTAAATAGCCAGGTAGAACAAGGTTTTCTGCAGCTCCAATAAGAGGGGCTTCTCCGCCAAGGGTTCCCTTCACAATAGGCGTTGCCTGAACAGGAGGCATGGCCTGCAGCTTAAATGCAGCTTCAAGCGCCTCGTGCCAGTACTTGCCGCACTCTGCAACGGAGCCCGACAAGATGATGACGGAAGGGTCAAGCATGTTGCACATGCTGCCCAAAACTTCACCAAGCGCACGGCCTGAGCGCTCCTCTGCAGCTTGAGCGATCTTCTCGCCAGCAAGAGCCCTACGGTCAATCTCTGCGCCGTCAAGAGCAGAACCGTCTTCAAGCGTGTCGGAGCCTCCAAGGCGGACGTACTCGCGGATAATGCCAGGACCTGCGGAAACAGGCTCAAGGTGAGAAGTTCCACCACAAGGGCAGTCAACGCCTGCAGCTGCTGGAGTTGCAACGTGACCAATGTGGCCAGCCTCATCGTGAGCACCCAGCATCAAAATGCCGTGGTTCACAAAGGCACCACCAATGCCCGTGCCAACCGCTACGGTTAAAACGCTATCTTTACCGTGGCCAGCACCATGACGAGCCTCACCCAGGGCATGGGCGTGAACGTCATTGAGAACGCTGCAAGGAAGGTCAAACTCGCTGGTAACTGCTGAGCCAAGAGCGGTTCCGCCCCAGCCTGGCATAAGCTCGTTTGCGTAGGCGATGTCTCCGGTGCGAGGGTCAACAACACCAGCAGAAGAAATACCCACGCCAGAGATGGTAAGGCCCAGCTCTTCTGCGCGAGCAAGAGCCTCTCTAATTGCCTGCAGAACGGTGGCAAGAACCTGCTTGCCACCCTCTTTTGCATTGGTAGGAACCTTCTTTACGGACTGAACGTTTGGGGCGTCGGTGCCGTTAAGAGTGACTATGCCACAGGCGATTTTTGTGCCGCCAATATCAACGGCGCAAACATGTGTTGGAGAAACAAACTTAGAGTCCATGGTGTCCCCTCTTGTTTAGAGAAGGCCGTTTGCAACAAGAACCTGCTTGATTGCCTCACGGTTCTGGCCATCAAGTGGCTTAACAGGACGAGGCATCTGGTCAGAATCAAAGATACCCATGAGGTTAAGTGCGCACTTGAATGCACCAACGCCAGCGCCATAGCCCTGAACGCCTGAAGTGACATCAAAGATGTGGGAAATCTCGTTGAGTCGGTCCTGCTCACGCTTGACCTCTGCCCAGTTACCTTCCTGAGCTGCCTTCCACATGCGGACGTAGCCCTCTGGCTCAACATTAGCAAGACCAGGGACAGAACCGTCAGCGCCAGAAAGAAGAGCGCCGTCAACAACAATCTCGTGACCAGTCAGAAGAGTTAAAGGATGACCGTTCTTCTCGTTCTCCTGAACAAGATACCTAAAGGAAACGTCATCGCCAGAAGAGTCCTTAACACCTGCAAGAACGCCCTCTGCGCCCAGACGAGCAAGCATCTTCCAAGGAAGCTTGGTGTGAACGCAGACAGGAATATCGTACGCAAACAGAGGTGCGTCCAGCTCCTGGTGAAGGATGCGGAAGTGCTCCTCAATATCAGCTGGGCCACCAAGTGCGTAGAAAGGAGCGGTTGCTACAAGAGCGTCTGCACCCAGTGCGAGGGCACGGCGACCGTGCTCCAGGACGCGCTCGGTCTCGGTATCAATGATGCCCACAAGGACCGGAACGCGGTGGTCAACAATGCGGACAGCCTCGCGAACAATCTGATCACGACGCTCATCAGTTGCAAAGACAACCTCGCCAGAAGAGCCAAGGAAGAACAGGCCGTCTACGCCAGCCTCAATGAGACGGTTAATGGAGCGCTCAAACGACACAACATCAAGCTGATGGTCTGGGGTATCTGGGGTTACAACTGGTGGAACAACACCGCTAAATGGTACGTTACTGGACATGCTTTATCCTTTCACACGTTGGAAAATCCAACTGGTTTCATACAACAATGTACTGAAGAAGTCGACCAAAGCATTGATCAAAAGCAACTTCAAAGAACCTACGTAATTATAGTCCGCTTAGTTATGACAAAGCCCTGATATAACCTCGCAGAGATAGTTGATTTGCTCGTTCTCAAACTGATTGATGCGCTCGTGGCCAAACTTGGGATACACGCGCATCTCTTTTTGTCCCAGCAGGCGATTGTACAGCGCAAACGTTCCCTCAGTTGGCGCGCTCTGGTCCAGCAGGGCCGTGCCGATAAGCGCAGGCACGCGCACAAGCTCGGCCGCGCACGCGCTGTCGAGAAGACCAACCGCGTCGATAGCTGCATCTGATTGCGGAGTGTCTCCGCACCCGACATGTGCGCGCAGGGTTGTTGCGTTGTCGGCAAAGAGCGGATTCAGCGCCATGGTAGCGCTCACTTCCTTGGGCAGAAGCGCAGCCGCAAACAAAGCCTGCGAGCCGCCTAGACCTTCTCCCCAGGTGACGGTTGTGCGTCCCAGGAAGCGCGAGGCAACCGAGGCAGCTACCAGCGCGTCATCGATGAGCTGCTTGAGCGTGGAGGATGCGGCGTCATCCGGGTTGATGAGTGCGTGAGCAAGCTCCTCTGCGGTAAAGGTTCCCCTCCAAGCGTCTTTGAGCTGGGGCTCGCACGGGCGAGCCTCCAGAGCTACAACAGGCATGCCCAGCGCCGAGAAGCGCAAAAGGTGCAGCCAGCTACGCACTCCCCGACCAAGATCGGAGAAGAGCACCACCGCGGGCAGTTCTGCCGATGCGAGCAGCTCTACTGGAGCAAACGATTCTGCCACCGATACACCTGCTGGAAGAATGACGCGAGCACACAGCTGCGTCTGGTCAGTTGAGGTGAATGTGATGCGCTTAAACGTTGCCGCCTGGGTAGTGGACGGAAGCTCAATCACACTCTCTACGTACGCATTTTGTGCAAACGCTACAGATGGCTCCCAAAATGATTCAAAGTTTGATGGTCTAAGCCAAGCACCGCGATAAGAACGAGCGTCTTCAAGCCTTTGTGTTAAGCCCCTCATGCTCCTACCTCGTATTCTGCTTGAGCAGGAAATGAGGAGTCCAACTCTTTAAGAGCTTGCTCTCCCCTGTCTGAGCAGAAGAAATCGATGATTTTATCGTCAAAATCGCCAATCTCTTCATGCGCATACCCGGGATACAACAAATGTCTCTTTGGGCAGGTCAGAGCATTGTAGGCAGCAAACTGAGCCTCTGGTGGAACTACTGGATCATCAAGTCCGGTGCCAAAAAGCACCGGACAGGTAACCAGACGTGCAAAATTGGCTGAATCAATGTAGGCAAGCTTTGCAAAGACCTCATCAACGCGAGAGCCGTCTGCATCAAACCAGCGGGAATAATAGCGAATTCCCTCGTAGGCAACCTCGTCAGCATTAAGCTCCCATACGCACCTAAAATCAGTGAGGAAGGGATAAAGAATTGCTGCTCTATTGATAAGGTCTGGATTAAGAGCACAGGTAGCAAGACCAATGCCGCCGCCCTGCGATGCGCCGTTCACAAAAATGCGGCCTGTATCAATACCTTCAAGCTGGCGAACAATTCTGCAGAGCAAGCGAATGTTCTGATACAGATGCACAAAGTAAAGATCCTCTGCTGGTCCGTCCAGTCCAAGCACCAAATGGCCAGAGACGGTAGTGCTCTTATATGAGCTTCCATCCAAACTTCGGCCACCCTGCCCAGGATTATCAAGCGCAATCAGTGAGCAGCCCAAACCTAAAAATGAGCTCTGCTCAAACCAACTGCGAGAAGCCCCTGGATAACCGTGGAATTGTAGAACAAGCGGAGTTTGTACGCCTGGGGCAGTCTGTGGTCGCAGATACTTTGCGTAGACTTCCGCTCCATCAATTCCCACAAACGTCAAATCAAAAAAGTGAGCTAAAGCAGATGACGTAACTTCTGTTGAAGGTGCAATCTGCCAGCTGAGAGGAGCGTTATCCGCCTCCTCCATACGTGCCTTCCAAAACGCCTCAAAATCTGAAGGATAAGGCGTCAGAGCATGAGCTGCCTTCAATTCTGCAAGCTCAAGCGTTTCTTGGTGCATTGATCCACCTAACAAGCTAAAAGAGCGCAGCCTAAGCTGCGCTCTGGTCAAACAAAAACGTAAGCGCTACTCACCCAGTTTAGGATGAAGCAAAGATGGCGCAGCACCCAAAAGCGTCTTAGTGTAAGGATCTGTTGGATGCTCAAAGACCTGCTTAGCAGGACCATCTTCCATAATCTGGCCGTGATTCATAACAATGATGCGGTCAGAAACATAGCGGACGGTCTGGATGTCGTGCGAAATAAAGATCATCGAGAGACCCAACTCAGACTTGAGGTCAGTAAGCAGGTTCAAGATTTGTGCGCGAACGGAAACGTCCAGTGCGGAAGTAGGCTCGTCAGCAATGATTGCCGATGGGTTCAGAGAAAGCGCACGTGCAATAGCAACACGCTGACGCTGACCACCAGAAAGCTGACCAGGAAGTGCGCGAAGTGCCGAATGTGGAAGTCCAACCAGACCGACAAGCTCATTAATACGGGCTTCTCGCTCCTGCTCTGTTCCTACCTTATGTACCAGTAGCGGATCCATAAGCTGATCTTTAACAATCATGCGAGGGTTAAGAGCAGTTGCTGGGTCCTGGAAAACAACGGAGACAACGCGGCCAATCTGCTTCCTGAGCTCTGGAGTACGCTTGGTAACATCCATTCCCTTGAAGTACACATGACCGGACGTTGGTGACTGAAGACCACACATGACATTTGCGGTAGTAGACTTTCCGCAGCCAGACTCACCAACAATACCAATGGTCTCACCAGGCATAAGCTTGAGAGAAACATTCTGTACTGCGTGAACCTTATTAGGCTTAAAGATTGAGCCTGTACGCGTCTTAAACGTAACCGAAATATCATCGAGGAAGATAATTGGCTGCTCTTCAGTTGTTGTAGCCATTTACCTCACCTCCTTTTGAGAACGCTCAAGGTAAGGCACAAGACCATGCTCCTTCAGATACTCATCAGGCAGCTCGGAGAAACGATGATGCTTACCAGGAATCTCTTTAATAACAGGATGTACCTCAAGACCCAAGTCTGGGTGGCTTGAACGAGGAGCAAACCTATCGCCTGTTGGGAAGTCCTCTGGAGAAGGAACAGAACCTGGTACCTGGTGAAGTCTGGTACCGTCCTGTGCACCTTCCTCAATGGAAAGAACAGAGCCGAGAAGACCGCGGGTGTACTCGTGAACAGGATTGGTCAGAAGCTCAGTAGTAGCTGCCTGCTCAATAACCTGACCTGCGTACATAACGGTAATCTCAGAAGCAACCTCTGCAACAAGTGCAAGGTCGTGGCTTACAAAGATCATTGCGAAGCCAAGACGACGCTGGAGGTCATTTAAGAGCTTGATGACCTGCTTCTGAACAGTAACGTCCAGAGCGGTTGTTGGCTCGTCGCAGATAACCAGAGAAGGATCGCGGGTAAGCGCCATAGCAATCAGAACACGCTGGCGCTGACCACCAGAAAGCTCGTGTGGATAAGACTCTAGCGTACGCTTTGGATCCAGGCCTACAAGCTCCAGAAGCTCCTCTGCAGAACGGGTGCCTCCCCTGCTAGTAAGCTGCTTCATCTGAGAAGAGATAAGCATGGAAGGGTTCAAGGAGGACAGAGCGTCCTGGTAGACCATTGCAAGCTCGTGTCCAAGCAACTTGCGATGCTCTTCTTTGGAGAGCTTCAGGAGGTCTTGGTCTTTGTAGAGAACCTCACCAGTAATAGTCTCTTTTGGATCAGTCAGACCCATGATGACCTTGGTAGTAATAGACTTACCGCAGCCAGACTCGCCAACCAGTGCCATGCACTGACCAGGACGAACATCAAAGCTTACGTGGTCAACAACCTTAACGTCTCCGTGAGACTCAAAGCTGATGCAAAGATCCTTAACGCTGAGCAGTGGCTTTACATCAAAGTCAGGCTTGCGCCTATCAGTTCTGGACAGCTCAACCTCTTTAAGTGCATTAAGTCTGCGCTCCAGAGACTCTGCCTGCTCTGCATATGCGCGAACTGGATCAGATGCCAAGATGTCATCTGCACGTCTGGAATCAGAGTTCTCTGTATCAACAGGAGCGCCAGGTGCTGCTGCCATAGCGTCAGTAAGACCCTCAGAGAGGATATTCAGTGCCAGGCAGGTCATCATAATGGCCAGACCTGGGAAGAATGCCTGCCACCAACGGCCAGCAAGAACGCCAGCACGAGCATCAGCCAGGATGTTACCCCATGTTGGAGTTGGCTCTGCAATACCTGCACCAATGAAGGTCAGGGATGCCTCAAAGATGATTGCGTCTGCAACAAGCGTAACGGTAAAGACCATGATTGGAGCAATACAGTTACGAAGAACATGCTTCCACAGAATCCATGGTGCACGAGCACCGGAAACAATGGTTGCCCTTACGTAATCTTCGCCGTACTCGCTTACGATGTTTGCACGAACAATGCGAGCAATCTGTGGCGTGTACATAAAGCCAATGGCAAAGATGATTGAAGGAACGCTGTTACCCAGAATAGAAACAAAGACTGCTGCAAGAGCAATGCCTGGGAACGACATGATGATGTCGAGCACACGCATGATGACCTCAGAGACAGCCTTTCTAGAAACAGCTGCAATTGCACCAATAATTGAGCCACACAAAAGTGCCATACCCGTAGCGCCAAAACCAATGACCAGTGAATACTGACCACCATAAAGCATACGAGAAAGAATATCGCGGCCCTTATCGTCAGTACCAAAAATGAATCCATTGCCTGGAGCCTGACGAGCGTTGAAAATCTCAAGTGGGTTATGTGGAGCAATAAAGTTTGCAAAGACAGAAGCAAGAACAACAAAGACAAGAATGACAAGAGCAATCTTGGAAGCTGTCTTCATCTTCTTAAAGCCACCAAAGGTTGAACCCTTTGCTGCAGCTTCTTCGAGCTTCTCGACTTGTTTTTTTCTAATTTGTACCATCGCACTACACCGTCCTAATGCGTGGGTTAATCAAGATGTACAACATATCAACAATAATGTTGATGATGATGAAGGACAGTGCAACGACAACAACAACGCCCTGAACCAGCATTGCCTCGTTACCCTGGATGCCCTCGAGAATAGCGGTACCCATGCCAGGAAGGTTAAAAATAACCTCGATAACAACGGCGCCACCCATGAGGTAACCAATCTTGAGGCCAAGCGTAGTTACAGGGGTAATAAGAGCGTTGCGCAGTACGTTTCTTGCAATGACAATTCTCTCTGGAATACCAGCACCGCGAGCAGTACGGACGTAGTCCTTATCCAGCTCCTCGACCATTGCGGTACGAACAATACGGGTCATCTGACCAGACATTGGAACCGCAAGTGCAAATGCCGGCATAATCATACGGGCAAGGTAACCGACAAGATTTACCGTAGGATCTGGTAGCGCTCCAGAAGCAGGTAAAAGCTTGAGTGTAGACGCAAAGACCAGAATCAAAAGAACTGCCAACCAGAATGATGGCGTTGCAAGACCGGCAATTGAGAATACACGAATGATTTGATCGGGCCATTGGTCTCTATAGAGAGCCGCAATAACGCCCAACGTAAACGAAACTATTGCGCCAATAAAGAGACCCATAAAGGTTAACTGCATAGTTACTGGCAGAGCCTTTGAAATTCTTTCAGCAACTGAATAGTGAGAAGTGCCGTAGGTACCCAGGTTTCCATGAGCAACATCACCGATATAACGTACATATCTCACAGGCCATGGGTCATCAAGGCCATTCTCAATGTGATACTGCTGGATAGCTTCTGCAGAAGCAGACTCTCCCAAGGCATTGTATGCAGGATCAACATGCGAGAAAGACATTAGGAAGAATACGAGAAAGGTGACGCCTAGAGCCATAATCGGCAGCGCAATAAGACGGCGTCCGATAAGACGTAATAGGTTGTTCACTATCTCCCCCTCTCTCTTTAAAACAAACCGTACAAATAAAATTTGATGAGACTTTGTGCACCTCAGGACTAAATTTTGCGCACAAGAGCCCGAGCGTTATAGGTAAAACGCTCGGGCCCCAATGTATGAGATGCTAAGCGCGTGATGGCAACAAATTAGCTAGCAGTAACTGTGTTGACATCAATGAAGGACAGACCGGTGGTTCCGATACCCTTGAAGCCCTTGAGAGCAACACCGTTGCTATTTGGCTTCTCGCTCCAGGAAGCGGTGAAGGTCTTAGCAAAGAGAACTGGGTACAGAGGTACGTTCTCAGCGATGATGTCGAAGCACTCGTTCCAAGTAGACTGCTGATCAGCACCAGACTGGCCAAGAGCCTTGGTCATGAGATCGTGGAGCTTAGACCACTCAGCGGACTCCTTCCATGGGCAACGCTTGGTCATCCAGACGTTATCGCCATACCACCAGTTAAGCAGCAGGTCGACGTCTGCACCGAAGCAGGAAGGATCGCCAGGGGCAAGCAGGATGTCCCAAGAGCCGTCAACTGCGTCAATTGCAGCATAGGTTGCTGGAGAAGTATCGGAAACGATGCTTACGTTAAAGCCAAGTGCGTCGAGGTCGTTCTTGACCTGAGTTGCCATAGACTTAACCTGCTCGTTATCGGTGGTGCGAAGAACAACATCACCAGGAGTGATACCAGACTCAGAAATGAGCTTCTTAGCCTTATCAACATCGTGTGCATAGACAGTGGATGCCTTGTGATAGTTAGCAAAGGAAGAAGGAAGGTAGCTGGTAGCAACCTCAGCCTGGCCAGAGAATGCGTTTGCAAGCATCTTGTCTGTATCAAGTGCATAGAGGCATGCCTGGCGAACCTTAACGTTGTCCCAAGGAGCCTTGCCAAGGTTGAACATTGCAAAGCGGACACCAAAGCCCTGGACAGCGTCAACGGTGCAGCCTGCGCCCTTGAGCTGGTCTACAGCGTCTGCAGGAACCATTTCCATAGCAAGGGTGGTTCCATCCTGCTGTGCGGTCAGACGAGCGGTTGGATCCTTAAGGACGTCATAGTGGAGCTTATCGTCCTTAGCAGGAGTTGCGCCGTTGTAGTTTTTGTTAGGAACAAGGTCAAGAGTGTTGTCAGAGATGGACTCAAACTGCCATGGACCGGAGCCAACTGGTTGCTTCTTCATCTCATCCTGGGAGCTGCTTGCTGGAACAACGCGAACAATGGACAGACGCTCCTTGAGGAGGGAGAAGTTAGCAATAGTGGTCTTAACGGTGACAGTCTTGTCATCCTTCTTCTCTACGGAAGCAATTGGAGCGAGCATTGGAACGTAAACGCTACCCTTAGCAGCGGAACGGTTGAAGGACTCAACAACGTCATCTGCCTTAACTTCATTACCATCAGAGAACTTTGCGCCGTCACGGAGGGTAATCTCAAAGGTGTAATCGTCTACCTTCTTTGGATCAGCAGTAGCAAGCTCATTGAAGGTGGAATAGTCGTGGAAGTTAAGACCATAGAGGCCCTCAACTACCTGCCAGTTAACACCAAGAGCAAGTGCTGATGAAGTAGTAGATGGATCATAGTTCTGGGTTGAATAAGCGGTACCAGCAGTAATTGTGCCGCCGCCTTCCTTTCCAGATGGAGCTTCAGCTGCCTTCTGCTGTCCGCCACCACAAGCGGTGAGACCAAAACCAGCTGCTACAGTTGCTCCGCCAAGGAAGCCGCGACGCGAAAGTGGACGGTTAATAAACTCGCTCATTTCTGCCTCTTTCTAAAAACTCTCCTTGCCACAACGTGGCACCAATGCCACTTGTGTGGCTTACATCTACATAACTATAGAAAGAAAAGATATTCGGTCTGAAGACAGTTCGCCCAACGGTATTAATTTCTCGCCCATTGGCTGCTCAAAATATGAAAACGTGTTTTATTGTATTATTTACTTCATATAAATCTTAATAGCAGCTAAGAAGGCCCGCAGTTAGCGGGCTTTACTATTATTTTACCTTGTATAATATATAAATTATTTAACTAACTACATAAGTAGTAAGCAAAGTCAACTACCGTTTACCGATGATTTACTACCGTTTGCCTTTAGAAATTACGGATATGTTGTGAAGATTAGACAAGAGTCAGCCCAAAATGAACTGACCCTTGTCTTAAAACAGCGAAAACTCATTAAAATTACTTGGTTAAATCCAGGATTCGTTCAGGATTTGCCATAAAGTCCAAGTGTTCTTCCCCTAATCGGAAGCTAATAATTTCCGATACATGACTATCTTCTTTTATAATTTCGAAATCTCCGTCAGCTGGACTATAACTTCCTAAATAACCATCAGCTAGGTACGGTGGCGGCCATCCACTTAACCCTAAGCCACAAAAACTTCTAACTAGACATCTATAATTTCTATTATGCATTTCTTGTAACAGCCCAGCGTTACTTGTTTGAATCCACATTTTTGGAGTTCCAAAATAAGACCCAATGGCGAATAGCCCCAAATCTTGCTCAACAGTACCAACAACCGTTTCTTGAGAGCTTATTACCCAATATAAATCTACATTCAACATAAGTAGGTTAGCTTGACTGACTCCTAAAAATGGGCCAGAAATAGTAGCAGTCTCTAAGTCAATATTTCCTGCGGATCCAAAATCAGACTTAAGACCATTTTTCTTATTCTCATATTGTTGCACAACATACTGAGCTGCCTGCTTTTTTAACTCTGGCAGTCTCATAGTATTCAGCTTAAAAAACCAGTTGTTAATCAGTAAGCCACAAATAACAAAAGCTACCAATAATGACAGACCTTTTATAAATCTTTTTCTACGCTGCATCTGCTGTCACCTCACCAAAGTCTGTAGTTGGCACTGATACGGGAATGATATTTGGATTTAAGACTTTTCTTGCAATGCCTTTTTAATCAAATTCATACACGACACCGTCTATTCTTGCCTTTGTCCAACTACCATTGAACCCTTAGGCCCACCGAAAGGAACATTTTTCTCAGTTCTAAAGAAGAGAAAACACCTCAAAATTACTTAACTAAATCTACAACACGCTCAGGATTTGCCATAAAGTCCAAGTGTTCTTCCCCTAATCGGAAGCTAATAATTTCCGATACGTGATAATCTTCTTTTATAATTTCGAAATCTCCGTCAGCTGGACTATAGCGGCCATAATAACCATCTGATTGATAGCTTGGAGGCCATCCATTTGTTCCTGCAACTTCCCAAACCAAGCACGGTAGCTTTTGCTTATTCATTTCTTGCAGCAATCCAGCATTTCTTGTTTGAATCCACAGTTCTGATGAAGATCCTGTGTATGCACTTATAGCAAAGACTCCCAAATCTTGCTCAACAGTTCCAATAAGAACTCCATGAGAACTTATTGTCCAATAGAGCGTTATGTTCATTACTACTGGGCCATCTTTGCTAACGCCCAAAAACGGACCAGCAATCTCTGTATCTTCCAAGTTAATGTTATCAACAGAAGTAAAATCTGACTTTGAACCGTTTTTACAAGCATTATATTGTTGCACAACATACTGAGCTGCCTGCCTTTTTAACTCTGGCAGTCTCATAGTATTCAGCTTAAAAAACCAGTTGTTAATCAGTAAGCCACAAATAACAAGAACTACCAATAATGACAGACCTTTTATAAATCTTTTTCTACGCTGCATCTGCTGTCACCTCATTAGAACTGCTTGTCGCAATTGACATAAGAGTAATGACTAGGTAGCTCTAATGATATTCCGTGCGAGTATGCTTTAGCAGTACATCTGTCGGCCAATGGCTATATTTCAGCGTTGAATGAAAAAAATAAGAATGGCATAACAACACTTCATAGCTGCCATTCTTATTACAAATAACTCTATCGCTTGATTTGGTTTTAGAGATTGTGCTTCTTCATCCTTTGCTCAAAGAGCTCGTTGATAATCTTTGCCATCTCTTCAACTTGTTGAGTACTAGGTTCATCCTCAAATGCAGTGTAAAGCTCTGGATACTCCCGAGCAATATACTCACAAGACTTACCTGTTGCGTGACCACGAACAAAGAACGGAATACGCTTAATGTATTCTGGATTCACAAGTGCCAAGATCTTCTCGTCTGCTGTTTTACTCATGAGTTCCTCCCCTTGTATCTAACTTCTCATGTACAGTCGTGGAAGATTCTTCCCAAGCTTTGAGTTCTTCATAAATAGTTTCTGCCAAGTTCACAGAAACACCTTTTACCTGAGAGATGTCCTCAACACTTGCAGCCTTTAAGCGCTTAAAAGAGCCAAAATGGCGCATGATGTCTTTTTTGCGTTTAGGTCCTACACCAGGTATTTCGTCCAGAATAGAGACGGTCATTGCCTTATCTCTAAGCTCGCGATGGAACGTAATCGCAAAACGGTGAGACTCGTCACGAACCTGCTTGATGAGATACAGAGAAGCTGACCCCGTAGGTAACACGATTGGCGTGTCGTCCCAAGGTACAAAGACTTCCTCATCAGACTTAGCAAGGCCGCAGACAGGAATATCCAACCCTAGCTCATTAAGCTGATTGATTGCAGCAGTCAGCTGAGGTTTACCGCCATCAACTACCAGCAAATCAGGTCGCGAGCCAAAGCGCTCATCTGCCATACGCTCCGGACTATACCTTCTGCCCAGGACTTCGGTCATTGAAACAAAATCGTTAGCTTCATCAAGCTCAGCGCGAATTTTAAAGCGGCGATACTGGCTTTTATCAGCCTTTCCATTAGTAAAGACCACCATCGACGCAACGGTAAAGTTACCGTGAAGCGTAGAGATATCAAAGCACTCAATGCGCAGTGGCGGCGCATCAAGCGCAAGCGCGCTTTCCAGCTGAAGAAGTGCCTGGTTAGTGCGGTCATCGGCATAGCCCGTGCGAATCATGTGGCGCATCAGTGCGTGACGAGCATTAGCAGAAGCCATCTGGAGAAGACGGAACTTCTCGCCACGTTGTGGGTGGTGAAGCACGCAGTTGTGGCCTCGTTTTTGCGTAAGCCACTCGGACAAAACCTCTGCGTCGAGAAGATCGATGGGCAGGTTAACCTCTGCGGGAATATCAGCGGTTTCGTCGTAGTAGCGCTTTAGGAAGCCCGAAACCAGCTCTTCCTCGGAAACGTCCAAGCCTTTGTCCAGGATAAACTCAACTGAGCGGATGGTACGACCTTCTCGCACAACAAAAACGCAGGCAGCGGAGATAGTTTCTTCTCGGTAAATGCCAATGAGGTCAATATTGACCGAGGTAGGAAATGTGACTTGTTGGCGGTCATCAAGATCAGAGAGCGAAGTCAGACGGGACTTGAGCCTAGCTGCCTTCTCAAAATCCAGGTCAGCGGCGGCTTCTTGCATCTGATCTTTGAGCTCAGAGACTATCTCAGAACGATTTCCGCGGAGAAAGTTCTCTACCTGCCTTACATTCTTTGCGTAGGAAACGGTATCAATGGCGCCCACGCACACGCCAGGGCCCTTGCCTACGTGGTAGTCAAAGCAAGGACGCCCCTTCTTTGCCAGCAGAAGGTTAGCAACAGCTGCGCCATCAGGGTCTTTTTCCAGCAGGCGCTTAGCACGCTTCCACTCCACGCATGTAGAGGAGCAGATAGGCACTACTTTTCTGAGCGTCTCAATGGTCTGTCGAGCAGCGTAAGAATCGGTGTAGGGACCAAAATAGCGCGTACCCTTCTTGTGTTTCTCGCGCGTGTATTTAATTGCTGGGAAGGTATCTGATTCGGTAATGGCAATGTAGGGATAGCTCTTATCGTCTTTAAAGTCCACGTTAAAGTACGGACGATACTGAGCAATAAGATTGCGCTCCAGCACCAGTGCTTCGTGCTCGTTTTCTACCACAATGTAGTCAAAACTACGCACAACCTGCATCATCAGAGGAATCTTGGCTCGATCATCTTGAAGCGTAACGTACTGCCTCATGCGAGCACGCAGGTTTTTAGCCTTGCCTACATAGATAACCTTGCCAGAGCCGTCTTTCCAGAGGTAGCAACCTGGATCAGTTGGCACCTGATCAACCTGTTCCCTAATAGATACCAGGTCATCTGAAGGCTCGGAAGAAAATGACGGCGCAAGTCCCGGCGCCCCCGAAGGCACATAGCTGGGGTCAAGGTTGTTGTGAGAACTGTCTTTGTTATTTCTAGCGCCGCTTCTGGCCATACTATGACCTTACGCGAGAAACCAGTGAACGGAGCATGGCAGACTCTGGTGATTTGAGGAGGATTGCCAAGCCATAGGTAACCAAAACAGCTGGAATACCTGCAAAGATGCAATACAGCACGCCATAGAGCGCTCGGCCGTCCGGTACGCCAATGACTGCGCGCAGGCCCACCATAATCAGAAGTGCCGCCGCCGATCCTGCAAGGCCAAAAAGAATTGAACGAACAAACGCAAACACCATGGACTTGAGTCCAATCTGACCAAGGTGTTTACGCAGGCTGATCAACATAATGGTATCAATAACCACGTAGAAGATAGCCGAGGTAGTTGCTACAAACATCATGCCAAAGTGAGAAGTACCCACCAGCAGTACCAGAACCTGTACAACAGAACCGAGTGTTGCAGATACTGCGTAGAGCGTCATACGACGCATAGCAGAACAGACTTTTTGCAGGTACATACCAATGCCATACAAAGGTAAGGCAAGCGACTGACCAATCAAGAATTGCTGGGTTAACAGCAGCTGGTCTTCAGTGAACTTGCTTGCTCCAATAATAGAAACAAGGGGCATCGAGAAGATCATCAGATACATCATGAATGGCACGGTAAAGAAAAGAATCTGGTTGATACCGTGCTTGAAGTCTTTTTTGAACTGATCCATATTCTCTTTTGCCCAGCTATCAGACAGTTCGGTAAAAAGGGCCGTGGTAATAGGCACCGTCAAAATGGAATATGGCAGCGTGTACCAAAGACGAGCGTATGCAGCAACTGAAGCGCCCGATGCAGAAACACTGAGCTGCGAGCTTGTCTGAACCGACATAGTTACAAACGTGGCAACCACAACAATCAGAGCAGGCGCGCCAATCTTGAGCGTCTCTTTAAGTGCGGGGTCTTTGAGGTTAATTCTCCACGAGAGCTTAATCCCCTTGCGCTTAAGTGACGGTACCTGAATCAGAACCTGAATCAGAACGCCCAGCGGATTTCCCAGTGCAAGAATAAGAAGACCAAGCTCAGGGTTAGTGTTAACCAAGAAGGCATACGCAAAGAACGATGCCGTAGTGACAAAGTTATTAAAAATAGGAGCCGCAGCTGGCCAGAGGTAGTCTCGCTCTGCATTCAAAACACCAGAGAAAATAGTAGAGAAGCAGTACAGCATAACCTCTATGACAAAGAACCTAAAGAAGTACACTGCCAGCGTTGGATCAAAATCAGCCCCTGCCGAGAAGGACTGTGTATACACCACTTCTGCAGCAAAGAAGAAGCCGAGAACCGCAACAAGACCTGTTGCAACAACAACAATGGAAAGTAGATTGGAGGTGTAGGCATTTGCCTCATCCTGTCCAACTTTCTTCTTAATAGAGAGATATACCGGCAAGAAAGCTGTAGTAAGCATTCCTGCGCCAACAAGCTCATAGAGCTGGTCAGGAAGGGTGTTTGCAATGGAATAGCAGCTTGCAAGAACGGTTGCGCCCATAGCAAATGCCTGAGCCCAGGTTCTTAAAAAGCCCGTAATACGGCTAATCAGAACAAGTACGCTCATCATAGAGGTAGAGCGACTCAAATCTTTCTGCTTAGACGCATCTTCTTCATCAGAAGAAGCCTCTTCACTATAAGAATTACCTGCGTCGAAGTTGCCGTCTGACACAGAGCTGTTATCTGCCTCAGAGTTATCCTCTTCAGCAGCGGCCTCTTCGAGTTTCTGACTTACAATCTGCTCAAAGACTTCATCCTCAATTGGTTGATGAAACGTCTCTGGAACAACAATGGTGTCCACTACAGGAGGCTCATCAAAGGTCTGATCAAGAGCCTTGCTCAGAGTTTCTTCAGACAAGGTTCCGTCAGAAGACTCTGCTGAAAGTCGCATATGTTTGGGCTGATATGTCACTAGTGCACCTCGCGAACAATATCTGCAAACGTAGCCGATACAAATGAAGCTAAATCTTCTGGAGAAAGCGTTAAACTGAGTCCGCGTTTTCCACCAGAGATATGGATGAGCTCAAAAAGCTGAGCGGTCTCGTCAATTATAGTGGGAAACTGCTTTTTCATACCAACGGGAGTGCAACCACCACGAACATAACCCGTTAAACCCTCAAGCTCTTTAACAGGCAGCATGGAGAGGTTCTTTTGACCGGATGCCGCTGCAGCCTTTTTAAGATCAAGCTCTTGGTCTACAGGAATACAACAGACCACATGCTCTCCGCTTGAAGATACACAGACAAGCGTTTTGAATGCAGCGTCTGGATCTTCTCCAAGCATCTCTGCAATATGAGTACCCAACTCTCCAGAAGGAACGTCTTCGTCTACCTCGTAAGATTGGAACTCGTAAGCAATATTGGCAGCATCAAGCTCCCTCATGGCATTTGTCTTTTGAACCTTTGCCGTTTTTCTCGCCATGTTATACACGCTTCTTCTGAGCTTTTTTCTCTGCAGCTAGACGTGCGTTATCGCGGTCAAGAATCTCTTTAAGGAACTTGCCTGTGTGGCTTTCTGGCGTTGCTGCAACCTTTTCTGGCGTACCAGAAACAACTACGGTTCCACCGCCATCGCCACCTTCTGGACCCATGTCAATAATGCGGTCAGCCATCTTGATGACATCCAAGTTGTGCTCAATGACAAGAACGGTGTTACCCGCATCAACAAGACGCTCAAGCACAACAATAAGCTGTCTGACATCCTCAAAATGAAGGCCAGTTGTTGGCTCGTCCAGAATATAAAGAGTTTTACCAGTCTGTTGACGATGAAGCTCTTTTGCAAGTTTGACGCGCTGTGCCTCGCCGCCAGACAGCGTGGTTGCTGGCTGACCAAGGTGAATGTAGCCAAGACCAACATCGTGGAGGGTCTGCAGCTTGTTCTTAATGCGAGGAATGTTTGCAAAGAATGCAAGTGCCTCATGAACCGTCATGTCAAGCACGTCAGAGACAGACTTGCCGTGATAGAGAATCTCGAGCGTCTCACGGTTGTAGCGCTTACCGTGGCAGACCTCGCAAGGAACATAGACGTCAGGCAGGAAGTTCATCTCAATCTTGATCTGGCCGTCGCCCTTACAAGCCTCGCAGCGGCCTCCCTGGACGTTAAACGAGAAACGACCAGCTGAGTAACCACGAGCACGAGACTCTGGGACTGAAGCGTACAGTGCACGCAGGTCATCCCAAAGACCAATATAGGTTGCTGGATTAGAACGAGGCGTTCTACCAATAGGGCTCTGATCAATATCAATAACCTTGTCGATAAGATCAACGCCTTCAAGCTTTTTATACTCTCCTACCACACGCTTTGAATGCTGAACTGCATTAGTAAGCGCGGGCGCAAGGGTGTCGGTAACCAAAGAAGACTTACCAGAACCAGAAACACCTGTGACCACCGTTAATGTGCCCAGCTCGATAGCGGCGGAAACGTTCTTAAGGTTGTTAGCGCTAGCTCCCGTAATCTTGATTTTTCCGCGACCAGGCTTACGACGAGCCTCTGGCAGCCTAATCTGCTTCTTTCCCGTGAGATACGCACCTGTGATGGAATCAGGGTTTTCAACAATCTCTTCTGGAGTGCCAGCAGCAACAACGTGACCACCAAGCTCACCGGCGCCGGGACCCATGTCAATAACGTAATCAGCTGCACGAATGGTATCTTCATCGTGTTCGACAACAAGTACGGTATTACCGCGGTCTCTGAGCTGCTTGAGGGTCTCAATAAGACGGTTGTTATCTCTTTGGTGAAGACCGATGGAAGGTTCGTCCAAAATATAGAGAACGCCCATAAGACCAGCGCCAATCTGAGTTGCCAAGCGAATACGCTGGGCTTCTCCACCAGAAAGCGATGCTGCTGCACGAGAAAGCGTGAGGTAGTCCAAGCCAACGTTTACCAAGAACTGCAGCCTTGCCACAATCTCTTTGACAATAGGACCTGCAATGACTTTCTGACGGTCAGTAATAGTCAGCTGCTTGAAGAACTGGAGTGACTCTTTGCAGGAAAGTTCACAGACCTCCCAGATGTTCTTCTCGCCAACCGTAACGGAGAGAATCTCTGGCTTTAGGCGGGCGCCGTGGCAGGTAGTACAGGGCATCTCGCGAATGTACTTCTCAAGATGCGTCTTCATATTCTCTGACGTGGTCTCTTGATACTTGTCAAAAAGAATCTTTCTGACACCAGAGAACGTGGTAAACCAGTGCGTATTGCGGCCGTCTCGCGTTTTGTAGTCAACACGAATCTTAGTTGAACCAAGACCACCGAGAAGGGCATCTTGTACCTTCTTTGGTAGCTTGTTCCAAGGCGTTGTATCAGAAACGTCAAAATGTTTGCAGACTGCAGACAAAATCTGAGGATAGTAATTGGAATGACCAAAGAGACTTCCAAAAACGCCTTCAGAAACAGACAGCTTTGGATCAGCAATGAGTGCTGCAGCATCAATAATTTTACGAGTTCCTAGACCATCACAGTCAGGGCAGGCGCCGTAAGGAGCGTTGAAGGAGAAATCGCGAGGCTGCAGGTCATCCATAGAGTGACCGTGAATAGGACAAGCAAGCGCCAGCGAATACTGCAAGAGCTCTTCTGGCATAGTCTCTGGATTGGATTTATCGGCCAGGAGCAATATGCCTACCTTGCCCTGGGCAAGCTTGGTTGCCTGCTCAACACCCTCAACAATGCGGCCCAAAGAATCAGGACGAATGACAATACGGTCTACAACCACCTCAATATCGTGTTTGAGGGTCTTTCCCAGCGTGATTTCTTCATCAAGCTCACGCACAACACCGTCAACACGAACGCGAGAAAATCCTTCTTTGCGCAAGTCTTCAAAGAGCTTGACGTACTCGCCCTTGCGACCCAAAACAACAGGAGCCAGGACATAAGCTCTACGTCCCTGACCAGCCTCGAGGATTTTATCGGCAACCTGATCTGTTGTCTGGCGCTCAATAACGCGACCACACTCAGGGCAGTGAGGAGTGCCCATGCGAGCATATAAAAGGCGCAGATAGTCGTAGATTTCTGTAACGGTACCTACGGTAGAGCGAGGATTTCTAGAAGTTGTCTTCTGATCGATGGACACCGCTGGAGAAAGACCGTCAATAGAGTCAAGATCTGGCTTATCCATCTGTCCCAAGAACTGACGGGCATAGCTGGACAAGGACTCAACGTAGCGGCGCTGTCCCTCTGCGTAAATGGTGTCGAAGGCAAGGCTCGACTTGCCCGAACCAGAAAGTCCCGTAATAACTACCAGCTGATCACGAGGGATATCAATATCAATGTCTTGCAGGTTGTGCTCTCGTGCACCACGGATAGCAATTTTGCTTGAAGCCATAGTTCCTCACATAACCAGTTTGACATGCGCATTTCTTTTACGCGCCAACTGCCAAACAATAGAAAACAACATCAGTACACACCGATACAATTTGTGCGTACTGATGTTCTAGTATACCCAAGATAGTGTCGCCAAAACACGGCAAGCGCGCTTCCCTATTTAATGCGAACCTTCATCACGGCTTTTTTGAGCTTTGAGCCAGATTTCTCCAGCGTACAGCCTGGTTTGTGAGCATCAGATGGAGGTGTCACTAGAAAATCACCTGCGTGCAGGGTGACCCATGTCTCTTCCCCAGGATTGGTATAAGCACCAAAATCAGCGTCAGCATTGAACTCACCCTTAAGAACACACTGCTCAAGAGGGGCAACAGCGATGCTTTCGGTGCCAGAAATCACTACGTGAATATCGGCGTAAATCTTATGAGCCTCATAGTCCTTCTCGCCAGGAAGAGCGGGCTCAAACTCCATGATGTTCACAAAAACGTTATCTCCATCAATTTCTGTTTTGCCCAAAGGCAGCTCATCCAGATTGTGGGTTGCTAGAAACTTCGCAGCACAGGCCATATATTTCTGACCAAAGTCATTCTCAGATAAGTTTTTAATTGACGAGAAAATCATGTGAACCTCCTACGTTCAGCTAAAGTGCGCCGAAAAGATTATAGCTATCTCGTTTGCCATAAAGTTCTATGGGTAGAATTAAGTAGTTACTGCATACAACTGCTACATAAGGAGAGACATGGCAGACGTAGATATTGATCGCGAGGCGCTTCGTAAAGAAATTGACGCTGCACTTCACGGCAAAAAGAAAGAGCCACAACCACCTGCCGGCTTTGAACTCAATCAACACTCAAGCGTTAAGCACGTTATTGGCGTTGTTTCTGGCAAAGGTGGTGTTGGTAAGTCCTTTGTCACCGGCATTCTTGCTACTAACCTCGCGCGCGCAGGTAAGCGCGTTGGTATTCTTGACGGCGATATTACCGGACCTTCAATTCCTCGTATGTTTGGCATCTCTGATGAGCGCTCTTACGGCGTTGAAGAGCAGCTTATTCCTATCGAGGATGCAAACGGTATCAAGATTATGAGCGCTAACCTGGTGCTTCAAAACGAGACCGATCCTGTTCTCTGGAGAGGCCCTGTTGTTGCTGGTGCTATCCAGCAGTTCTACAGCCAGTGCAACTGGGGTGACCTTGATTACCTGCTCATCGACATGCCTCCAGGAACGGGCGATGTTGCACTAACCGTATTCCAGTCCCTTCCTGTTGAGGGCGTTGTGATTGTTTCTTCTCCACAAGATCTTGTTCAGATGGTTGTGGGCAAGGCAGTTCGCATGGCAGAAATGATGCACGTACCTGTGCTTGGTTTGATTGAGAATATGGCGTACATCACCTGTCCTCACTGCGATGAGCGCATTGAACCATACGGTCCATCAAAGCTTGCCGAGACCGCAGCAGCATTTAACCTCAAGCCTTTGGGACAGCTCCCTATGGATGCAACCTTTGCGCAGATTGCCGATAAAGGAACCTTTAGCACCGAGCTTCCTCAAGGTCTTGTTCCTGACGCAACGCAAAGCGTTCTTGACCTGTAAGTCCTAGAAGCTGGTGCTTACACAACACAAAAGGTAATTCTTACTATGGCACAATCAATGCGCATAAAAGAACGACAAGCAGCACAAGCTCAGCGTATTAAGCGAGCTCAGGCGTTCATGGTGCCAGACAACATTGATGTAGCAATTTTAGGTGGCGGCGCGGCAGGACTCTGCGCTGCCATCACTGCTGCTGAGACTCTTGGTGCCAATAAGCGCGTTGTTGTCTTTGAAAAAGCACTGGAGAGCGGCAGAACTATCCTAGCAACAGGCGGCGGTCGTTGTAACTTTACCAATGCTGATTTGAGCTTTGAGAATTTCTCTCATCCAGAGTTTGTTCAGGCTGTTTGCAGGGATAAGGACGCCTTCCTTGCAGACATTCTCTCTTTCTTTAGGTCCAGCGGTCTTGCGTGGGCAACTGAAGACGAGGGCAGAATGTACCCGCTTACCAGGCAAGCAAGTTCCATTCAGTCACTGCTGCTCAGACGTGCCCAAAAAGCTGGCGTTCAGTTTGCCCTAGGACGAGAGGTAACATCAGTAAAACCCCAGCACAATGGCTTCACCGTTACCTTTCAAGAATGCTTTGGTGACGAGAAAACCCACAAGGTCCACGCATCATCGGTAGTTCTAGCTACTGGCGGACTCGCAACCACAAATCTTGCTGAGAGCCTTGACTTGCAGACCACTTCACTGCGACCTGGGCTCTGCGCGCTCACCTGCACTCCCCGGCCTCCAGCAAGTCTAGATGGAAAGCGCGTTCGTGCTCATGCAACGCTTTTAAGGAACGGTTGCATACTCAAACAGGAATCGGGTGAGCTGCTCTTTAGACCATTTGGACTCTCGGGCATCATGATTTTTAACTTGTCCCGCACCGCTCTTCCAGGCGATGTGCTTGAGATTGACCTTCTCCCCCAGCTTACAGAAGAAGAGGTTTCAGCAGCTGTAGAAGCTCACACCACAGACGGTCTACTGGACTCACAAATTGCCGCCTACCTGGGCGTCAGCGATTCAGTTGAAGCCACGATTGCCAAGGCTCACAAAATGGCCTTTACCGTTACGGGTACGTCTTCCAAAGTTGTACCACAGGTCTGTGTTGGTGGTATTTCCGTTGAACAAGTGAGTACAGACACACTTGAGGCGCGCAACATTCCAGGTCTGTTTATCGCTGGAGAAGCTCTTGACATTGATGCTCAATGTGGAGGTTTTAACCTCTCGTGGGCATGGAAAAGCGGTATGGTTGCCGGTCTGGCTGCCGCAAAAATCGCTGGTCAGAATTGCGAATCTTTGAAAGAGGACAACTAACATGCTGGAAGTATCAAACATTAAAGTTCATGTTGCTCCTCTTCGTAAGCATCCTGCTAAAGAATCAAAGGTGGGGTTTGACGCACTACTTCGCGCTCTCCGAGTCTCTGCGGATGAGGTTACCTCATATGAGCTGCATAAACGCTCAATTGATGCACGTAAAAGAAACGATATTGTTCTTATCCTTACCTACCACGTAAACCTTAAAGGTGGGCCTGCGGCGGAACAAAAACTCCTTAACAAGATTCAAGGCAAACCTGCGGCAAAGCATATCAAGCTTGCTGAGGCAAATGCTTTTACGCTTCCTAAAGCGAAGCAACCTGCTCCCTCAGAGAATCGTCCCGTTGTTGTAGGAGCAGGATGTGCAGGCTTGTTCTGTGCGCTTACGCTTGCCAAGGCTGGTCTTAATCCCCTGCTCATTGAACGTGGAGATGACGCAACAAGAAGAACTGCTGCAGTGGAGCATCACAACAAAACTGGTCAGCTCGATCTTGAGAGCAATATTCAGTTTGGCCTTGGAGGTGCCGGCACGTTTTCTGATGGAAAACTCAACACGGGTACCAAGAGTGCTTCTCATCGCTTTATTCTTGAGACTTTTGTTAAAGCAGGCGCACAGAAAAACATTTTGTGGGACGCAAAACCCCACGTAGGAAGTGATGTTCTTCCCACCGTTGTGACCAACATTGTCAAAATGATTGAAGACGCTGGCGGAACCGTTGCGTTTAGGACAAAGCTCACCTCCCTAGAGCGAACCTCAGATGGCTCTCTTTCTGCAATTCAGATTGAAAGAACCACTCCAGACGGTTCAGTTCAACCTGAAACCATACAGACTCGCACGGTGATTCTTGCAACTGGACACTCAAGTAGAGACACGTATGTCATGCTCAAAGACAAAGGTATTTCTATGGAGAGAAAAACCTTTGCTATGGGCGTGCGAATTGAGCACCTTCAGTCCCAAATCAATAAATCACTCTATGGTCCTGAAGCAACCAATCCCGTACTAGGAGCGGCACCCTACAAGCTTTCTGTTCACCTTCCCTCTGGTAGAAGCGCCTTCTCGTTCTGTATGTGTCCTGGTGGCTATGTTGTTTCTGCAGCTAGCGAGAAGGGCGGCGTAGTCACAAATGGCATGAGTCTGTCTGATCGCGCAGGACAAAACGCTAACTCTGGTCTCTTGGCTAACATCTATCCAGAAGAGCTTCCAGGAGATGACGTACTTGCTGGAATTGACCTGCAACGCAGCTGCGAGCAAGCAGCCTTTAAAGCGGGCGGCGGAGCTTATGTTGCCCCTGCTCAGCTTGTAGGCGACTTCCTCAACAAGAAAGCTTCTACTGGACCTCGTTCGGTAAAACCAACCTACCCACGTGGTGTTACCTGGACCTCACTTGAAGACTGTCTACCACCCTACGTCTTACAAACCTTGCGAGAAGCCCTTCCGGTCATGGACAAAAAGCTTCATGGCTTTGCTCATCCCGATGCTGTCCTTACAGGCGTTGAAACAAGATCAAGCTCTCCTGTAAGAATTACCCGCGATGAAACAGGACAAAGTATTAACACTCCAGGTGTATGGCCTGTAGGTGAAGGTGCTGGCTACGCCGGCGGCATTATGAGCGCTGCAGCTGATGGCATTAGGATGGCCGAGCTTGTAGTAGAGCACTACAACAACGCTTAATGTTTGCCTCTATAGCGTCTACGAGTTGCGTGAGCGCTGCCTTTTCTAGCACCAGTTTTAAGCCTCTTGATAACATCATCTGATGTAGTACCTTCAAGCTGGCTTCTAATGGCAACAATCTGATCTCTGAGTTCTGCTGCATGCTCATAATCCATAGATGCAGATGCTTCTGCCATCTCTGCTTCCATACCAGAAAGCATTGCTTCGACCTCTGTACGAGGAAGATTTTGTAGCTCTTCAGCAAGCAACTCTGCAGGCATTTCAAGAATTGATTCTTGCTGCTCTTCTAAAGAGTCTTCATCATCTGAGGCGGTGTAGAACTCTCCATTTTTGCGCTTGCGTTTATCAATGTTCTCTGATGCCTCGGCAATAAAACCTGCAATATCTGTAATAGATTTCTTAACGGTTTTAGGCACAATACCGTGCTCTTTGTTAAACGCTTCCTGAATTTCTCGACGCCTTTTTGTTTCATCAATGGCAATGCGCATAGAATCAGTGATTTTATCAGCGTACATAATGACCTGGCCGGAAGCGTTTCTTGCGGCTCTACCCATAGTCTGAATAAGAGACCTTCTGTTTCTTAAGAAACCCTCTTTATCAGCATCAAGAATAGCTACGAGAGAAACCTCTGGAATATCAAGTCCTTCTCGCAAAAGGTTGATTCCAACAAGCACGTCAATTTTTCCCTGACGCAAATCTCTAATGATTTCTACACGGTCAAGTGTAGCTGTATCTGAGTGCATGTAGTTGACTTTGATACCCTCGTCTAACAGGTGATCTGTAAGATCTTCTGCCATTCGTTTAGTAAGCGTGGTAACAAGAACGCGCTCTTTTTTTGCCACTCTCTCTTTGACCTCTGAGATAAGGTCATCAATCTGGCCTCTTACCGGTCTAACATCAATCTTTGGATCGAGAAGACCCGTTGGACGAATGATTTGCTGCACCTGTTGCTGAGCAACCGTCTCTTCATAATCTCCAGGAGTTGCGGAAACGTAAATGAACTGTGGAATGCGTCCTTCAAACTCGTCAAATCTGAGCGGCCTGTTATCAAGTGCAGAAGGAAGTCTAAATCCGTGATCTACCAGCGTAACCTTACGAGACCTATCACCCTCATACATACCTCTTATTTGAGGAACCGTAACGTGTGACTCATCAATGATGCAAATCATGTCTTTAGGGAAATAATCAATGAGCGTATAGGGAGGCTCACCGGGAGCACGCCCATCTAAATGGCGCGAGTAGTTCTCAATACCATTGCAATAACCCATAGTCTCAAGCATCTCTAGATCATAGTTTGTCCTCTGAGCAAGACGCTGAGCTTCTAGCAATTTATCGTTTTCTTTAAGCTCTTTAACACGAGCTTCCATCTCTTCCGAGATGGTTGTAAGAGCATGGGTAATCTTTGGACGCTCAGTAACGTAGTGAGATGCTGGCCAAATTGGAATAGCATCAAACTCTCTCAGCACTTCTCCCGTTACATTGCTAACCTCTGAAATACTTTCTACTTCATCACCAAAGAACTCAATACGCAGCGGGTTTTCTGCATACGGCGGGAACACATCAACAACGTCTCCACGAACCCTAAACATACCGCGCTGTAGATCGTAATCATTTCTATCGTACTGAACATCAATAAGATCTTTAATAAAATCATCGCGCTCAAGAGGAACGGATTTATCTACATTAGGTGCAAGACCTGCATAATCTTGAGGGCTACCAATACCATATATGCACGATACAGATGCAACTACAATGACATCTCGTCTAGATAGAAGCGATGAAGTTGCCTGGTGACGGAGCTTCTCTACCTCTTCGTTGATGGAAGCGTCTTTTTCTATATACGTATCAGACTGCGGAACATATGCCTCTGGCTGGTAGTAGTCATAGTACGAGACAAAGTACACAACTGCGTTGTTAGGAAAGAGCTCCTTCATCTCTGAAGCAACCTGTGCAGCGAGTGTTTTATTGGGCTCCATAATAAGCGTGGGGCGGTTGAGCTTCTCGATAGTTTTAGCCATAGAGAAGGTCTTACCCGAACCCGTAACACCTAAGAGCGTCTGGTACCTAAGCCCGTCTTCAATTCCTTGGGCAAGCTTTTCTATTGCCTGTGGCTGATCACCTGCAGGCTCAAAAGGAGATACTACCTGAAGCTTCTCTTCTCCTGCTTCACGACCAAATCGGCGCAGTTCAGCACCTATATATTCTTTATGTTGATTTTCAGCATGAGATGCATCCATGAGATTCTCCTTTTCTTGTGAAAGTAGTATACCCCACTCCTCAAAACTGAAACACCTGTTCTATACTATTTATAAATTGCAGTATAGTTTCAAAGTGTGATGGGTAATAAATACATTACCTATATGCGTTAAACTAGCATTTAAATAAACAAGTTACATCAGATAAAGGAGATACCTTGGGCGTCTCAGATCTTTTCTCGCTAAATAAAGCTTCAAAGCAACCTCAGGGTTCTACCCTAGAGAAGATTTTGCTGCGCTCAAATAATGTCATTGCCGCTCTTAAAGACCTTGTTGCAAACAATCAGATCGCAGAGGCTGGTCTTCAAGAGATGCTGATGCGCTCTAAAAATCTCGAGAATACCAATCTGCCCAAGGGTGATGTTCATAAGCTGGACAGAACGGGTCGCTGGTGGTTCAACGCTAACACGATGGAGTGTGCACCAGAAGAGTACGATGCTTTTATTGCAACAGAGGCAATCCTCAACATTTCACAAGATGTTGAAGCCCTAAAGAATACGCATGCTTCTGAGACAGATTTTCAGCTTGTTCGCACCACCCTCTCGCAGGTAGCAAGCCTCATGCCCAAGTCAGCTTCTCTTTCTGAGCAAGTTGCTCCTTTTAGCGGTAACGCTGATGGCAGCTCAGACTGGATGAAGCGTCTTTGGTTTGCCAACTATGTTGAGAACACGCCATTCCCTTTTAGGATGGTATACAACTTCTCTTACAATCCACAACTTGATATTTTGGTATTTGAGTTCTTTGTAGCTCGTCCTCGCTGCTTTAGTTTCTTATCTGCAGAAAAGGCAGAGCAAATTGCAGCGGCGCGCGCTTACGCACTGCGTACTTCTCTTTGCGTGGCCCGCATGGCACTTCAAAGCTGCAAAATCTCTCGCGTCTGCATCAACGGCAGCTTGCGTGGAGAAGAGCGCATTGTCTTATCTATGGACTTAAACGAGGCTGCCCTTGCTCGTCTGCTGCCTGCTGCAGCAAACACTCAAATTGACGGCAACAGCTTCCCACAAGATCCAGCGCTCAGGGTTTCTTTTGACGCTGAAGGTTGGTTTAGCGAGGTTGAGCCTTTTATGAAGCCAACAGACGAGTGGGTTTCTCCTCGTAGCTTCTTTGAAATGCCAGACCTTTCTGATCGCCCTTGTTCACCAGCAGTTACCGCTGTTTGTGGAGCCCAAAAGGTGAGTGACCTTGGCTACTCTGAGGCATCTCATCGCATTAGACTTTGGAACACCACTCTCAACAACATCCCAAAAGATGCTTCTACCGCGGATGCGGTTGGAAAGTTTGAAGAAGCAAAAGCTTCAACTTCTGATATCTATGCTATTGAAGGCTTTGATAGAGTCATCCATGCCCTGGTTGAGGGTACTATTGATTTCTCGGACAGAAGGTCTATGGCCGAGAAATTCCTCTTTGGTTCGCCTCTGCAAAAAACGCTTCAATCCATAAATAACATCATGGATGGAGAGCCAGATGCAGACGCTCTAGAAAAGGTGCTTACAGAGCTTGAGTCTCAGGTTTCACCAACCCTTGATATGGGTCTGTATCTGGATGACTCTGATTCTATCTACAGATATTTTGATTCCCTCTCAGAGCGCGTAGCTTATAACCTTGCATTCCCCAATGAGCCAAGAAAACTGGTGCTTATTCCAGACACCTATTTTATGTCTTTAGCAAGAATGGCTCGCGCCTACAACCTGCTTGAACAGCCAGAAAAAGCAGAACGTTATGCACAAGAAGCCCATAGAATTTCTCCTTTGGGAATTGATGCAACACTGCTATTGGTAAGAACATTAGAAGATCAGTCAAAAGTTTTTGAGGCTGCAAAGCTGCTCAAAGACCTTATCGCACACATTTTCTCTAGCTCAGATGTTGCTCTGGTGTACTATCGCCTGGCCTATATGGAGTGGAAGCTAGGACGCTCTGACCTTTGTGCAGCTTGCTATCAAATGGCAATAATTATCGGCGGCAGTGTTGCCCAACCTGCAAAAGAAGAACTTGAAGACCTTCTCAAGGCAGATGCTTCTGTTAAGAAACTGGATACCCCTCAAGAAGTCTTCTCGTTCCTTAAGCAAAATGGTGTTCCTGTCTTTGACCAGAAGGCTGTGTTTAACAAGGCAGTTGCTATTGGCAGCGCTTGTGTTAACGACGGCATTTATTGTGTTGGTCAAAACATGCTCAAGAACTGCCTTGAAATTACCTTTGACGATGCAGCTGCCAAGGTAGAGAGTTCACTGAGGACGCCCTTCTAGAGGCCGCGTACGTAAGCTATAACTTATTGCTCTGAATGTTGGTTAAACCGAGCGTTTAACCAAAGCTCTACCTGTGCTTTAAGATCATCAAGGCCTTCAGAGTTTACAAACACCGTATCTGCCTGATTACGCAAATACGTATCGGATGGCTGATGCGCTATACGCTGCTCAAACTCTTGGCGAGAAGATCCTCGCTGTTCAGCGCGTTCTGCTCTCAGTTCCAAAGGCGCTACAACAACGACAACTTCATCAACCAGCTCAAGCAAGTCTTCAACGCGGTCAAGCAGCGGAACCTCTACAAAGCAGAACTGAGCATCTGCAGCAGAAGCCTCTTTTGTAAGGAATTGACGCATATATTCCCTGATAAAAGGCATCTCAAGCTCTTCTAAGAGCTCAGCAGATTCTCTAGTGGCAAAAGCCCTACGACCAAGCTCTCGCCTATTAATCTCATGAGTAACGGGATCTAACAAATCGTTACCAAAAGCCTCTGCCACACGATACGTACACTCGCATCCAGGTCTCAGAAGTCTACGAGAAACCTCATCAAGGTCAAAGCGCAGACCACCTGCTGCTTCAAACATTTTAGAAACAGTTGATTTACCAGACGCCATTCCGCCGGCGAGAATTACCTTGTACATGTAGTTCACTCCTATAACTGCAGTGCTGTATAAGAGCCTAGCAGTTTTACTTCTTCAGGAGTATGAGTTACCCAAATTACAACTTTTGATTCAATGAACGGTTTGACAGAGGCAATAACCTGCTGCTTAAGCGCTTCATCTAATCCCTTGAGCGGCTCATCAAAGAGCAAGATGTCTGCATCTGCAAAGAGTGTACGTAAAAGAGCAACGCGTCTCTTTTGACCACCGGAAAGCTCAGAAACAGACTTGTTTTCTGTTCCTTCAAGTCCTACCCCACAAAGCGCCTCTTTAATACGCTCTCGAGCGCTTTGTTTTTGCTCCTTTGAGTGCAACTGTATAGCAAGTATGATATTTGCCATAACGCTCAAGTTTTCTAGCAGTCTATCTTCCTGAAACATCATGACCGTTTTAGTGTCAGGCGATTTAAGCACTGTGCCTGAATCAGCCACTTCAAGACCACAAAGAATACGAAGAAGTGTTGTTTTACCTGCTCCAGAGGGCTCAGAGAGTACGTACACTCCCCTCTCAAACTTGTAGGAAAAATCATCAAGCACAACCGTATTACCAAACGATTTAGTGATGTTTTTTACCTCAAGCAACTGCTCGGTTGCATAGGCACAATTGGTTGTGTTCATACTCATGAGCAGCTCTTTTCTAACCTTGCAGCAGCCCATGAAACTAACCGCATCACGATCTTCTCGCCAAGTGCGCTCATCACAATAACCACAAGCGTCCACGCAAAAAGGGCTGGCGTATCCAAATACACTTTAGCGTTATAGAGGTGCTCGCCAATGGAGAATGCGGGAAGACCAATGACCTCGGCAGCAATTCCCGACTTCCAGCAAAATCCCATGGCAAGTGAGGTAGCTGTCTTAAGCGAAGGCATAAGCTGCGACAAATAAATTGCTTTAATGCGTTGCCAGCCGTGAATTTGGTATACATCAGCCATCTCAATAAGCTGCTGGTCAGTGCTGAGGAGCCCCTCAAGTACCGCAATGTAGATGATGGGAAGTGCCATCAAAAATGAAATTGAAATTGAGAGGTAGGGCGTGCGAACCCAGATTAGTAGCAAGATGACAAACGATGCCACGGGAATTGATTTGATTGTAGAAATAAGCGGCTCAAAAAGAATCTTGATCAGCTTGTACTTAAAACTCAAAAACGCCAGCAAGGAACCAACCGTAAAAGCAAGTGCTCCACCAGCAAAAATACGCAAAAGAGAAAGACCAATAGAAACCCAAAACTCGCGTAGTTGGGCTAGCGAGAAAAGCGTCTGAATGGTCTGAATAGGTGAAGTTAAAACAATATCCTGATTGATGACAACCGCAGCTATCTGCCACACGACAAGCCAAAATACCAGTGCGCCTAAACGTGCTCCCCAGATAGAAGCAACTTTGCGCACAGTCGGTTTGCCTTGCACGCGGCCCGCACCTTGGGTCTGACCTGCGCTTTGGGCCTGATCGTTTTTCTCGACAGAAAAATCTGCCGAGGCAGCGCCTTTCTCGGCGCCACCTCGGGCAGAAATACTATCTTTTATGTGCGGGTTATGCGCCAAAGTAGAAATCGTCTCCAGGAACCTGTCCGCCTACTGCCTGAGAATTAGCCTCAGCCAGAATGCCTAAGTAACTTGAAAGTGCGCTCTTCATATCTGCGCCATCAATATACGTAATATTACACTTAGGCAGCGCAACCTTGGCAATAGGCTCTGGAACAATACCGTATTTGCCCACAAGTGTAGCAGCCTCATCTGGATGATCAACCGCAAATGCAACAGAGTCTTTGTAGTGAGAAAGCAGCGCTGTTACCGCATCTGGAGAATCTGAGATGAGCTTTGAAGAAATAATAGTTACGCCGGCAATCAGCTTGCTCTGAGGATTGACGGCCTCCCACTCAGCGCCAAGGTCGATTGCAACGCGAATCTGGCTATTCTTGGCTTGTGCCACCGTAACAAAAGGCTGTGGGAGCAGCGCAATTCCCTCTGGATCTTGAGCTAGAGCAGCAACACACTCGGTATGCTCGCTCTTCCACTCTACCTGGACATCCTCGCCAAGCGTCATGCCATTTTTGCTGAGCAGGTAGGACAGCGTGTACTCTGGGACAGCACCCTTGCCAGAAGCATAGAGCGTCTTTTCCTTGAGGTCAGCAAGCTTAGAAATAGTGCTACCTGTCTCAACAATGTAGAGAACATTCAGCACGTTGAGGCAAGCTACCTTATAGGCGCCCTTAGTCTTGTTGAAGAGCGTAGCTGCAAGGTTTGCAGGAATAGAAGCAGCATCTACATCGCCCTGGGCAACCTTAGCAACTACCTGATCAGGGGCATCCAAAATCTCAAACGAGTAGTTGTTATCAGTAATGTTTTGCGCTTCAACCTCGCTCATGAACTTAACCAAGCCCATAGCAGTAGGTCCTTTGAGCGTTGCAACTTTTACCGCAACAGGATCAGATTTCTTAGCCTCATCTTTTGTGGCGTCCTGAGACTTCTCTTGGTCTGTTCCCTTGCAGCCAAACAGTGCTGTAGCTGGAATAAGACCTGCAAGCTTAAGGAACGAACGTCTATCCATGAATCACTCCTGACTCGAAAAGTTAACTATGGCTACCTTATCACGTCTACAGCAAAATTCATACGATATACAGCATATCTTGCAAACTCTTTGATACATCCATAAGAGCAAGACGCACCCATGGCGAGAAGAACTAGTTCTTCTCGCCATATCCAAGGACGTAAGCGCGGCACAGATTCTCGGTACCGATGATTGCATCAATGTGGCAACGCTCGCGACCGTGAGTATTGAGACATGCTGGACCAAATGCGCCGCTCTTAAGATCGTTGCCGGAGAAATATGCAGCGTTAGCATCAGTTGAGAAGTGGAAGGCAACCTGCTGGTTCCACTTTTCTGGCTCAACAACCTCCTGCGCACACGCAATAAGTTTGTTGGAAACTTCCCAATCGTAAGGCGAGCGAATATCAGAAACAATGATGCCTACGTGGTGCTCGTTTGAATTGTAGTCAGGGCCAATAAGGGTAATGTCCAGCGATACGTACTCATCCACCTCAACAGGCAAGAATGCGCCGCCGTGACCAATCTCCTCGTACATTGGGAATGCAAACAAGGTGTTATAGAGGGGTTTCTCGCCAGATTGCGCCAGCCAACGGAGTGTATGAAGCTGTGCGGCAACACAAGCCTTATCGTCGATAAAGCGAGAAACCATATAGCCGTTGTCATACATCTCAAAGTGAGGATCAATGGCAACAACTGCACCCTCTGAGACGCCCAGGGCACGAGCCTCTTCAGCAGAAGAAACATCAGCAATAAGCGAGATGGACATGTTGTCCTCGTTGCGCTCCATAGTTCGAGCGTCTTCAAAGACGTGAACGGAGTGGTGATTGCAGATTACCTGACCATCAACAACGGAGCCATCTCTGCAGACAACATGGCAGGTCTCGCCCTCAATGCTGTGGTAGTTGATGCCGCCCAGCTGGCGAACGCGCAGTGTGCCGTCTGAATTGAAGCCGCGAACAATCAGGCCAATAGTATCAAGGTGAGCATTAACGCCCACGGTCTTGCTGGTATCTTTACCCTCTACCAGGATATACGCCGTAGCTTTGTTGTCTATCTGAAGCTCATAGCCCGCCTCGGCAACAAGCTCTCGAAGCAGCTCATGGATGCGCTCGTAGTAGCCAACAGGGCTATCGCACTCAACAAGCTTCTTTGTAGTATCAATCAAATACTGTGTATCAGTTTCAAAATGAGTCATGACTATCTCCTAGTTTTGTGGATGGGTGTAAAGCTCTACCAGGTGCTCAAGCATGTCAACCATACCCTCAAGCTCGGGGACAGGAACAAACTCTCTGACACCGTGAGCATTGTAATAGCAGGCAGAAAGATTAGCGCAAGGGAATCCTCTAAAGGAAAGCTGGGATCCGTCGGTGCCGCCACGCATTGGAATGCAGGTCATCTCTACGCCGACCTTCTCGTATGCAGTGCGAGCATTCTCGATTAAGTGCGCATACTCAGGCTTTAATACGATGTCAGCCAAGTTATGATACTGGTCGTGAATCTCAACGGAAAGTACCTCAGAGCCAATCTGCTTGTTTACATACGCTGCAGCATCAACCATCAACTGCTTACGGCGCTCAACCTTTGCCTGGTCATGGTCTCGAATAATGTAATCAGCGCGAGCAGACTCGCAATCACCATTGACGCGCTCCAGATAGAAGAAGCCATCATAGCCCTCAGTGAACTCAGGACGCTCCGCAGGTGGAAGCAGCTCATGGAAGCGCATAATTGCCTCGGATGCATTGATCATCTGGCCTTTTGCGGTACCCGTGTGAACCGAAAGTCCGTGAGCACGCACAAACACCTCAGCAGCATTGAAGGTCTCGTAGCAGAACTCGCCAAAGGGACCACCATCAATGGTGTAACCATACGCAGCACCAAAAGCATCAAGGTCCAGAAGAGCTGCGCCGTGGCCAATCTCCTCATCAGGAACAAACGCAAGTGCAATACGTGGGTGCTTAAGCTCTGGATGATCTTTGTAGCGAGCAAGCAAGCTGACCAGCATGGCAATGCCAGCTTTGTCATCGCCGCCAAGCAGCGACGTGCCATCAGTGGTAACAAGCTGCCAGCCAACCATGTGCTCAAGCTGAGGGTTTGTCTCAGGGCTGATAGAGACCTCTCTGCCCTCACGATCAGAACCAACTACTAGCTTGCCGCCCTCATACGTAACAACCTGAGGATGAACGGGGTTACCCCAAGACTGCCAAGCCGTATCAATGTGGCAGCAGAAACCAAGAGTTGGAAGGTCCTCCAAACCCTTGCTTGCGGGCCAGTGAGCAACCACATAAGCGTGCTTGTCAACAACTACATTTTCTGCGCCAAGTTCGCGAAGGTCAGCTGCAACAACCTCTGCCATCTGGTGCTGAGACTCAGTTGAAGGAACCGTATCTGCCGTCAGCGGATTAGACTGAGAAGAAACCTTACAATACGCAATAAATCTATCTAGAACGTCACTCATAAAACTCCCTTAAAAAAACTGCGCTAACCAAATAGTTAACGCAGTTTAGAGTATCAATGTATTAACGAGAAGACCGTGAGGCTCGTGAAGCTGTAACAAAGGATTTCCAAAGTTCACAGTCAGCTTTGCTGTATTGCCAACCATACTCTGGATGCCACTGCACACCTAGAGCAAACGTCTTGCCCTTGACCTCGGCTCCTTCAATAATGCCGTCTGAAGCATACGCAACTACAGTAAGCTCAGCGGAAACCTTTTTCAGAGCCTCATCATGATACGAGTTTGCTTGAATGTCTTCAACCTTACCCAGAGCGTTGTACAGCAAAGAATCTTTTTGAACATGAACAGCATGAGCTGGATGGTACAAATTTGCCGAATGAGTCCAGAATGCATGATTTTCTGTTGGTTCAAGGGTGTGCAAATCTTGTACAAGCGTACCGCCCAGCACAACGTTTAAAAGCTGAAGGCCACGGCAAATAGCAAGTAAAGGCTTATCTGCAGCAAGTACCTGCTTTACCAGCTCAAACTCAAGCCTGTCTCTTATGGGACACAGACGATTAAGATCACGTGGTTCTTCTCCCCAATTGCGCGGATCAACATCATGACCACCGGTAAGGCAGAAGCCGTCACACATCTCAACAAACTGAGCAATAACCTCTGGGTCATCAGTCAAAGGCACCATGATAGGAATGCCGCCAGCTGCAAGGATGGCGTCAAACTGAATCTGTCCAACAGAAGCAGAATCAGAAAAATTTTCTTCAGGCATCCAACGAGGGGTTACACAGATAAGAGGACGCTCAGAAGCAGGAAGATCTGGAACATCATTGAATGCATCTTTTACGATATCTGGAATAACCACAAAACCCTCTTATCAGTCAGTACTTTTATCCAAACTCACGTTAAAGGTATACCCTTAATGAGTCTATGACTTTATCGCTTTTACGTTTTTCATACCACCCTGACAACTCTTCCTCCACAATGTTTTTTCACTCATGAAACATTTTTCTGTATTGCGTACAATTAATTTGGGTATTAAGAAGCCAGTTCTTACATTTAAACTTCATGTTTTGAAGATACAAACGGAAGGCGCCCTATGAAAGAGCACGTATTTACTAATCTTTCCCGTAAAACATTCTTACGTGGATCTTTGGCGGCTGCCGTTGCCGCCGGTTCTGCTTCACTACTTTCTGCTTGTGGCGGTTCAACTGGCGGAGACAGTGATAAAAAAGTTTTGCGCTTTGGCGTAAATAACCCAAAGGTAACCTTTGATACTCAGAAGACCTCTGGTTCTGTTGGCGTATCTGAGGCAGTTGCAGAATCTTTGCTGGTGCTTAACCCAGACACAAAAGAAATTGAGCCAAACCTGGTAACAGGCCTTCCTACCGTCTCTGAAGATGGCCTTACCTACTCATATGAGCTTAAGGATGGCATCAAATTCCACAATGGAGAAACCCTTAAGTCCTCTGACGTTAAATACACCCTCACACGTATGTTCTTGCCAGCTACTAAGGCAACCTCAATTGACTCGTACGCGTACATTGAGGGCGCTAAAGATATTATTGCTGGCACAACAGAGGAACTTTCTGGTGTTGTTATTAAGGATGACCGTCACTTTGACATCAAACTGACTCAGCCTTATTCAACCTTTAATGCAATCATGGCTCAGTTCTACGCTGTTATCTACCCAGAGAAGGCTTGCAAAGAAGCCGGTGAGGCATGGGGTACTGAGACCAACTTCATTGGTACTGGCGCTTATAAGCTTGTTTCAAACGACAGCACTACAGAAGTTGTTCTTGAGGGATTTGCTGACTACCATGAGGGCAAACCTGGCTTGGATGAGCTTAGATTTGTCTACATTGATGACGCCAACACCCGTATTCTTAATTACAAGAACAACGATGTTGACCTGGTCTTTATTTCTCAGTCTCTTATTCAGCAGTACCAAAATGATGAGTCTATTTCCAAAGAGATTGTTTACTACACCCCAGCTTCCACGCAGTTTGTAAATTTGAACCTCAAGAGCGAGAACCTCAAGGATGTTCGTGTTCGACAGGCTCTCTCTATGGCTATTGATAGAGACACCATTTGTAGCACCATTCTTTCTGGTGTTGCCAAGCCTGCTAAGTCGTTTATTCCATCTTCTGAGACCGGCTACAACGAGTCCGCTCCAGAGTTTGAGTACAACGTAGACAAAGCAAAGCAGCTTCTTTCAGAGGCTGGTGTTTCTAACCTCACTCTTAACGCACAGGTCAGAAGCCAGGATCAGAACCTCATGGTTGCCCTTCAGGATGCTTGGTCCAAGATTGGCGTTACCTGTAACGTAAGCGTTATTGACTCTGGTGTTTGGAGCGACGCACGTACTAACGGTGACCTTGAAGTCACTCTTGTTACCTGGTCTACCCTCTCCTTCCAGGGTGTTGAGCACATGGGCTCCTACTTCCGCTCTGACCGCGCCGCAAAGAAGTCTTCCTTCTACAACAGCACCGAGTTTGACAGCCTTGTTGACCAGGCTCGTTCAACCATTAACGACAATGATAAGGTCCTTGACCTCACTCGCCAGGCAGATAGCCTCATGACTCACACAGACTATGCTTGCTTGCCTATTGACTGGCCACAAATGCCTTACGTCTTGAAGCCAGAGTTTACCGGCCTCAGCGTTCTGGTTAACCCTCACTTCGATAAGGTTAAGAAGAAGTAAGGCTTCCTCCATACAAAACTGAAGGCGAGAAGATCAATTGGTCTTCTCGCCTATTTTGTGTTTGTATGCCGTTTTAAGACACGACAACAAGATGCGCTACTCGGAAATCTTCTCCTCAAGGCGCGCTTCTTCTACGGCCTTCTGAGCCGCCTCAATAGCGTGTGCAACCTGAGGCGTACGGTCGGCATCAGAGAGCGATGTGTCGTACAGGTGACAGGCGCAGAAATGACCTGGCTCAGCCTCGATGCGATTAGGAATGCGCTCGGAGCAAACCTTCATTGCCTTAGGGCAGCGCGTGTGGAATACACAGCCTGAAGGTGGGTTAGCAGGACTTGGAACGTCACCTTGAAGAATGCGCTTTTCCTGGATGCGCTCATGACGAATACGAGGAATAACGTCTAAAAGTGCCTGAGTGTATGGGTGCAAAGGACGCTCAAAGAGGGCGTCTTTGGTGGCAAACTCCATCTGGTGACCCAGATACATGACCATAACAGTATCTGCAATGTGGCGAACAACGGAAAGGTCATGACTGATAAAGATATATGCCAGACCGTGGTCCTTCTGAAGCTCTTCAAGCAAGTTGATTACCTTGGCCTGAACAGAAACGTCCAAAGCAGAAACAGGCTCGTCACAGACAACAATTTCTGGCTCAAGCACAATAGCGCGAGCAATACCAATACGCTGGCGCTGACCGCCCGAGAACTCGTGAGGGTAGCGGTACTTGAACTCAAGGTTAAGGCCAACTTCCTCCATTACCTCTTCAATGCGAGCATCACGCTCTGACTTTGTTTTATAAGTACCTGCAATATCAATAGGCTCGCCAATGATATCCATGACCGTCATACGAGGGTTCAGTGAGCTGTAAGGATCCTGGAAGATAAGCTTCATCTTCTGACGAGCACGCTTAAGATCTTCTCCCTTAAGCGAGGTAAAGTCCTCTCCATCAAGCTCAACCGTACCAGAGGTTGGCTCGGTAAGACGCAGTACGCACTTGCCTGTTGTAGACTTTCCGCAGCCAGACTCGCCAACAATGGCCAAGGTCTCTTTGCGCCTGAGCTCAAAAGAAACATCCTCAACAGCATGAACGGAAGCGTTAGAACGACCAAATACACCGTTTTTGATGGGGAATCGCTTAACCAGGTTCTTTACGGACAAGATGGTTTTCTCGCCAGAAAGGTCTTTGACGTCTGTGTTCTTCTCTTCTGCCATGACTACTCACCCCACTCATCAGTGTATTTCCAACAGCTGACAGTATGGCAATTGTCTTCACCAACAGCAGTCAAGCTAGGACGACGATTCTTACAAATGTCCTTAGCAAACGGACAACGTGGATGGAATGGGCAGCCAGAAGGCATATGCGAAAGCATAGGAACGCTACCAGGAATTGCATAGAGTTCCTTGGTGCGCTCGTCAAACGATGGAATGGACGCAATCAAGCCCTGAGCATAAGGGTGCAGAGGGTTAGTAAAGAGCTCTGCAGACTGCGCATACTCAACGCGATGACCAGCGTACATGACAAGAACCCAGTCAGCCATCTCGGAAACAACACCCATGTCGTGTGTAATCAACATGACAGCGGTGCCCAAATCTTGCTTCATGCGATCGATAATCTGCAGAATCTGTGCCTGAACCGTTACGTCAAGAGCAGTTGTTGGCTCGTCGCAGATAAGCAGTGATGGCTGGCAGGCAAGTGCCATAGCAATCATGACACGCTGACGCATACCGCCAGAAAGCTCATGTGGATATGACGAGAAGACCTTCTCTGGTGCAGGAATACCCACCAGCTTGATCATATCAAGGGCCTTCTGATCTGCCTCCTGTTTGCTCATGTTGGGATTATGAACAAGGATGCCCTCACGAATCTGAAGACCAGACTTCATGACAGGATTCAAGGAGGTCATGGGCTCCTGGAAAATCATTCCGATGCGATTACCGCGGAAGTCACGCATGCCACCACGAGGAAGCCGCGTTAAATCAGTTCCCTCAAAAATAATTTCTCCGCCAGTAATCTGTGCAGGAGGTATGGGAAGCAATCCCATAACAGACAAAGCTGTCATGGACTTACCGCAGCCAGACTCTCCTACTACTGCAAGAGTCTCGCCTTTACGCATAATAAACGAGAGGTCACTTACTGCAGGAAGTGCGCCATCTTCGGTGAAAAGCGTAACATCAAGATGATTAACGTCGAGAAGAACGTTCTTTTTGCACTGCTCTTCTCGCTCTTTTTGAGCAGTTTCTTGTGCAAGCTTGCGCTCCTCAAGGCTGCAAAACTTCACAGCCTGACCATCTGGACCTTCGATGACATGCTCAAATGTTGCGTCTGTATTTTCTGCCATAAACGTAACCTCCTTTCTAAGAACGCATCTTTGGATCAAGGGCGTCGCGAAGGGCGTCGCCAAGCAAGTTGAAAGACATAACCGTAATGATGATGACAATACCTGGGGCAATACTGTAGAGAGGCTGTGATGCAAGGTATGGCTGAGAAGCTGCAATCATTTGACCCCAGCTTGCATCAGGTGGCTGAACGCCCAATCCCAAGAACGAAAGCGTTGCCTCAGAAAGAATTGCACTTGGAATACCCAGGGTAGAAACAACAATCAGCGTTGACATACAGTTAGGAAGCAAATGCTTCATGATGATGCGGAAGCTGTTACCACCAGACAAAATACAAGACTGAATGTATTCAGAATTCTTCAGACGCATGACGTCGCCTCGAATCAGCCTTGCTGTGGTTGTCCACATCAAAAGACCCAGTGCAATATAGAGGTTAATAAGACCTGGGCCCATAACAAACATAATCAAAATTGCAAAAAGCAAGAATGGGAAGCTGGAGAAAACCTGAATGATAAAGGAAACAACTGCATCAACCCAACGGCCATAATATCCGGCTGCAACTCCCGCAACAAAGCCAATAAAGAGAGCAATAGCCTGCGAAATAATACCAACAGACAGAGAAATCTGACAGCCGTAAATAATACGAGAAAGAATATCTCTGCCGTACTCATCGGTGCCAAGCAGATGTGCAAACGTTGGATTTTGATTCTGAATTGCAAGGTTTTGATCCTTGTAGCTGTAAGGAGCAATCACAGGAGCAAGAATTGCAATAATCGCAAGGGCCAAAACAATGCCTAAGCAGATCATGCCCAGTTTGTTCCTCTTAAAAATGTTCCAGCTAACCTGCCAGTAGCTCTGAGCACGAACCTTTTTAGTGGCAGCCTGCTCCTCTTCTTGAGCCTTGGCGGCATCCTCAAGTACAGCTTCAGTCTTTTGGACCTTCTCGCTATTTTTGTCACTCGTAAACAAAGCCATTACTCTGATGCCTCCTCTCCAAGACGAATGCGTGGATCAACCACTGCGTACAAAATATCAACAAGCAGATAGATAACGACGCAGATAATTGCCACGTACATGACGCTACCTTGAATTAGCGGCAGGTCACGAGCATTAATTGCATCAATAAGCAGCTTACCCATACCGTTCATGTTGAAGATCTGCTCAATGATGATGGAACCAGTAAGGATGTCTCCCAGCTGTGATCCAGCAATGGTAATGATTGGGATAAGAGCATTTCTGAGCGCATGCTTCAAAACAATAGCGGAGCGCTTAAGACCCTTAGCTTCAGCAGTTCTAATATAGTCCTGATTTAATACATCCAGCATGCTAGTCCTGGTAACACGAGCAATACTTGCTGCGTAACGAGAACCCAGTGCAATGACAGGAAGAACGTAGGCGTTTGGTGTTTTAACGCCTGATAGCGGGAACCATTTAAGCGTCAAGGCAAAAATGATCTGCAGTACTAATGCCACCCAGAATGAAGGGGCAGAAATACCAAAGATTGCAGCTGACATAAGTGTTCTATCAAGCCATTTTCCATGGTTTACTGCGGCGAGAATACCCATCAAAAGACCAAATACTATGGCAAAAAGATACGCAAACACTGCTAAACGTAGCGTAACTCCCAAAGCCTTAGTCAGAAGTGCAATGACAGGTCGCTTCTGAGTGTAAGAAGTTCCAAAATCTCCACCAAGCATTTTTACAAACCAGTTTGCGTACTGCTCTGGAATTGGCTTATCAAGACCCATGGTGTGACGGACCTGTTGAACAGTAGCCTCATCAGCCATATCGCCCATCATGACTCGTACTGGGTCACCTGGGACAATATTCAAGACAAAAAACGTTAAAGCAGAAATACAAACTACAACGCTCACTGCTTGAAGGATTCGTTTGATTAGAAACGATCTCACTCCTGAGCTCCTCTCCCCTCAAGAAAATGAAGCGGCATCCAAGAATCTTAGATGCCGCTTTAAAGTCTATAGCAAGTTTGCTACTTAGTCCTCTGGAACGGTGTAATCGGAATTAGATGTATCAATATCGACATCAAAGAAGTGATAAATCAAGTTTCCAACCTTAGCGTTCTTGACGTACTTCTTAGCGACAAAGGAGTTCTTTGGCCAATACAGAGGAAGTGTAGCAAAGTCTGTACGAGTCAGCAGGTTATCTGCGTCCTTGTAATCCTCTGTTCTCTTGTCCTTGTTAGACTCAGAGCGACCCTCAACAAGAAGCTTGTCAAACTCTGGGTTGTTGTAGAAGGAAGACTTCTTTGCAGCGTTAGTGCTGTAGAAGTAGGTGTACAGGTGCTGGTCACCATCGGCAAACAGTGGATACCAAGCAAGGGTAGTAATCTGGAGGTTACCAGCAGCCCAGTCAGTATTCCAGACTGCGTTGTCCTCTACCTGAACATCAAGGGTAACGCCAACCTTGCTCCAGTACTCCTGAACAGCAACAAGGAGTTTTTCGTAAGACTTTCTAACCTTTGCAGAAAGCTTAAGGTCAGATGCACCAGCCTCAGCAAGCAGAGACTTAGCCTTCTCTGGATCGTATTCAAATGCAGGTGCGCTCTTGTCGTAACCAGGGGTTGCTGGTGCGAGCCAACCACTTGCAACGGTACCGTTACCAGAAGCAATGTTATCAACAAGCTCCTGACGGTTGATTGCCAGAGAAAGTGCCTGTCGAACCTTAGGGTCAGTCAGACCTAGACCCTCTTTGAGGTTAAGGTTGATGAAGTTAACACCAAGAGTCTGATATGCAGTGATAAGGTCCTTGACGTCAGCATCGCTTGAATACTGCTGATACAGAGAGGATGGAAGATCGCAGAAATCGATGTCGTTGTTCTTGAATGCAAGCAGCTGAGTGTTGGTGTCATCGTAGTAGTGAATACGAATCTCATCCAGAGCAGGCTTGCCGTCATGGTAGTCATCAAAGCGCTCAAGAACAACCTCGGTAGTGTCATCATTGCTCTTAATCTTGTACTTACCAGTACCAATGAGGTTAGTACCAGTGCCCCAATCAGCGCCAGCAGCCTCGCAAGCCTTCTCTGGGAAAATGCAAGCATAGGAGATACCAAGAACGCTTACAAAAACAATGTAAGGCTCAGAAAGCGTAAAGGTGAAGTGAGTGTCATCCTGAACAGTCAGGCCCTCAAGCTCAGTTGCCTTACCGGCAAGCATCTCTGGAGCACCCTTAATCTTGTCAAAGAAGCTGGTGGAGAGAGCCTTAGTTTCTGGCTTAAACATACGCTCAAAGGTGTACTTAACATCCTTTGCGGTCAAAGTAGTACCGTCGTGGAACTTAATGCCCTCTTTGAGCTCGCACTTAAGAGTAAGACCGTCAGACTCAAAGGTTGGAATCTCTTTAAGCAGACATGTGACAAGCTCATTATCTTCAGTCCAACGAAGCAAAGACTCGCAAACAGAGTCTGCAACACATGCGGACTGTGAGTTGTTTGCACGCTGCATATCAAGGCCCTGCTTAGAATTTGCGGAGCCGTAGCGAAGAATCTTCTTCTTATCAGAAGCCTGAGGAGTATCAGTGGAGGAAGGATTGCAGCCAGCCAACATCATAGATGCGCCACCACCAGCCGCTACCATACCTGATGCCTTCAAAAAATTACGACGGCTGAGTGAGTTCTCCAGCATGTTAACCCTTCTTTCTTATTAAAACGATTTATAAGACAACCCTGCTGGGGTTAGATAACTATACATAACAATTATCAGCATTTACCTATATATACCTAGGATGAAATAGACATGAAACATTAAATTGCGACGATAACAGCAAAATCTATTTACCTGCACTTTTTGTTAAATCATATAGGATTTACCTATATACAAAGATAAATATTGACTAAGCATTTTTGGACAGTTGTCCACTATGTCCATAAAAATATTGGCAGGTACCAAAGAGATACCTGCCAATACAAATTCATGTAACGAGAAGAACGCTCTGTCTTAGTGCTTACGCTTCATAAGTCCGGCGGCTGTCAAAGCAGATACACCCAAAACCATAAGAGGCATTACCATAAGCTCTTCACCCGTATTTGGAAGCTGCGCTTTCTTCTTCTTTGCCTTCTTCTCTTTTACTGGAGAAGCAGGATTGGAAGGCTCTTCTGGAGCTGGCGTTGGTGTTGGAGCTGGAGTATCAGACTTAACAGTTAGGGTAACTGTCTTTGCCGCCTCATAGTCATTACCTGCAGCTGCAGCATTACCGTTAAAGTAATAGTAATACGTAACGGAGTATGCACCAGGAGTCTTAGAAATCTCTTCTGCCTTTTGAGCAACAGTTGCTGCATCCATGGTTGCTGTATCAAGTACAACTGCACCACTCTGATCAACAACCTTAACGCGAGCATCGGCAGAACCAGCAGCAGGGGTAACCTGACCAGCACTGTGATCAACCATAGCATCAAGGTTATCAAGAATGGACCAAGAATCCTGGTTAGCGGTAATAGTGCTGTCGTGTGCCGTAACTACCTGCCTGAGCTCTGTATAAAGAGGAGAAATAACGCCGTTATTAAGATCAAGCTCGTCAGTTGAATTCTCAGAAGCATTGATGACAAGGTTGCCGCTAGAAAGAGAAGTGTACGAATACTCCTGATACACATCATCAGTAAGGTCATTATCAACAGCAAGCTGCCAGCCAGGAAGATTAAGGTACAGTCCCCTATTGGAATTTCCAGTGTGAACTGAATAGCCATAATCCCTCATGGCATTCTTAATATTGGTCAAATCAATATAGTATGCACCGCCGGTATACAGAGCATCGTTCTCCGTTGCGCTGTGGCGATCTTCATACAGGATATTGTCAACGTGAATATCACTTGCAGAAATAGTTGGCATGTAATTCCACTCGTCCTGTGGGATAGTGTAATAGCTACCGTCAGGCCTAATAATTACGCCAAGATATTTCTTATTGCTGCTAAGAATGGAATTGTTTGTTCCCTCTTCCAAGACCTGCCTTGCAAACCTAACTGAAACACGAGGGTTTCCGTAAGAGGTTCTGTGATCAAGCAGGTATTGAGTAAGACCTACATAGTTGGTGCCATACAGATTAAGAGTAGAACCATTGGTAAGCGTCAAAGGAACGGTAAGTGTAATGGTCTCACCTGCAGCCAGGGTACCAGAAATGGAAATGGAACGCATCTCAGCATTGTCCTGACCAGCTGCCTGGTATGCAGCATAAGCATTAGCTGCAGGCTGAGAGCCAGAACCACCGTTCAGTCCACTAATGTTCAGGTTAATTGCAGTTGCTGTATTAGTTGACGAGAAGGTAAATCCAGTTGCACGCAAATCAGGATTAGGGCTTGAGCTGACATAGTAAGTAAGTGGCAGCTGCATAACCTCGTTTACAGAAACTGGAGATGAAGAGATGTTGGTAATCTTTACCACTGCCTGCAGATTCTGATACTTATCAATATCTACAATGGAGCGGTTCATCTGGGTAGTGTCATTATCCTTATAAGCGTAGTTAGATGTCTGGCCAGAAGCATCTGTAAAGTAAATAGAACGCTCGATAAGACCATCCGCACTCACAGAAGGAGACACGTTAGTAGTAGTGCCGTTATAGAACGAATTGTTACTTGCAGCGTATGCAATATTTGGCATAAAGATTAAAGCTGCCAAAAATGCAAACATAACAGCAAGAAAACTGCGGCCCTGCATCTTTGATGTCATAGGCGTATTCCTCCTCAGAATAAAAACTTAGCGTTATATTTTCGCATTAACACCCTGTTGAAGGAATGGAGATATTTGTTACTTACATAAAAAGAGACGTCATCTTTCGATGACGTCTCTTGACAAATCTCTAGATACGCAAAGTACTCTACTCTGCAGCCTCTTCAGTTGCCTGTGCGTTAGCCTCAGACTCAACAAGGTGAGCCTCAAGATCAGCCTCAGCCTCAGCTGCTGCTGCCTCTGCTGCTGCACGCTCCTCCTCTGGAAGTGGAGTGACCTCAATATCAATACCAAGGGTCTCTGCAGCTGCCTTCATAGACAGGGAGATGCGACGGCGGTCAAGATCAATCTCCATGACCTTTACCTGTACAACGTCGCCAACCTTGCAGACTTGAGATGGAGCGGTGACGTGCTGCTTAGCCATCTCGGAGATGTGGACGAGGCCCTCAACGCCGTTGCCAAGGTCAACAAATGCACCAAAGGTAACAAGCTTGGTGACAGTGCCCTCGATGATAGCGTCAACTGGGTACTTGGAAACAAGTACACGCCATGGATCCTCGGAAGTCTGCTTAAGACCAAGGGAGATACGCTCACGGTTAAGGTCAACGTCGAGAACCTGAACCTCAACCTCCTGGCCAACCTTAACAACCTCAGATGGGTGGTTAACGTGGTTCCAAGAAAGCTCGGAAATGTGAACCAGGCCGTCAATGCCGCCAAGGTCAACAAATGCACCAAACTCAACGATGGAGGAAACAGTACCCTTGAGCTTCATGCCAACCTGGAGCTTGCCCAGGATGTCCTGACGCTCTGCCTTACGAGCCTCCTCAAGAACAATACGGCGAGAAAGAACAACGTTGTTGCGGTTGCGATCCATCTCGATAACACGAGCCTCAATACGAGTGCCCATGAATGCACCAAGATCCTTGACACGACGGAGGTCAACAAGGGATGCAGGCAGGAAGCCACGGAGGCCAATGTCAAGAATCAGGCCGCCCTTAACAACCTCGATAACCTCGCCCTCAACGGTCTCACCAGCGTTGAACTTATCCTCAACTGCCTTCCAAGCACGCTCGTACTCAGCACGCTTCTTGGAGAGAACCAGACGACCCTCTTTGTCCTCTTTCTGGAGAACAAGAGCCTCGACGTCCTCACCCAGGGAGATGACCTCTGCAGGGTTAACGTCTTTACGAATAGAAAGCTCACGAGCAGGAATAACGCCCTCAGACTTGTAGCCAATGTCTACGAGGACCTCATCGCGCTCAATCTTGACGACGGTGCCGTTGACAAGATCTCCCTCATCAAAATCGGTAACAGTGCCGTCGATCAGGCTGTTCATTTCCTCATCGGAAATTTCATCCAAAGAGAAGATGGACGAGTTCTGAATCTCACTCAAAGGTGGACCCCTTCCAAAACGGGGCCCCGGTCAACATGGTTGCTGCCAGAGTGCCAATACGTGGGCTTCTCTACTCGGAAACTTACATGCTCTCGGGGGCCAACAGATACAGTGCATAGCTTGACGCCATACGGGCAATAGGATAGCGCTCTTCGGCTGATTAAACAAGCCAAAGAGCGCTACTTTGCACAGCTATTACGCAAGTTTTACAAAATTTCTTCAAAGTTTGTTTCTTGCGAGAAGATCTTGTTGTGCTTACGCACGAAGACGGTAGCCTTCTTTCTCTACGGCAGCTCGGTACGCATCGACATCAATCGGATTTTTGCTGAGGATACGTGCCTGACCACCAGCTAGAGTAACCTGCGCCCATGTTCCCTCAATACTATCGAGAGCTCGAGTCACATGATTGACGCAGTTCTGGCAAGTCATACCACCAATCTCAAATGTTTGAACATAAGGATAATGAGATTCATCTTTGTCTTCTGGACCATCTGCAGCAGAAACCTGCTCTGTGTTACAGGTAGTAACGCCTGTTCCCTCATCAGAGCAGCAGCCTTTTTTACCTGCAGCAATTCCGTAAACACGATAAACCGCAAAACCGCAAAGCGCTACAACAGCAAGAATAACAATAATATTGATTGGTGACATACAAACTTCCTTTCTGTTGCTGTTTTACTACCCACCATTTTATAGATTATTCAAAAAATGATGTTTTTCTCGCAAAATTTAACAGCAACAGTAAAAAATCGTAATGCAGTTTAAGCAGAAAGCTTTGCGCCAAGGCCGCGAAGAGCCTCAAGAGCATCGTCATCTGGCTCAAGGTTGCAGATAAAAGTCTCAACAACGTTGACACCCTCTGCTTCAGCATTTTGCTTCCAAGTCTCCATCCAGTCGCCGGTTCCCCAGTCGTAAGAACCAAAGAGAGCGGTTGGCTTCTGACCAAGCTTGCCAGCGCAATCGTTGAAGAGCTCCTCAAAATCAGGATCAAGCTCCTCGTCACCCATAGCAGGGCAACCAAAAGCAAATGCATCGTACTGATCGCACATATCTGCAGAGAACTCAGAAGACTCAATAGCCTCGGTATCTGCTGCACTTGCAAGCTCTTTTGCCATTGCCTCAGTATTGCCCGTCATGGACCAATACACAACTGCTACTTTACTCATACATTTCCTCCTTCTGTGTCCAGGTTCCCCCTGGAAAACTACACATTACTTTCAATACCTCAACAAGAAATCCAAGCACACCCCTTATGCAACCTGGCATTTCTTGGTATTGCCATACGATGAGAGAATCTGCGCTAAAGATTCCCCTTGATAAAAACGATGCTTGCACTGGTCTTCTGCATCTTTAAGTCTCTCGAGACGAAGGCGAGTTTCTTCCGTGTTGTCATAGACTTTCCAAGCACCAGTAAAAAGCTCAGACTGTCCATTCATAAAGCCCTGAACATCAGCAAGCGGATAGCCCAGTACCAGACCAATCTCGTGCGGAAACGCGGCTTTTCTTGCATGAAAAGCAAAAATTCTTGAACGCATGCTCTTCATCAACACCTGCACTGACTCAGTGGAATGACCAAAGGCAGCCAGAAACTCACAGTGCTCTGGTTTGGCGAGAATATCCTCAACAAGCTCAGGTCTATAGGCAACAAACGTCACCTTTCCGCCAGAAATAGCAGAGGTAGCAAGGAGCGTTACCCCAAACAGTGAGAGCTCGTGAGTAGCGTTGCAGAGAAATGACCTCAACGTTGGATCAGTGCAGACGAGGCTTGCACAAGAGCTACAAGACTTATGAGAAGCAAATGAAAAGAGCGCAGCCGGCTTAACATGAGCAATAACACCAGCAGCACAGCGAACAAATGTTGTTGCAAAATCGTGACAGAGTTCGGGAGTATACGCTCTCGCCCTCTCATTGATAACAGGCTTTTTATCAGCGGAATAGGTATAGGGAGAAGGAACGTCTAGGAGCGATGAATTCTCAAAAGAAGTAAGACAATCCATATCGTACTTGCTCCCTTCTTAAAAATGCGCCGTCGACTAAAAGGGAGCCGACGGCGCCTGGATTCCGGACCCTTGGAGAGGGGAAAGGTTCCGGGCTGATAAAGCAATTTTGTTAGAACTAGCTCCTGTTATATAAAAACCTTAACAAGTTAACCTCTTCTAACTATTTAAAGTGTAAGCCTTAGCTAACTAAATGCAAGAGAAAACTCAAAATATTTTTACTTTTTGACAGAAAAAAGCTCTCGCCTCTTACGAATAAGAAACGAGAGCTCTAACGCGATCTAAAAACACTTTGTTGACGCACAAGTGCGTTCTAAGCAATCTGTCCTTCAGTCAAGAGCATCTTTACCTCAGAAGGAACATTAGGGTTATGAGCTGCAGTAGTAAGCAGCGACCTTGTGTTTGCAAGCGTTACCATAAGTGTCAGAAGATTGTGCATATATGCAGCAGCACTTACGGTAATAAGACCTGCAACGCCTGCAGCAATGAAAGAGCTGTTCAGCGCAACAATCGTACGATAGTCGGCGTGAATCCTCTTCATTACCTGCTGGCCTAAAAGACGCATGATTACCAGCGATTCAAGCGAATCATTCTTAATCGAAATATCCGCAACTGCGCGAGCAATATCAGTTGCATCAGACAGAGCCAGTGAAACATCAGATACGGCTAGTGCAGGTGAATCGTTAATACCATCGCCTACCATTGCAACGGTGTAGCCCTCCTGCTGGAACTTCTTAACATACTCACACTTATCCTCTGGGAGAATCTGTGCCACATAGTCATCAAGACCAAGCTTCTTAGCAACACTTGCTGCAACGTTTTCTGAGTCGCCAGTCAACATAACCATACGCTTAACACCAAGAGCACGGAGCTGCGTAATAGTTGCTGCTGCATCTTCCCTTACAGGATCGGTAATACAAATTGCTGCAATAAGTTTTGAATCCTCGGACATAAAGATAATGGACGAGGTTGGAGCAATCTGTGCAAGGTCGTCTTGAATTCCCTCGGGCATTGGGGTCTTCTCGTCATCAAAAATGAAGTGAGCTGAGCCAATGCAGACCTCTTTGTCGTTAACCTTGGTACGAATACCGTGAGCAACAACATACTTAACCTCTGCGTGGAACTCGTCATTGTGCTTGAGGCCACGTACCTTTGCCTCGTTCACAATTGCTCGAGCCATGCTGTGTGGGAAGTGCTCCTCAATACATGCAGCAAGACGCAGAAGCTGGTCCTCGGTGCGACCACAGAAGCTGACAATGCACTCAACATGTGGAACTGCCTTTGTCAGCGTACCGGTCTTATCAAAGACGATAAGATCAGCAGCAGCGATCTTCTCGAGGTATTTTCCGCCCTTAACCGTCATGCCAAACTTAGCTGCCTCATCCATTGCGCTACCCACTGCAACAGGAGTGGAAAGCTTAATGGCGCAGGAATAGTCAACCATAAGAACGGTCATAGCCTTAGTGATGTTTCGGGTAATGCCCCAAATACCAAAGAAGGCAAGGAAGCTGTAAGGAACCAATGCATCAGAAAGGCGCTCTGCCTTAGACTGTGCGCCAGCCTTAAGCTCAGCAGACTGCTCAACCATATCAACAATATTGTCGATACGAGACATTCCTGGAGGAGCAGTGACGCTTACCATAAGGTCACCATCTTCAAGAGCGGTGCCTGCGTAAACGGTTGAACCAGGCTCTTTGGTAACAAGGCGAGACTCACCTGTCATGGCGGCCTCGTTCATCTGGCCAATGCCTTCAACAACTTTGCCGTCAACAGGAAGAACGCCACCAGCGCGCTGGTGCAAAATCATACCCTTCTCAACCTCAGAAAGGGCAATCATAACGTCCTTGCCGTCAATACGAGCCCAGACGTTCTCAGAACGAGTGATTAGGCCATCACGAAGTGCAAGACGTGCTCGGCTTGCCACGTGGTTCTCCATAGCAGCAGACAGCTCAAGCAAGAACATGACGGTAGAAGCATCTGCCCACTCATTCCTCAGAATAGAAGTGGTAATTGCAGTTGCATCCAAAACCTCAACAGTAAGTTCTTTCTTGAGAAGGCGCTTAACGCCTTCTACGACAAATGGAATTGCACGGAGAATGACATAGGTGTAGTTAGCAACTGCAGGCAGTGGCAAAAAACGTATAATCCAGCGGCGTGCGAATGTGGTCACAACCTCCATCTGGAAGCGATTGTTCTCAAGAGCCATCTCAATTGAGCTACAGAAGTCCTCAAGACCTGCCTCTTCTTCTCGTGGCAAGTTCAAGACATCAAAAGCGCCAACAGCCGCAAGTACCTGATCTCTCTTGAGAGGGTCAAACCTTAGCAAGAGAGAACCGTTTGCCATGTGAACTTCAGCGTGACGAACTCCGTCAACACGCATCAGCTCATAAGAAATACCACGGGCTTCAGCCTCATCAATATGACCCAGGTCGCATTTTGCACGAATGCGACCTGAGATTTCATTAGTAATTGTAAAGCGCATGAATTATGCCTGTGCGCCCTCTGCGTCGACCTGCTTGGTAACCTCAGCGCGGATACCCTCCTCGAGTTCAGCAAGGCGAGCGCGAACTGCAGCGTCAATCTTGGACTCACGGCGAGCCTCTGCGACAACGTCGTTAGCCTCGTCAACAACATTCTGAGTCTCTGCGGAAACGCGGTCAGTTACGCGAAGACCACATGCAGTTGCCTTGACAGCTGCCTTGTGAAGAGTGCCGTTAGAAGCAAGACCAGCAACAACGCCAGCAAGTGCAGCGCCACCGGCTGCGAGACACCAATTGTTCAGTTTCATAAAAATCCCCCATCTGCTTTTTGCAAATTAATCGGTTAATGACATATTGAAGATACGGGTTTTTTGACGAGAAAACAAGTGAAAATCATTACTAATTGGTTATCCTAATGAAACAATTGTACACAAGTAATTTCTTACCTGCGAAAACGTTTCCTATGGTTAGCCATGGTGTACATATAAATTTTGTGAAGAAGCTGCTCTAAGGCGTTACTTAAATATTTGATATCATGTTCATTTGGATTAACAAATTAATGAAACATAACACCTCCTCTGTGCTCATACTATGAAATTTAAATTGTACACAATTTATTTGTGTTAAGCTAATCCAAACGGGGTACACTACCCAATACACAAAGCCATCTAACGCTTCGGACTATCCGTGGCTCGTTGAAAGGAACATCATGGCAAACACCAACATTTATGACCTCTCCGTAGAAGAGCGTGACGGCTCCCTCACTTCCCTCTCCTCTTTTGATGGAAAGGTCCTTCTTATTGTTAATACTGCAACTGGCTGTGGTTTTACCCCACAGTATGAGGATCTTGAGCGCATTTACGCTGCTTATAAAGATCAAGGCTTTGAGATTTTAGACTTCCCTTGCAATCAGTTTGCAGACCAAGCCCCAGAGTCCGATGAAGAGATTCACCAGTTCTGCACTATGAAATTTGGCACCAATTTTCCACAGTTCAAGAAGGGCGACGTTAACGGAGAGACTGCAAATCCTCTCTTTGTGCGTCTTGCAACAGCTTTCCCCTTCCAAGGCTTTGGTAAGGGCATCAAAGCCCTTGCGCTAGATAAATTTGCAAAGGCAAACAACAAGAAGTTTGGTGACAAGGCTTATATCATGTGGAACTTCACTAAATTCCTTGTAGACCGCCAGGGAAACGTTGTTGCACGCTTTGAGCCAACCACCGATATGGCAGAAGTTGAGTCTGCAATTAAAAGCCTACTTGCGTAAGGCGAGAGGACCGGTCTGCTCATGAGTTCTTCTCAAAAAGAAATACAGCCCGTTGCAGCCGCTAGCACTTTTGCTAGCGGCTCTTCTACACTCGACAACTCCCCCGATATCCCCGAGCTTCTCCTCAAAAATCAGCTCTGCTTCCCGCTCTACAGCGCCTCAAAAGAAGTGGTACGAAGGTATACTCCGCTACTTAAGCCCTTTAATTTAACGTATACACAATACATTGCCATGATGGCGCTTTGGGAGCATGAATCCTTGGATGTCAAAACCTTAGGTGAGCTTTTATTTCTTGATTCAGGCACCTTGACTCCACTTCTCAAAAAGCTTGAGGAGAAGAGCCTTGTACTGCGTCAAAAAACAAACAAAGACGGACGTCAGCTAATTGTTTCTCTTACCCAAAAAGGCAAAGACCTTAGGCGAGAAATTCAAGTGGTCCCACATCAGATTGGCTCATGCGTTAATCTCTTGCCCGAAGAAAGCGCTGAGCTTAAACGATTGCTTTTAAAGGTTCTTTCTAACGTTACAGAAAGCTAGATTTATTATGACCCAATCGCAGGTAACTATAACCTCTTCTGAGCGCGAAACTGCCATAGTACGTACCAGCGCTATTGGCATTACAGCCAATGTTGCACTTGCGGCATTCAAAGCAGCTGTAGGCATTTTATCTAACTCAATTGCCGTTACTCTTGATGCGGTGAACAATCTCTCCGATGCAATTTCATCAATCATCACCATTGTTGGAACCAAACTCTCTAACAAAAAAGCTGATCGCGAGCATCCTTTTGGTCACGGACGCATCGAATACATCACTACAACAGTAATTGCTGCAATCATTATGTATGCAGGTATTTCTTCACTTATTAAATCTATCCAAGACATCATGGATCCTGTTACTCCAGACTATAGTCCCCTGTCTTTAGTCATCATTGCAGTAGCTGTTCTCGTAAAGATTATTTTGGGTCACTACGTCCGCTCTGTAGGCAATCGCGTAAACTCCGACACCCTTATTGCATCGGGTTCAGATGCACTTTTTGACGCCACACTCTCCACTTCTGTTTTAACAGCTGCACTTATCTTTATCTTTACAAAAATTAGCCTTGAAGCATATGTAGGCGTTATTATCTCTGTGTTTATCATTAAAGCTTCAATTGAGCTGTTACAGGGATCTATCAAAGAAATTATTGGCATGCGTCCTGACGCTGCTCTTTCAACACTTATTTACAACATTGTGAAAGAGGATCCAGACGCAGAAGGCGTCTACGACCTTATTATCCACAGCTATGGCCCAGATAAATTTGTTGGCTCATTCCACACTGAGGTTCTTGATACCACTTCAGCTCTTGAGATTGATACGATGACTAGGCGTCTGAGTACAGAGATTTACAAGCAGACATCAGGCAAAATAATCATTTCAGCTATTGGTATTTATGCGAGAAACACCACCGATAATCGCATTATAAAAATGCGTACTGAAGTAACTGAAATGGCTTTAGCTCATGAAGGTGTTCTTCAAGTTCATGGTTTTATTGCTGACATTGAAAATCAATTTATGGCATTTGACACTGTTATCGAGTTTGGTTATGACGGCAAACAAATTGTTCACGATATTATTCATGAAGTAGAAGCAGCTTACCCTGACATGAACGTCTCGGTTCTTTTGGACCGCGATACAAGCGATCTTTCTGAACATGAAGAAGACAGAGACTTGCACTAAAAGCAAGTAAATACATCCTAAAAAAAGGGGCGAGCCGCTGACACCCAGAGTCAGCGGCTCGTGTTCTACGCTCGCAAGAAAGGGAGAGGGTCTTTCTCCGAGCTACGGGAACCTGAATAAAGCAAGCAAGTAAATTGCTTAAAAAGATAGTAAGTTAACCGAGGGAAACTTACAAGAATCTTTTCAGTTTTTTTATCTAATTTCGTAAACTCTACAAAAAGTTAGACTAAGTTTACATATCTATGGATTTTTATCTTATATCAAGAAAGTCCGAGATAAACATAACAAAATCCCCCGCACCGAATTGGTGCGGGGGATCAGGTCAGCATACTCAGCTAGTAGTAGCTTATGCCTTTGCAACCTCGGTAAGGTTGGTTAGGATCTTATCGTCCTTCTTATCCCACTTTGGAGCTGGACGGAAGAGCTGGAAGAGAATTGCCGCCAAGAAGATGAAGGCAATAACAGTCCACACACCAAAGGAACCAAGGACAAAGAACTCCCAGAACTGATTGATCATCAGGCCAACAATCCATGCAAATACGCACTGATAGCCAATAGCAAACCAGAACCACTTAGAGTCGTTCATTTGTCGACGAATAGAACCTACTGCAGCGAAGCAAGGTGCGTCAAGCATATTGAATGCAACAAATGCGCACATTGCACCAACGTGAAGAATGCCACCAGCATCGGTGAACATACCAGCAAAGCCAGACCACATAGTGACAGACTTCTCACTTGCATCGCCAAGGCCATAAAGAACGCCAAAGGTGGAAACAAGATTCTCTTTTGCAATCAAAGCAGAAATAGAAGCTACAGTTGCCTGCCAATTTCCAAATCCAAGTGGAGAGAAGATAAATCCAATAGAACCGCCAATAGCAGCAAGCAAAGAAAAGTCCATAACATTATCAGGAGCACCCTGAATACCTGGGAGATAGCCGAATACTCCATTTGCGCCGTCCCAGTTAGCCCAGCCAAAATTGGATAAAACCCAAATTCCAATTGCTGCAGCAAAAATAATGGTACCAGCTTTAATAATATACGCAGAAATACGCTCCCAAACATGCATTGCCCAAGACTTAAGAGAAGGCATGTGATAATCAGGAAGTTCCATGACAAATGGTGCTGGCTCTCCCTCAAAAGCCTTAGTCTTCTTTAGCATGATTGCAGAAATAACAATCATAGCCACACCCAAGAAATAAAAGGCTGGGGCAATCCACCAAGCAGTAGTTCCTCCAATAAGAACACCCATAATCAAGGCAATAATAGGCTGTTTTGCCGAACATGGAATCATAGTGGTAAGCATAATCGTCATGCGACGATCTTTCTCATTTTCAATAGTACGAGTAGAAAGAACGCCAGGAACACCACAACCAGAGGAGATAAGAAGTGGAATAAAAGACTTACCTGATAGACCAAAACGACGGAAGACACGGTCCATAACAAAAGCAACGCGGCTCATATATCCGCAGTCTTCCAAGAAACACAACATAACAAACAAGACAAACATCTGTGGAATAAAGCCAAGAACAGCACCTACGCCGCCGATAATACCGTCAACTACAAGACTGGTGATGACGGGGCTTGCGCCAGCACCCTCAAGAGCGCCGCGAGCAAGCGTAGGAATACCAGGGACATACATGCCGTACTCAGATGCCTCTGGCTCAGTAGCAGCGCCTTCAACAGCGGTCTTGAAGCCCGCAGCAGTTACGCCGCCCAGAGTCTGAAGTTCTTGACCTTCAGCAAGAATTGGGTTGCCGTTTGCGTCAAGCTGAAGAGGATTGTCGTCAGTATCAACGAAGTTGCCATCCTCATCATGAACTGGTGCGCTCAGAGCAACGACGCTCTTTTTAGAAGCTTCGTTCTCAAAATTAGTAATAGCGTCAGAATCCCACTGTTTTGCGGAAATTGCAGCACGCACCTCAGTAGTATCAATGCCAGCCTCGTCAGCTGCGTTGAGATAAGCGTCGATCTGGTCACCATAGTGATGCGAATCAAAATCATCTTTTGCCTGACTATACTCTGCATCTCCGATGCCTAATACGTGAAAACCTTTGTCAAACAGATTATCATTGACCCAGTTAGTAGCATTGATGCCAACAGTAGAAATAGAGATAAAGTACACCAGGGACATAACAATAACAAAAATAGGAAGACCGAGAATACGGTTAGTGACAACACGGTCAATCTTCTCGGAAGTAGACAGCTTCTTAGGTGCCTTTTTGACACAAGCTGCCATTACGCCAGCAATCCACTCATAACGGTCAGACGTGATGATGGACTCAGCGTCGTCATCACGAGATTTCTCAACTGCAGAAATAATCTTCTCAATTTCTGCGGTCTTCTCGGCAGAAAGATTAAGAGGGGTAATTGCAGCTGCATCGCGCTCAAAGACCTTAATTGAATACCAACGAGAAAGAGATGCTGGAGCAAGGCCCTCGATTGCAGCAGCAATCTTGCCAAGAGCCTCTTCAACCTCTGGGGTAAAGCACTTAACACCCTCAGCAGGAGTTCCCTCCTGGCCAGCCTTAATTGCCGTCTTTACCAGAGTATCAATGTTCTTGTTACGAAGTGCGGAGACCTCAACAACCTCAACGCCAAGCTGCTTAGAAAGCTCCTTGACATCAATGACGTCACCAGACTCCTTGAGCAGGTCAACCATGTTAAGACCAAGGACAACTGGACGACCAGCCTCAAGAATCTGAGTAGTCAGATAGAGGTTACGCTCTAGGTTAGTAACATCGAGAAGGTCAATGATAGTATCAGGGCGCTCGTTAATGAGATAGTCACGTGATACCTGCTCCTCAGGTGAATAAGGAGACAGAGAATAAATACCAGGAAGGTCGACAAAGGTGACGTCCTTATCAGCTCGCCAGTTTGCCTGCTTCTTCTCGACGGTAACGCCAGGCCAGTTGCCGACGTAACCGTTTGAGCCCGTAAGCTCATTGAATAGGGTGGTCTTACCGCAGTTTGGATTACCTGCAAGACCAATAATAGTCTTTTGTGCCATTAGGCTTCCTCTACCTTGTGAACGTCTACTACTTCAATGCTTGCAGCTTCATCCTTGCGGATAGAAAGCTCGTAGCCACGAACTGTGAGCTCAATTGGGTCTCCCAGTGGTGCTACCTTTTTGACGTGAACCTCAGTACCCTTAGTAAGGCCCATGTCCATGATGCGACGTTTCACGGCGCCTACACCCTTTAGCGCAGCAACCGTGCAACTCTCCCCCACCTTAACTTCTTTCAGAGTTGCCATAACCTTCCTTTCATCGAAACACGTATTAAAAGCCGCGGGTTTTACCAGCAGCGCAATACAACAAAGTGTTTAGAGCGGAGAAACCATGATGTGCGACGACATCTGACGGTTCAGTCCAAGTCGTGCACCCTTAACGCTGACAATAACGTCACCGTTGACACGTGAAATAACCTTTACCTCGGCGCCCTCAACAAAACCAAGTGTTGAGAGGTGCTGGCGAAGATCAGAAGCACCCTTAACCGTTACGATCAACGCAGTCTCTCCCTCACCAAGCATGGCAAGAGGAAGAACTGGACCAGAATTTGCAGGACCCTGTGAGGTCTTTTCTGTATCCATGCATCCCCCCAAAATAACGTAGGCAAACTAAGTTTGCTCTTTCGAACTTTTACTTCATTAGTATCAACTAAAAGTTAAGGTAATTCAACTTTCATTTAATAATTAAAGTAAAAATAAGGCGAGAAACTCTGTCTACCAGTGGTTTCTCGCCTTATAAATATTGCAACTTTATTTCAGGTAATCCTAGTTTTACGTAAACATAAACATTTGTTTGCTCAAGCTTACGGCAAGCGGTGTAACATCAGCCCGTATTCTGCAGACCTGCGGCAACACCAGACACGGTGCACAAAATCAAATACGTAATGTTTGCACGTTCCTCTGGAGTAAGCATGTCATCCCTTATACGAAGCTCAGACAGGGCATGCACCTGCGTAACCGAGAGAATATTAACAAATGGCAGACGCAGACGGATAACAGGACCAAGCACACGACGGTTCTCCAACGGCCACTTGTTACCGGTGATAGCAAGGACCCACTTGCGCGTCAACGACATCTCGGAAAGAACCATCTCTGAAAGTTCAGGACGATCACCCAGAGCCAGATAAAGTCTTGCAATACGAGCATCAATTTTGGAGATTGACATCTCAATGTTGTCGATAAACGTAGTGAACAGCGGCCACTCTCTATATGCCTCACGGAGACGCTCAATATCCCCTACTGTCTCGCAGGCACTGCCCAGTCCGTACCAAGCAGCCAGGTTGATACGAGCCTGTGACCAGGAGAAAATCCAGGGGATAGCACGCAAGTCATCAAGAGACTTGGCGCCCAGGCCACGTTTTGCAGGTCTTGAACCAATGGGGAGAAGACCAATCTCTGTCAGAGGGGTAACAACCGAGAACCACTCAGCAAAGCCATCGGAGTGAATGAGCTCCAAAAAACGCTGCTTGGACGCTTTATCAAGCTCAGAAGCGAGCGAAGCAAACTTCACGTCTGTCTGGGTATTCTTCTGTTCAATAGAAGGTGCCATCTGAAGCAGTGTTGCTCCAGCAACGGACTCTACGTGACGGCGAGCAAGTGTTGGATCTCCATAACGAGCAAAGATAACTTCTCCCTGCTCAGTAAGTTTAAAGCGACCGTTTACTGATCCCTTAGGCTGAGACAAAACAGCACGGTTTGCAGGACCACCACCGCGACCAACTGCGCCACCACGACCATGCATCAAGATGAGGTCAATGGAGTTCTTCTCTGCCCACTCTGCCAAAGCAGCCTGAGTCTTATGAAGTACCAGTGTTGCCGTAGTTGGTCCCTCATCCTTCGAGGAATCAGAATAGCCCAACATAACCTCAAGCTTGCGGTCTGTCTGAGCAAGACGCGCCTGCACCTCAGGAAGCTGAATTACCTGGTCAAGTGTGGCAACGGCGTTCTCAAGGTCTTCAATTTGCTCAAAGAGTGGAATAACGTCTAGTACAGGAACATCCTCTTCATTTGCAAACGCAAGACGTGCAAGCTTATAGACATTCTCAACATCCTGAGCAGACTGCGTAAACGAAATAATATAGCGACGAGCAGCATTAATGCCGTTCTTCTTTTGAATTGATCCAATGGAGCGGAAGGTGTCTAGCACCTCCTGCGTCATAGCATCAAGTTTGGCGGGTTTCTCGGCAGTTGATGGGTGCGTCTCAATATCTGCAAGCGCACGCTTGTGCACCAAAGAGTGCTGACGGAACTCCATCTCTACCAAGTGGAAGCCAAAAGTTTGAGCCTGCCAGATAAGTTTCTGAACAGGACCGTAGGCAATACGGAAAGCCCCTGCTTGAGCCAGTGAATCCTGAATAACACGCAGATCAGCAATAAACTCTTCAGCGTTTTGATACATCAGGTCAGCATTGCGCTCAATGGTGGCGCTGAGTCGGCCAGAAATGACGCGCATTGCCGCACGGTGCAACTCAGACCCAGCCTTATCAATAGCCCTAGAGGTCAGGGCCTGGCTCATTTCTACCTGCTGTGCCCAAAGATTGACAAGCGCAGGCGAAGCTGGAGTAGAAATACCATCAAGCGTCAGACCTCGACTGACTTCCTTGGTAGCCCGAGCCAGTGCCTGCAGTACGTGTACACGGTACTTCTCGGCAACTTGGCGAGAAACCAGAGCAGTAACATTAGGGTTACCGTCGCGGTCGGAGCCAATCCAGCTACCTGGACGGAAAAATGGTGGGCAGACAGGCGACACACAACCAGCGTTTTCTCCCAGCACCCAGTTATCAAAGCGTCGATATACCGAAGGAACCATCTCAAAAAGGGTGGTATCAAAAATGTTGAGGACAGTATCTGCCTCCTCCAAAGGAGTTGGCTTTTTATGACCGATAGGAGACGTACGGAATAGGCCGTCAATCTCTTGCAGCATACGACGCTCGTTTTCCACACGAGCAGGACCACCAAGCCTCTGACGTTCATCAAGAAGCTCTGAGATGGTACGGATTCGGCGCTCAACGTTTTTACGACGAGCCTCAGTTGGGTGCGCAGTAAAGACGGGGTGGAACTCAAGACGATTAAGACGTGCTTTTGCCTCTTCTTCACCGCACTCGTCAATAAGCTGCTTATATGCAACAGTTATCTCGTTGATAGGATCTTCTGCAGAAGATGGATCAACAGAAGCCTCACGAGAACGCAGGCTGGTAACGCGATAATTCTCTTCACAAAGATTTGCCAAGTGGAAGAAAGTGACAAACGCACGCATAAGAAGTACGGAGTCTTCCATGCTCAAGTTATCAATGGTAGAAGCAAAGCGAAGGAAAGCGTTAAGCGATTCCTTCTCTGAATCTACTTTGAGTACCGCATTGATTGCCTCAAGCAGCAAAGGTGCGCGAGTTGTAGACAAATCATCTGGTCCAGCTTTAATTGCCTCAACCAACAACGTGTCAAAGCTAGTAAGAAGATCTGGATTGTACTCAGCAAGCACTTTTCTTACCAAACGCAAAAAGAAGGTAAGGTTATCGCGCAGAGGAGCTGGCGCTTTAAGCGCTTGAATAAGGGTACGAGCAGCAGCAATCTCATTCCCGCGTCGTTCAAGAAGCGACTGAGCTACTTCAGAAGTTGTTGCACCATCGATGGGTTTCTCGTCAAAAGAAGCATTGCTGGACTCTAGATTTGAATCTTGAGGATTGCCTGCCATGCTCATCCTTTCCCACATGACTCAGAATACGTACAATCTACCATACCCTTTTGTAACAATCTTCGCACGATTGTTTGTCAATCTGTTACCTAATGTACATCGTGGACTACAATCGATATAACAAATAAAAATTGATATATCAAAGTTTCTGACCGCGCTAAAGAAGATCTTAGGTTTTACATGCTCAATCCATTCAAGAAAAGTCGTACTGCGTACAACAATTCTTCCGTACATAAGCAGGTAGAGCGTCTTCGCACACCTCGCTATGAGCTTGATGACTCGCGCACAAACGGGGGTCAACCTGGCATTGTGGTTACATGGTGGACCAGGCTTCTCTCTGCCGTGGTCTCTGGCGATATTGCTAATCAAGACGAGCAATACTTGGCACATCAAACGTCCCAGGATTATCTCTTCAATGCACTTGGACAAGGTGCCTGGGGTGCACTTTTCCCGCTTTTAACTGTTGTTTGCTCCCAGCTTGTTGGCATTGAACAAGCAGGACTTTTCTCCATGGCATTTGTTGTGGCAACGCTTTTGTTATTTATTGCCCAATACGGCGTTCGTACGTATCAAGTTTCCGACATAGCTGAACAACGTAGTTTTTCTGATTACCAGATTCAACGCGCAGCTACTGTTGTTGTCATGGTGACAGTTGGCCTTATTTGGTGTTTCTTTAAAGGCTACACCGAGCCCATGTTTTCTATCTGTACCGGAGCGTTGCTCTTTAGGGCAGTTGACGGTATGGCCGATGTCTACGAAGGCCGCTTGCAACAAAAGGACAAGCTCTATCTAGCAGGACTCAGTCAAGCGCTTAGGTGTGGCGCAAGTTTTATTCTTTTTACTGTTGTGTTGTTTGTTACCAGAAATCTTGTATGGGCAAGTTGGAGCATGGGTATTTGTGCCCTTGTTACCTTGGTATTTGTTTCTGCTCCCCTAGCCATTCTTGAGACCGATAAAAGCGTGCGCTTCAAGCTTGCAAACATCAAAGATATCTTTGTACAGTGCTGGCCTCTCTTTTTGGCACTTTTCCTCTACAACCTTATTGACTCGCTGCCAAAGTTTGCCATGGAAGGCACACTCTCTTACAGCAACCAGCTGTACTTCAACGCACTCTATTTCCCCGCTCACACTATTTTGATGATCTCTACGCTCATCTACAGACCACAGCTCTTCAAACTTGCTAGTTTGCTAGAAACCTCAATTCATAATCCCACTAATAAGAAACGCTTTGGCGTCATGGTACTTGCTCTGTTTGGAGCCATTGCCGTAGTCACCGCAGGTACTGCAGCATTTGTCGAGTTTATTGGCATCCCTCTTAACAGCTTCTTGTACGGCGTTGATTTTGAGCAGTATCGCGGACTTGCACGCATTATGGTAGCCACCGGCGGCCTTTGTGCTGCGATCGACTTTTTATACCAGCTCATCACCATCATGCGAGCTCAAAAGGCAGTTACGCGCGCTTACCTTATTTCATTTGCTGTATCCATCCCCATTATCTGGATGATGGTCAGCTTTACTGGCCTTAACGGCGCAGTTATTGGCAGCTTCTCATCCATCCTTATCCTCTTCTTGCTGCTCATCAGCGAATACGCCGTAGCACGCATGAAAAACTAGCAAACCAATTGATGCTTAAACGTAAAATCCCTCTGCTCCATTGAACTGCCTCCCATTTCTTGGACACGAGAAATGGGAGGCAGTTCAAAACACACCTAAGTCGGATAATCTGTTAAAAAGACGTATACATGACGCTGAAAATACCTCAAACGTGCAGATTATCGTCATTAGATGTGTAATATGCCCGCATCTGAGCAGAATATCCGACTTAGGTGTGTTCCGTAGGTGCGGAATTTACCTATAGTTAAATCTTTTATATGACGATATTCATTTTCTAGCATATTAGGTTAAGTTTATGCATAGAAATGTATATCAAGCGGTGCAACCACCTAGCTTCCTGGTTATCTTGATTAAGAACATGTCGATTCTTCAGCAGAACCTACCAAAGCTGCGCTATTTTGTACGCCAGGCCTAAAAGCCAACGCTAACACGCTGCAGAATCATAATCACCCGCACAACGAACTGCCTCCCATTTCTTGGACATAAGAAATGGGAGGCAGTTCATGTTGGAACAGAGGGGTTTTAATGCATATAGCGAGAAACCCGTCTGCTAGAGGGGCTTCTCGACAATGAGCTTAGAAGGAGCAGGCGCCGCCGATAGTGCAAGCAGCTGCTGCAGAGCCGTCATCTGAATCATCGTTTGAATCAGAAACATGGAAGGCCTCGGAGAGGTAGTTGATGATGTCGCCGGACTCATACATTGCCTTGCCGTCAATGAACAGACATGGGACCTGGCGCTTGCCGCCAACCTCAATGAGGCGCTCGCGAGCTGCGTCATCAGCAACAATGTCATGCATAGGAAGCTCGATGTTGTTCTGCTCCATGAAGGACATAACCTTGTGGCAGTATGGGCAGGTTGGCTTATAGAAAAGCTCAAGATTCTGAGTAGCCATGAAAACTCCTTTGTTAGTAATTACTACTACTTTGTCTATACCCACCACAGTGTAGTTGTTTCACATGTTTTTGGTTGTAGAGACTAAGTCGGAGAAAACTCTAGAAAAATCGATTTCTAGCATGTCATATAATTCTTCATAACTCTTTTTTGCTTCTTCTGGAGCATCATCTTTAATGTGATATCCACGACCATCTTCAAAAAAGAAATCATCGATACCTTCATCTTCTGGCGTTGTATACCAATCGCGATTACTTAAGAAGTACGGAGGTTCAGGAAAAGTCATAATTATCCAATCAGACACAACTTTACTAATTTTGTACAAACTATCGTATAGCGCTAGTTTACTCGTACGTAATGAAAACTGCTTAACAGAAGCAATAAATAGACACTCGTGGCATAAAAATAGCCGCACAAGGCGGCTATTAATAGTTAGTGGTGCCAGCAACCAGGATCGAACTGATGACCCCCGCTTTACGAGAGCGGTGCTCTACCAACTGAGCTATGCTGGCGTGCAAAAGCGCGCTAACAACTATACGGGGAAGCCCTCTATTATTCAAGCAGAAATACTAAAGAAGCCCGAGAACACCACGAACAAGGCGCTCAAGATCATCTGCGTACTTCTCGGATGCCTCTTGAACACTCTTATGCGTAGTTCCGTGAGCACCAGCTGGATTTGCTGCAAGCGTCAAAGCTAATACGTTCATATCAAGTGCTCGGGCCATAATAACCTCAAGAGCTGTGGAAACACCAACGTATGAGACGCCAAAGCTACGAAGCATAGCAACCTCTGCTGGAGTCTCAAAGTTTGGTCCCAAAAGACCAGCAAAAACACCCTCGCTGAGCTCAATCTTAAGGTCATCTGCTACGCCACGTGCAAGCGTTCTTAGATATGGCGAGAAGGCATCATTCATATCAACAAATGGGGTCTCAACATCACGAAGTCCCGCCCACTCTGCAAGCGGATTGGTTCCAGTGAGGTTGATCTGATCAGTAATAACGCCAAGGCCAGTCTTTGCATTACCAGAAACAGCACCTGTTGCTCCCGCAAAGATAATATCTTTGCAGCCCAAATGATGCGCATGCTGAACAAGAGAGGTTACCTCAGCGGCGGAATAGCCCTGATAGAGGTGAACGCGACCAGGATAGACAACTACAGGTACGCTGTCGATAGTACCAATAGTTGCCTCAAAGCTATGACCTGCCATAGGAGAAGCGTCAACAGGGAAACCTGGAATGTCACGATAATCAATACGACGGACTGGCTTTACCAAATCAGCAAGATGGTCAAGTCCGGTTCCCAAAATAAGAGAAACAGGATGCTCAACAGATGGGCTTACATTCTCAATGGTTTTCTCGGTAACCACGCAAATCCCCTCCTCTAAGAGGTGACGAGTGAGTGTTCCCTCGCCAGAAACAAGCTTTCCTGAGTACGTACCATCATAAATCTCATGCACGCCACAAGACGGGCTCTTTGCCTTCAAAACGGCGAGCGTTATGTCAGAAGACGTAACGGCATTAAGAGCAATCTTAGATCCACGTTCAAAATCTTCCGTTACATCTGAGCCATCCTTGAGCCAAACACGTCCTTCTCGCTGTTCCGCGGGCGGACGAGGTACAGGAAGACCTGAGGAGGTCTCGGGGCAGATCTTTGTGACGTTTACTTTTTCTGCCAGCTTTTGTACTGCAGAAACAGGCTTGGCCCCTCCGTCATATCTGACGGGGAGGCCAAGTAAACAAGCGCTAATAGCAACTTTCATTGCTTTTCAGATCCTAGAGAGCAAGAGAGTAAACAGCAATAGATGCCTTACCAAGAATCTCGTTAATCTTCTGCGACCACTCCTGAGATGCCTTGCTTGCAACAGCAGAGTACTTGCTCATTGCAACCTGATAAGCGGTCTGAGCAGCTGCATAAGAAGCAGAATCGTTGGAGATCGAGTAAGCAGAGAGCTGCTTGTAGTAATCGCCATCCTGGGAAGCCCAAGTGTTGTTCTTAGCATCCCACTCATCACCAGCAAGACCAATGATGTACTGAGCGTACTCCTGGCTTGTAGTCTCAGAGTTGCCGTCCTCAGGTGCAGTTGGTGCCTGTGGAGCATCTGGAAGGGTTGTAGTCAGAACGCTATCACGATACTTCTTCATGATGACAGCATCATGGATGAGCTTCTTTGCAACATCTTCAGAGAGCTTGTATGCAGAAGCAACCTGGCTAACATCAGTAGTCTTGAAGTTGGTCTGCATGTAATTGTTGACCTCGTCATCAGTGACGGTAATACCCTTGCTCTGAGCCTCAGCAACAACAAGAGCATTGCGAACATAGCCAATGATCTTATCGGCTGGTGGGACAGCATAGGTGCCGTCAGACTGCTTTGCTGCGTCAAGACCAGAAGTATTCTCAATGACCTCACGAGCAGTTACTTCTTTGGTCTGACCGTTATAGGTATAAGAAGCAATAGGAGTGTTGAGCTCGCCCTCAGAAAGTGTAGTGCGACCGTTCAAAGAACCAGTAGCTCCGCCGCCGCCCAAAAGGAAGCGACCGATGACGATACCAAGAGCAAACAGTACAACTGCTCCAACTCCGATAAAAATCTTTGAGTTCTTTCTTACATCAATAGATGGCATATCCTTGCCTTTCATCGCTCAATGCAACTATGCGTACACTAATACAAACCTGTAGTTTACTCTTATTAGCATGCATAAAACATACAACCAGTAAACTCCCCCATTTGTACACAGTCGTTTACATGCAAAACAAACTACTTGGTAGCTGCAACAATCTCTTCCGAATACTGTTTGATGTATCCAGTGGCATTTTCTGCATCAAACTTCATACGCTGAGACAGTGCTTTCTTCACGTCCTTAGAAATAGTTCCGTGTGCTAAGGCGAGAAGACCCTGGAGCATGTCATGGTACTCAGCATCTCCGTGATAGCACTGAACCGCCTCATCCAAAAGTGGCCACGCCTCATCAGAATGCTTTGCAGAAGTTGCTCCGTACTGACAGAGGAACAAAAATGCTGCGAGACGCACTGTTGCTGAGTCATCGTCAAACAGAGAAGCCTCAGCAGCATCAAATGCCTTAAAGACCTGGTCACCAAAGTGAGCGCTCAGATTGGCAAGCGCATCAAGCACTTCCCAACGAGTCTGTGCTTCTGGCCTATACAGTGCATCAATAAGAGAATCAATGTGCTCTTCAAAGGCAAGAGGAGCAATATGGGCCAGCTCCGCAAGCTCATGAGATGCGTCTTGACGAGCGCGCCTACTAGCATCAGATAAAGCAATGACCAGTGCATTCACTTTTTTCATCTGTGCCATAGTTGGCTTTTTAGTAGCCTTCTTAGCAGGTTGCTTTTCTTCTTTTGGCGCCTTTGTAGAGCCCGCTTTTGCGGTTGCCTTAGTTGAAGCCTTTTTTGGCTTCTGAGCAGTTTCTTTCTTTTCTGCCATGAAACCTAAATCCTCTCTAAAACACCCTTTATTCTCTAAATCCGTCTACGACAACGGTGCCGCTTTTTTGATCCTCATGAATTTTAATAAATCCAAGGCTCGATGCTTCCCGTAAAAGAGAAGTAAACGAACGATATCCATAAGTTGCCTCAGCAAACTGCGGACGCTTCCTTCGCATAGTCTCCTTTAAACGAGACGCATAAATAAATGTTTCGCTTTCGCGCTCCAAAGACTCAATGGTCTCAAATAAGAGCTGATAGCAGTCGTGTTTCTCGACAGGTACCTTCTCTTTAAAGTCTGGAATTCTGCCAGAACTCAAAATATCCTCGTAGAAGATAAACTCGTCACAAACTTCAGCAAGAAGCGAGCTGGTAGATTCCTTCATGCCAACGCCAATAACTGTTTTACCAGCCTCTTTAAGCTTTGCCACAAGTGGCGAGAAGTCCGAGTCACCAGAAAGCACAGCAAATGTGTCAATGTGATCTTTAGTCAGACACATCTCAACAGCGTCTACCGCAAGTCTAATATCGGCAGAGTTCTTGCCAGTGTAAGCCCTATCGGGAATCTCAATGAGCTCAATGCCAAGCTCATGCAGGGGCGTAATTGCATTTGGAAAGCGCTGCCAATCGCAGTATGCGCGCTTAGCAGTAATACGGCCCTTATCAACCAGCCTCTCCATAATGAGCTTCATCTCTGGAAGATGACCTGGCTCTTGGTGGCCGTTTCTCTTTCTTTTACCTGTTCCTAGTGCCAAATTTTCATAATCGATGAAAACCGCAATAGAGCTCTGAGGAGTAGAAATATCACTCATAACCTGGGTTCCTTTGCGGCTAGCTCTTAGTGGCAGCAGTGGCCGTCATGATCGTGCTCGTGACCTTCGTGGTCATGATGATGTCCATGGCCGTGGCACTCACACTCGTGATTGCCATCTTCATGGTCATGACCACAGCAGCACTCATGCTCACCCTCGTCTTCCTGGCTCTCAAGGAGCGACCAGTCAAGACCAGCTGCAGTGCTCGTAGCCTCATCAGCATAAAGCAGTGAGATTGCCTGAGTGCCCTTACGAGCGCCACCAATCTGGCACAGCATGTCATAGAGGGTAAACGCAGTTTCTGCACCAGGAAGCGTAATCTCAAGGTCCTCAGACTGAGCAAGTGCAAGCGCAATATCCTTGCGGAAGTGCTCAGCCAAAAATCCTGGTTGGAAGTCTCCCTCAAGCGACTTAGGAGCAAGCTCTTTAAGTGCGCGAGAAGAACCCATGCCACTAGCGACAACCTCGAGCATCTGCTCAACATCAAGTCCACCCTGCTCTGCCAAGGCCATTGCGTCTGCATAGCCAATCATGCAGGAAGCAAGGGATACCTGGTTACAAAGCTTTGCGGTCTGACCCTTACCAGCACCACCCATGCAGAAAATCTTTGCAGAGAAGGTCTCGAGAAGAGCGCGTACTGGCTCAACGTCGTTCTCAGTTGCGCCGACAATCAGCGTGAGAGTACCGTCTTGAGCACCCTTCTGGCCGCCCGTAACTGGACAGTCAAATGCATGCTTTCCCTCAATTTCGGCAGCATCGTGAATATCACGAGCAAGCTGAGATGAAGAAGTGGTCAGATTAATAAGGTATGCGCCCTTCTTAGCAACGCGAATAAGGCCATCTGTTGCCAAGTAAATATCTTCAACGTCAGTTGGATAACCAACCATGGTAAAGACAACATCAGCGTCTTTTGTAGCATCTTTCACACTCTCTGCAGCGTGAGCGCCCAACGAGACAAGCTTTTGCGCTTTCTCTGGTGTTCTGTTGTAAACAGTAACGTCATAACCAGCAGAAATAAGGTGCTCCGCAATAGGAGCGCCCATAATGCCTGTTCCAATAAAAGCAACCTTTGCATTCTTGCTCAGTGCCATGTATGAGTCCTTTCAGACTGAAATAAATAAAACAAACTGGGGTCGCTCCAAAGAGCGACCCCATACCTTGTACCCGTTAATTAGATTTACGAACCCTGTTAGCAATTCGGTCAGAAAGCGAAAGCTTCTCGCGGCGGTCAGTTCCCCAGAAGACAATAGCCACCATGCCTGGTCCAACGTGAGCACCAATGACTGGTCCTACCTGGCTATGAATAATGGTAAGTCCCTCGCAGCCCTTCTCTTTACGAATCTGAGCCTCTAGCCAATTAGCGTCCTTCTGTGCGTCTGCAGAAATAATGCCAACAGGAAGCGAGGTGTCATGAGAATAACTATCTCTAAAGTCCTGGATAAGAGACTTGAGTGCCTTCTTGCGGCCTCTGCACACTGTCTTGACGGTAAGAGCTCCTGTTGAGTCATAGGTAAGCTCTGGCTTTACATCAAGCTTGCCGCCAATATTTGCTGCAGCAGCAGGAATACGACCGCCCGCAGCAAGAGCATCCAAGGTCTCAAGTGTTAAGTAGCCATGAATATAGTTACGCGCATCTTGTGCCCACTCGGCAATCTCTTTTGCCGAGAGACCCTTATTGGCCTGATGTACTGCTTCAAGACCCAAAAGCTGAGCTGCGGACGAAGGTGCACCATTGTCGACTACGTAAATCTCAAAGTCTGGGTATTTCTCTCTTACCATATCTGCTGCTTGCTCAGCTGCATAGTAGGATGAAGAAAGCGCAGAGGTAAAGCAAAGATATACCGTTGGAGTGCCCTGCTTTGCAGCACGCTCAAAGACCTCGAGGTAATGACCAGGAGTAATTGCAGAGGTGGTGTAGCGCAGCTTTTTGTCTTTGCGCATGCCCTCAAAGAACTCATGTGCACTGATGCTCTTCCAGCCGTCATCATAGTGCTCTCCATCTGGTCCCACATAAGGGAACTGGATGATATCAACACCTAGCTGTTCAGCAATTCCTGGAGCAAAGTCTGCGCAGGAGTCCATGATGATTCGAACGTTACTGGGCTTATGATATGCAGCTGAAAGCTCAGTAGGCTCAAGATCTTCAAAGGCAACCTCGCTGATTTCTTCTTCGGCTTTATCTTTTTTATTGAACATCCTGTTCCTCAATCTTAGGTTTGATAATTCCATAACCACCATTTTTACGATGGTAGATGACATTAGTCAAACCAGTAGAAGAATTAACAAAGACATAAAAATCATGGCCGAGAAGGTCAGTTTGGACAAGCGCCTCCTCTTCTGTCATGGGCTCAAGATCAATGTACTTCTCGCGAACAAGCTGGTCATCAAGATCTTCAGCTGGAATCTCAATGAGATTGGCAAGATCTTCTTGTGTAAGAGCAACTCCGCGCTCAGACTTTACATGATGACGGCGCTCAACAACTTTTGTCTTGTACTTGCGTAGCTGTCTGGAGACTTTTTCTGCTGCTTCATCAATAGCCACATACATATCATCAGAGCTAGCAGTGACACGAACAACATTGTTACGAACAAATACCGTAACCTCAGCTGTCTTTCTATCTGGATTTGAAGGGTTTTTGTCTACTCTGAGAACTACATCGCAAGACATAGGAGTGATGTCAAATACTTTAAGAGCATCACCGATTTTCTGATCTACGTGTGTGTGCAAAGCCTCAGAAATGCTTACCTTGCGTCCCGAAATCTTGATGTCCACCATAGGAGCCTCCTATCGGATACACGAGACATCTTCTAACTGATGTCTGTATAACAACAATACCCATTTGTCGGTCAATCATTCCATAAAAAGTTGAATTGAGCGGTAAACGGTTAGAGACTATTTCTCTTTATGTACGATTAATTTTGCTCAGAGGAAGATGTAGCTGAATCAGCGCTGGTAGGTTGCGTAGAAACTTCCACGAGACCGGAAATCTTATTGGTAGTTGAGAGGTGTGGTAAGGTGCCAATCCACTTGTTTCTAATAACTCCCTCGACACCGTTAGATTGAATAGCTGAAAGAGCTTGCTGAATTTGTGTAGCGAGAGCTTTGTTACTTGTTGCTACAGAAATACCAATCGTGGATGGAACGTCAACTACACCAACCATAGAAATATCTTTGTTTGCTGCTAAATAAGCACCAGCATATGCATCACAGGCCACATAATCGATGGAACCATTTTCAAGTGCTTCAAAAGCATCATTTAGGTTAGAAAAACCCTGAACAGACATGCCTGTGAGTACCTGACCCATTGCGCGCTCAGACAAAGAACCCGTTTGAACGCCAACTGATTTTCCACTCAAACTATCAGCGGAAATGTTTGTCTCTGAACCCTTATGGAAAAGAGCTGTTGCATACTCAGCATAACCAGAAATGAGCGTACTTGTTGAGTCTTCACCACTTCTGACATCCATGACAATGTCGCAGCCTGCTTGTAGGCCATCTACTGGTCCGTTAACTGATACAAACTTAACGTCTACGCCTAGCTGATCTGCAATTGCAGAAGCTATTTCAACGTCAATTCCCTGCAATGTTCCAGCTTCTGAGGCTACAACCATTGGAGCTGTTACTGACTGAGTACGTAGACCAACGGTCAAAGTGCCAGCTGTGTGCAGTGAGGAATCAGGAATCTTCTGCTGACGGGCTTCTCGCTTCTCTTGGATTGCCTCTTGCACTGACTTGACGTGGAACCATTTATCCAGATCAATGTTGATAGGACCAATGGAGCATCCTGTTAAAACAACAGCAAGTGCTATAAGAAGTAACACCTTAAGAGAGTTTTTACCGCGCATCATCAGAACTCCTTCTTCTATTCAGGCGTCTTTTCAGCTGACCTGGTATTTGACCCCACACTCGCATACTGGAACGTTTGCTTTGCTACCGTAGCAGCTCCACTAGTAGTTCTCTCGCCTGCGAGACCCTTTGTCTCTTTGATATAACAGGCGGTATGGCTTACTTCTAGGACGAGCCATGATCGTTTACGTGCGCACACGCAAACTTACGTGGATCCCTTTGACCTCGTCTGTCATGGACTAAAAGCTCACAGAGAACTTCGCAACCACAGACCTGAAAAGACTTATCAAGTATAGCCGTTTGCAACCATAGGTAACTCACCATACGCGAGCTAATGCGCCTACGGTTACAGAATGCACGCCTGCGGCACAAAGTACTCTAGTGGCTTCTCTAATTGATGCTCCCGTAGTTACAACATCATCTAAAAGTAAAATATTTGATTGATTGACCGGCGCAGTACAAGCAATACTCCCTTTCAAATTTATTTGCCTTTGAGCGGATGAGAGTGTTCTTTGGTCCTTTGCATGAGGACGTATAAGCACGTCATACAAAGGTAAGCCTGTAAGCTGGCAAAACGATTGAGCTACAAGTTCCATATGATCAAAGCCTCTACGCGCGTACGCTTCTGCAGTTGCTGGAATAAAGGAAACGCCATCAATTTTTGAACTATCAAAGCGAGAGGTACCGTCACGAGCTTTCCATGCTGAGGCTTCTTCAAGCGCACACAATATGGCTGCAGCAATTACCGGTGCCAGTCGAAACTCGTGTCCATCCTTAAGCGTCAAAATCAACCGTGCAGGAGGACCCTTAAATCCCATGGCACAAATGACCGCTCTACTCTCCCACTGAACAGGTCGTTTCTTTTTATCTGCACACTCTGAACAAACAAGCTTCCCGTATGGAGCGCCGCAATTAGGACATGCCCACTGCTGAGAAATCCATGGCAGCTTTGCCCGACACTCATCGCAGAGGAGCTGGCCGGGTTTCTCGCACACGACGCAGCGCGTAGGAGCAAGCAGCTCAAGTGTTGAGTTTGCCGTTGCAGTAAGGATAGATGTAGGTTGCATTTTTACCCCCACATTCTGGGGGCTGACAGTGAATACAGTTTAGATCAAAGGTCGCAAAATGGAAGGTATTTTAGGTAAACGGAAAAAGATGGCTTATCTAAAGCTCCTACCAGTGAGATTGTATTTTGTGAGGATTCGGCTAACGGATGTTTGCCATGGAAGCCATAACAAAATCAAGAAAACAAGCGTTGCTACGCCGTGCGTTAGATCAAGCGGAATTGAAGCCGCAAACGCGAGAAGAGCGGATTCAAGTGTTAAAGGATGTACAAATCCAATAACAAAGTATACGTTCATTACAAGGCCAAAGAATGGTCCGGATATAAATGCCCAGATCATAAGCAAAAAAGGTGGAAGTTTGTGGGGTTTCTCGCCTTGTTGGACGGATGGGCGTTTAGAAGATGCGGGGCGAGCTGAGGTGAAAGTTGCAAGAAGGCCCCCCAGATAGCCAACAAGCCCCCACGCATACATCTGCCATGGCGTCCACGAGCCCTGGCCAAAGAAAACGTTTGAAAGAAGCGCAGATAAGGCACCTACCAAAAAGCCCGCATGCCTGCCAAGAAACGCTCCTGCGAAGATAGCAACTGCGGAAACAGGCTTTACGTACGCGAGAGGTGCAAAGGCAATTCTTCCCGCAGCCCCCAATGCGCTAAAGACGGCAGTAGGTACCAAATTGGCAACTGAGGGCTTCTTTGCCTCAAAACTTAACATAAATAATGCAACTGAAATGATCGCTAAAATAATTGAAGATACCGCGGTAAAATCGGGAAAATATATCATTTCAACAGCAAGAATAATAGGTGTAGCAAAGAGTGCCACAACCTCTAGAGCTATTGATAACGTGTGCCGATTATCCACAAGAACCTCACGCTTACCGTCAAAATAAAAATATCGAGAAGGTCTGTCTTATTTTGGCATAAGATGATTTGAAACTACAACAAGGAGGTCTTCATGATCTATCTGGGAAACTTTAGCTACAATGACGAGCTTGATTCTACTGACAACTACTGTCTTATGCCTTGCATTGTTGAGGCAGATTCCACAGATCATGCGCTTGAGCTTTTCTCAGAGCACCTTATTGAGGTTGCAAAGTCATCTGACCTGCTCGACGGCGCAAAAGAGATTTTCTTGGATTCTATTGTTGAGCTGGGAGAAGTTCCTACCACTCCTCTGATTGCTCAGTGGCAAAAGATTATGCCTGCAGGAGTTGGTCTGTGCAGCATTACCAGCGCTCTTCCTACACTTGAGTTTGATGATGAGACGGCCAATGCCTACGGCTTCAATGAGCATACTCACGATCATGAGGAAGATGAAGAGGAGCATGAACACGAGGAGTTTGGCGACATCAACGATCTTGACGATGAGCTTCTTGAGGAGCTTGGCCAGGATGAGGAGCCGTTCTTAAGGTTCTAGCCACCTACTCCGCCGACCATACCCAAGAGTTCTCAAAGAATTCTGAAGTTGGCTCTGTCAGAGAAATCTGGCCATCAAATACTAAAGAAACGTTATCAGCAACGCGCGATATCAACTGCATATCGTGCGTTGCTATTACTATGGTTGCACCTTCTGACTGTGCACGAGAAAGCAAATTGACAACAGCATCTTTGGTTGGGGCATCCAGTCCTTTTGTTGGCTCGTCAAGAATAAGCAGACGCGCTTTTGTAAGCAGCACTTTTACGAGGGCTAAGAGTTGCTGCTGTCCACCAGACAGATCGTATGGATGAGAAGACATAAACTTCTGATATGTTGTGCGAGCAAGAAGTCCCGAAGCTTCCAGAAGCTCCTGAACATCCTGATCAGAATAGGTGCCACTCTGCTGCCACTGAGCAAGCTCCTCGCCCACACTTTGGCAGATAAAGAGCAGTTCGGGATCTTGTGGAATGTATCCTTGGGATTGCTGGAGCTGGTTGTAGATATGTCCGCGCCTTGGACGGAGAACACCTGATGCAAGCTTTAGCAGCGTTGACTTACCTGAGCCGTTGCCGCCTACGAGCGCACGAATTTCTCGCCCCGTGACCTCAAGCGAGCACTTGCTGAGCACCAGCTGATCACTCTGCGGATACGCAAACGTCACAGCGCTGAACTCGAGCACGGGCGTGCTGTCGGCCGCGGTGGATGCTTGGTTTGGCGCGGAGCTGCAAGGACAGAGCGCCTGGCGAGAAGAGCTGTCTGCTTGGAGCGCATCGGGTTTCTCGACGTCGAGGCAGACACACGCGTCAGCGAGGTACTCGAACGCGGTGACGTCGTGGGTGGCAACAAGCACGGCAACGTTGAGCTCGCGCGCCACTCGCTCCAGGAGCGCGGTGAAACTCTTCTGCGCAAACGGATCCAGCTGCGAGGTTGGCTCATCCAGCAAAAGCAGCTTTGGGCGCATGACAAGCGCTGCGGCAAGGGCCACGAGCTGCTGTTCTCCCCCGGAAAGCTCGTTACAGCGCTTGTGCAAGAGCGATTCCATACCAAAGAAACTGACCGTCTCAAAAATTCGACGACGCATTTCTTTCTCTGAAACGCCTCGATTTTCCAGGCCAAAAGCCAGCTCTTTCAAAGGTGTCTCACACACAAGTGCTTGTGAAGTGGCTTGCGGCACAAATGCAATGGTGTCTACGGATTGCGCCTGCGTCATCGTAGAAACCTCTTGGCCGCAAACAACAATTGAACCCTCTCTCCTACCTTGAGGCGCAATCTCGGGCTTAATGAGGCTCAAAATGGTGGACTTGCCTGAACCAGTTGGTCCCAGTAAAAGACTAATCTGACCAGCACAAACCTCACAGGAAAAATCTTCTACAACGTTGCGGTCTGGAGTTAGAGCATACGCAAACGAGAGATTTTGAATAGCTAGAACTACTTCTTTACTAGTTGAAGAAGTAAGTGAATTCTGAATATAGGAAGAATGCTCACTCATACAGACTGCTCCCATAAGACAGTATCAATACGCACAAAAATTGCTGGTAAAACGCTAAACAGCACTACGCCCAGATACCAAAAACTCACTTGGAACTCTGGCATAGTGGGATAAAACTCCCAAGCTTGTACCAGCATATACAAAGAAACCGCTGCTATAACGCTTAAGAAAGTAAATACCAGCAACGCCACAGTATCATAGGCGTCAAGCACTTCAGCGCTCCATCTACTCCTGTGTCCTGCCATCCCCCAACCTCGAGACACAATAGACTGAAACGTACTCATCGACTTCTCCAGCGCGCTCATGCACACTGCGTTAATGGTGGCAGCTGATTGCACAATAGTTTTTCTCGCGCTCAAAAGACGGCTTTGACTTGGAACACGGCTTTGCTGATGTGACTGCACAGCAGAATCACACCTTCTAGCTGCGGTATTTGCTGACTGAATTTGACGGGCTGTTGTCAGATCAGAAAGTAGTTGTGGCATAAGCTGCACAGAAAGACTCAAGACCAACTGTAATCCGGGAAAACGCACACTTGATCGCTGTAACATCTCGAGCGGTGATACTACTGCAAACAGGCACTCAAGCCAGCTCAAAGTACTTACAAGCACCAAACCTGAGGTAGCTCCGTACACCAGACTTTCTGCGTACAGTTGCGTGTGCCCAAAAGAATACAAAACAGTAGAGCCAGATGCCGAGAAAAACGGATTGATTATCGCCATCAATATAATAATTGGAGCATACCAAACAAGCTGTTTAACAGCATGTTTGGTGTCAAACAACTGAATTGTACAAAGCTGCGCTCCTAGAAAAGCAATCAGTGCACAGAGAGGTTGAAAAGAAAATGCGGCAAGCACAACCTCGCATCCAAACAGCACAACCGTAGCAAGTGGATGAAGGCGAGAAAAGCTTGTGCGCGCGGGATTCATTAGTTCACCGCGTTAACGTACGTCCAAACAACCGAATCGCCGTCGTGCAGAACATATGCATCTGACGTGTAGTTAGGCTGAACACCGTTAACTGAGTATACCCAGCCGCTCTGTGGACCGTGGTCACGCTCTGCAAGCCCATTAATAGCCGCAACGTACATACCAAACGACGTGCTACGCGCATTTACCCCGGCTCCACTTGCAAGCAACGCGTCATAGACTGACGTACCCTCTTGCACCTGGAGGTTGACGGTAAATGAAGACCCTTTGGCTGCAGAGCCGTCAACCGTAACACTTACAGAAAGCGCACTATTCTCTTTATGAGGAGCAGCTACAGCGTTTGTTGAGTTACCAGAGTTAGAAGGCTCCGACGTTTTCTGATTAGAAGAATCCTGCGTTTTAGACGCATCAGCATTTGATTGAGCGTCTGAACTAGAGCTCCCTTGCGTCTGTGACGTCTGAGAGTCTGTTTGTGTGCCAGAAGCACCTGCTACCGTCTGACCTTGTGCGGTAGGAGCTTCTTGAGCAGAAGTGCTTGAAGCAGGCGTAAAGAAATACTGAATCAATGTCCATGCAAAGAAAAGCATGAACACAAAAGATACTATTGATGCTGCCAAATAGAGAATCCGTTTGGATTCTCTTGTGAGCTTAACCACTATCTCACCTGGCCTCGGCCATTGGAAACATGGTGAATTGCAGCAGTTTCTTTCTTAAGCAACACTACAAACACTGCAAGAACTGCGCCAGAAGCAAAGAAACCAAAGACACTCAGAAGTGGAATGGTAGGCGCAGAGGACACCTGCTGTGGGGCAGCGGCCTGCTTATTTGAGTATTCAGTAGGTGGAAGCTGCTTCTCGTCAGAGTTAGTGTCTGCAGTCTTGTTCTCAGATGGAGCCTTTGTAACCTCCTCACCAGCACTCGCAGCGGTGGTCGAGGAAGTTTCATGCGCAGCTGGAGATGAAGGATCTTGAGCTGGTACATTCGTAGACGTTGTGTCTGTCCTGCTAAAAATGTCTCCAGATGGCTGGGTATTCTCGCCAGAAGGTTTCTGATTAATAAGCGAGAAGAGCGTGCCAGAGTCGTTGGTGTAGTAAAGGTTGCCCTCAAAGTCTGCAATAACCGATGAGGTGGTGTAGTTCTGATGATCTTTATCAGGAGTGTAAATCTGAGCTGCTCGGCTGGTGCCCAACTTGTATACCCATACGCCACCAGGTAGACCGTTTACCGTGAAGTAGGCATAGGTACCGTTTTGTTGAACAGAAACAAGAGGGGTGCTCTGAGACTTACCCTTGCCAGCACGAGCCTGGTCGGTCACCGTAAAGGTGTCAAGAGAAATCACAGAGATAGTTCCGTAGCCCTCAGCATCGACGCCGTTAACAAAGACGTTAGAACCGCTGATAGTTGGTGTAGAGGTGGATTCTGCTGCAAATTTGACTTGCTTCTCCTCAACAAGAGAAGAACCGTTTCTTCTAATCAGGTGCAGCGTACCGTCATTTCTGGTTACGGCAAGATAGGTTCCATTACCGTTTTGATCAACAGAGACAGGAACAATACCTGCGCGAATTGGTGAGCCAAGGTTAAGCTCAGCCTCAATGGCACCGGTTGTACCGTTGATAAGCCTGACAGAGGAGGACTCGTCGCCAATCATAAAGTCAGAGCCAGAAGCCGCTGCGCCAGACCAGTAATAACCTGAAGGCTGACCAGAGGTTGCTCCAGGAATATTTGCAGGCTGTGCATTCTGCTTCCAGCGAAGTGTGCCAGTTGTAGCGTCAACAGCAACCATGTAACCACCAGCTGCGTCAAATCCGCTCATCTTAGTAAACTCAGCCAAGATGGTGCCGTTATTAACCGTCAGGCTAGAAACAGACTGCAGCGCATTGGTGGTATCCAGCGGCTCTGTCTTCCAGATGCACTCCATAGTTGTTGCCGAGAATGCGGTAAGACATCCATCATCGGTAGCAACAACAATCATGCCATTAACGTACAGAGGACGTGCAAAGTACGAGACCTTGGAGCCAATCTGTGCCGAGGCAATAAGGTTACCTGTTGCAGCGTCAACTGCTTTGAGAGTAGAACCGCTTACGTAATAGACCGTATCATGAACAATGACCTGATCAGAAACAAATCCAGGTGTATTCTGAGTTCCTTCGGTAACACTCCAACGAAGAGCTGCAGAATTAATGGGGGTGCTCTGCGTAGTAGTGGAACTGTTTCCGCTACCAAAACCGCTCCAAGATGCCTCGTAGTTAGGGTGCTCAGCAAATGGATTGATGACCAACTCATTTTGAGGAGTTGGAATGGAGCTATCCTGACCACCATATGTCCAGGTAATAGTTGTGTTCTCGTCCAAGGTAACATTATTTGCCATCTTGTCCGAAAGCTGGCCGTTCACAAAGAACTGCCACCACTTATAGGCACCATCAACCTGAGCTGTTGCAAGCGTAAGTCCCTGTGAAGGCGACGTAATAGAAGACAAATAACCGCCTGCTGCATCATAGGTTAGGCCGTTATTCTTCAGGTAGTCATACGTTACCTTGTCAGCAGTGGTACCCTTACGAACTTCAATAGTCTGCGTAGGAGCCCAGTGCTGAGGCTTACCGTCTTTATCAAGACCTACTACAGAAAGAGTGACGGAAACAAGCTGACTTGGATCTGGGTCTTCCTCTACAGGTCGAGCGCCCTTCTCGCCTGCCACGGTAAAGGTGGCAGAGACCTTCTGATTAGTAAGGGCCTGGAACTGCTCATTATCTGGATACAAGCTTGCATAGCGAGAATAGCGTGCACTTGAAAGAAGTGCCGAAACCGTAACAGATGTGTCGTATTCAGGAGTCTGTGTGAGAACAAGATTCTCGTTCTGAATGATTGTTGGCTGAGAAGAACTGTACGTGCGCGCCTGATCAGAAGGGCCCATGGGATCGTATGTTGGGAACTCTGAAGGCACAATACCGCTTGCGGACTTATCGGTATTGTTAACATCATAAGACCAGGTCAAAGAGCCGTCAGCAGCACGATAGAACTTGTTTGGTGTAGCCAAGGACTCAGAAACGCTGTCTTGTTTATTCTGCTGACCAGAAGGAGTAGCAAGTGCATCCCAGAAATGAGCCTTAGACTCATTCATCAAAGCAAGCTCTGCATCAATGTCAGCCTGATTAAGCGGGCTTACCGTAACCGTAAGAGTCTTAGAGACTGATACCTCGGGATTTTCTTTATCGGTAACGGTCAGAGTGATGTCTACCTGCTGCGTGGAAGCAGAAGGCAGAGGCTGGTACACCGTTCCCCTATAGCCATTGAACGTAATAGCAGCATTGGAGGAAGTATACGTAAACTGATAGCGCTTTCCGTCCAAGCCAAAGTTCTTTGGCGTAGGCATCTGCAGGTCGTCTGTAACCGCCTGAGCATTAATGGAGTGATTGGTATACACATCTTTAATGCTTGATGTCGAGAAACGCCTGTTAATACGCCTCAACAGATTATTCTGTGCATCGGTAATAGCCGAAGGATCTCCGGGAACCGTTATGGTAAAGGTTTTCTGATAGCTTGTCTGAGGAGCGTCTGAGCTGCTCAGAGAGACATTTGCAGTCAGCGTTACCTGCTTGTCACGAATGCCGCGGGTAACCGTTGCCTTATAGGGTTCAGTGCCGTATCCATCAATGCGAACTACAGAGGTATCTGAGCTAGTCCAAGTGACCTTAGACCATGAAAGTTGGTTTCCATCTGCGGAAACAAGCTTATGTGGAAGGGTAAAGTCTGAAGTTACAGAAGATTCATTTTGTCCTGTCGCATATGATGGCGCAAGGTTTTGAGATACGTCAGCAAGTTGTGCCTGAGATTTTGCCTCATCCCAAGGAATTAAAACATTGCAGGTATATTGGACGGTCTTGCCATCTTTGGAAAGTTCAAAGGTAACTTTTGCCTGACGGAGGATAAGAGTGCTTCTCTGGTTAGTAAAACCGGCCGCATCCATCCAGAAGTACTCAATAGAACCATTAGTCGCAAAATCAGTAGAAATGCCTGCGTGAGCATATGAGGCTGTCGAAGACATCTGAACAGATGCCACTCTAACGTTAACCTCTCCAGCACCAATTCGACGCAGCTCTTCTGCAACCATGGTGTTGAGGTTAGTATCTACACCATAGCGAGGTTTTGGCTTATAGAAGGAATTAGTCAGAGTTTCTACTGCCTGGTCCAGCGTTTTGTGTGGATAGTCAGTCTCATTTGTGGTTGCTGCAACGCCAGGGCCTGTCTCTTCAGAGGTTGTGGTTGCACCACTTGTAGCTTCTACCGTACCGGAAGCAGCTTCCGTACCAGAAGCGTTGCCCTGAGCAGTAAGAGCATTCTCTGCTGAGGAGGTTGCAGTAGCAGTAGTGGTCAACTCCCCCGCTGCTTCTGCGAATGCAGGAGCTGGTAAGAGCGCAAGCACTAAAAGTATGGAGAAAAGGCTATTGAGCGCCTTTTTAAACATGCTTCTAATTCCTTCCAACTTGTGGTGAATTTAGCCTTCTTGCCAAAACAAGCACCACAATTCCAAGTACAACTAAAGGCAGACTGAGCAACTGTCCCATGGTAATAAAGCTGCCAAAAAGGTAGCCAAGCTGCTCGTCTGGAACACGAACAAATTCCACGACAAACCTAAAAATGCCATAAAGCATCAAAAACGTTCCAATGAACGTTCCTTGTGGACGAGGAGGGTACTTCCTAGAAAGGACGTACAAAATGGCAAACATCACAAGGCCCTCGAGAAGTGCTTCGTAGAGCTGAGAAGGATGACGGTAGACCGCTCCTCCTGTCTCAAACATTACTCCCCAAGGCAGATCTGTTGGCTTTCCCCAAAGCTCACCGTTGATGAAGTTTGCGCAGCGTCCAAAGAAAAGACCAAGCGGCGCACCAATAACTCCCAGGTCACAGATGGTAGGGATAGAGAGGCCCGATGCCTTACAGACAATAGAGCCGCCAACAACAGCGCCTACAAGGCCACCGTGGAAGCTCATGCCACCTTGACTTAAGGCAAATGCATCAAGTGGATGAACCACGTAATAACCAGCGCCGTAGAAAATAACGTAGAACAGACGAGCACCAACAATAACGCCAAACGAGATGCCAACCATCAAATTAAGTACGTCATCAAGGGTAACGTTAAGTTTCCAGCGCTGAGCAGTTCTATACATAACTACGCCAGCAAGCACAAAGCCCACCAGATATGCCAGACCATACCATCTGATAGACAGCGGACCCAGAGAAAGTGCTACTGGGTTTAACGAATGATAGAAAGCATCAAGCCACACAATACGTCCTACTTACTAAAACTACTTTGAAAGAACATGCGAAGGAGTTGCTCCGCGCTGACCCTGATAATGGCTGCCAAGATCTTTGCAGCCATAAGGACGCTCAACAGGAGAGCTCATACGCTCAAAGGAAAGCTGACCAATCCTCATGCCAGGATGCAAAATGATTGGAAGGTTAGCAACATTAGAAAGCTCCAATGTGAGCTCTCCGTCCCAACCTGGATCAACATAACCTGCAGTTGAGTGAATCATAAGGCCTAAGCGACCCAAGGTAGACTTACCTTCAAGTTTGCCAAGGATATCGTCAGGAATAGCAATGCGCTCAAGCGTAGTACCAAGCGCAAACTGACCAGGATGAAGAACAAAAACTTCTCCCTCAGGAACATCAATTGACTCAGTAAGACCCTCTTGAGCTACAAGTGGGTCAATTGAGGTGTGCGTAGAATTGCGGAAAATTCTAAAGTTTGAGCCAAGACATACGTCAACCGATGCAGGCTGCACATTCTGCTCACACAGAGGCTCAATAACGATACGACCAGCAGCAATCTCAGCTTTAATGTCGCGATCAGAAAGAACCACAACGTCCACCTTTCTTACGTCATACAAATGTATGGTCAGAAAAACTAATTATCCGTTTATATAAAATATCACGCCCTACGCAATAATGTGCGGGGCGTGATATATAAATTTTGTAATTACGCAGGTCAATTATGGTTCACCACAACTTCTCTGCATAAAAAACACGTTTATGCGCATGAAGCTCACAACCGATAAGCGTCAAATGTTCGCTTTTTGACGCCGAACGGTAACTTACAGCATTGCAGGCTGAACGCGCTTTACACCAGGAACGTGCTCAATCAGGATACGCTCAATACCCTCAGACATATCATATGCAGACATTGGGCAGCCAGCGCAAGAACCAGTCATCTCAAGCGTTACAGTGCCGTCATCGCTTACATCAATAAGCTCAACGTCGCCGCCATCGGTCTGAAGGCTCTGACGGATAACATCAAGGGTTGCATTCAAAAGGTCACGATTAATGGCCATGTTTGCTCCTATTCAAACTCTTCAAGCGCGGATGCGCCCATTATTTACAACATGGGTATCGTACCCAAAATTCCAAACTTATTTCTGCATTATCCAATTGGCGAGAAAAGATGTCCAACTGAAGCATCTTTCAGACGTGCAGGCAACGATGCACCCGACGCTGTCGCCGCTATCGCCGCAGCTACGCGAGAGGTAGCCTCTCTTGTCTGCTCCGTACTCAGAAGCGTTGCGTCCACCATAAAACGCTTCACACCACAAGAAAGCATCTCAGCCATCTCTGGCACGCCGTCAAAGAGCTTGGGGCTCCAAATCTTGGAGCGACCATGTCTGTCAGTCCTTACGGGCATGTAATCGTTATCAATACCTCTAAGCGTATGCTCCTCAAGGCGCAGCTTACAGGCATCGCAATCGTGGATGCACTTGCCCGTAGACATCAAAATACAGTGCTCAGTTGTCATGGTGCGAATACGGCCGCTGACCATATAACCCACAGGAATCGAGGCGTTTCTCGCCATGTGGCAAATCTCTTGAAGGGTAAGCTCGGAGTTGAGCCAGACGCCTTCTGCGCCCATGTCGGCAAGTGCCTGTAAGGCGTAATCGTTGTGGACTGGAATGCACTCGCGCACCTCAGGGATGGCTCCGCGCTCAACGGCCAGCGCCAGCTCGGAGATATTTCCCACGGCAACCGGCTTACCTGCAGCAACGTAAGGATCCAGGCGCTTATGGTCAATCTCGCGACATACCTCATCAAGCCATGGGGTTACCTTGGCGAGAAGATCCTCTGGCCACGAAGTCTCTGCGAGCGCATCGGTAGTTGCGTACAGACGATCTGCTCCCGCCTTGAGCGCAACACGTGCCTGCTCTGGAGACTCAACTAGAACACACACCTCTGCCTGCGATGCATTTGCCTTTGCAGCCACCTCATCAAAGGCAAAAAGCTTCTCTTTGTCCTGGGCTTCTCGCTCCTTTTGATAGGAAAGACGAGAAAGTGGAGCAATCTTATGCTCGCGGTCCTGATACTCTTCCAAAAGCGCAGCCTCGAGCTGCTCACATGCCGCGGCGCGGACCTTGTGGACAGCACTAAAGCTCATGCCGCACATATCGTCCATCTGAACATCAAAGCTTACGGCCTCAAACGGCGAGGTTCCCATGCGGCCAACGTGCTCAATAAGCTCGTCAGAGGTTACCGCCTTAGTGCGGGCCTCCTCCACCACAAAGCCCTCAGCAGACGCACGTGCAACGCCGTCTGCAGTAGCGAGTGTCACCGTAAAGGGCTGGCCAATGCGGGCAATAATAGCCACGTCAACAGCTCGTTTGCGGGGATATTCCAGTGAAGAGATCTGCTCAGCAGCTACGCGCGCCGCTTCAGAGCGAATAATGCGTACCGTAGATCCGGTCTGCATAACGCGAGAAGTGCGCACGGTAACTGTCTGACCAGGCTCAACATCAATAGGACAAAGAGCGGTCAGGAACTTGTCAGGCTCATCGAGCGGCCTAATTTCAAGCAAGTCGTTCTTGCCAATAGGCGCGTGTGCAATTAGATCAACATCTGCCTGCTTGTAGCGGCGCAGTTTAACACGGCCACCATTCAGACCACTCTTGCGCTCAAGAGCATCCTCAAGTGGGCGTCCACCGGTGACCTCACCAACAATCTCACCGCGGTTGTTGGAGCGCTCGTAGCTCATCATCTCGTTGCCAGCGGTGCCATGCAGGTACGCGTTGGTCAGACCACGGTTAAACGAGCGTTTAAGCAAGCGGTGGCGGCGAGCTACATCGGCCTGGTTATCCACGCCCTTCTCGGCAGCATCAATTGCTTGACGATACGAAGACACCACCGAGTACACGTACTCAGGTGCCTTCATGCGGCCCTCAATCTTAAGCGAGCCTACACCCGCCTCAATCATGTCGGGCACATCATCAATGGTGCAATAATCCTTGGGACAAAGCAGCCTATCAATGCCGCCCATCGAAACAACTTCGTGCTTAGAATTGAGCAGCTCATACGGCAGGCGACACGGCTGAGCACAGGCTCCACGGTTAGCAGAGCGATCTCCTCGCATAGACGACATGTGACAGATGCCCGAATAGCAGAAACACAGGGCTCCGTGACCAAAACATTCCAGCTCAACGCCAAGCTTGGAAATGGTAGAAATTTCTTCTTTTGTAAGCTCTCTGGACAGCGTAACACGGCCCACGCCAAGCCTTTTACAAGCAGCAACACCGCGCGTATCGTGGATGTTTGCCTGCGTTGATACGTGGCATTCAATCTCTGGCCAGGTCTTTCTCACCTGAGCCATAAGACCCCAGTCCTGAATGATAAAAGCATCAGCACCAAGAACCCACGCGCGGCGAATCAAGCGCAAAACGCGCTGCATCTCATCCCATTTAACAACAACGTTAACGGTGACGTACACGCGAGCGCCAGCTAGGTGGGCCTGCCTACACGCACGCGCAAACGACTCGTCATCAAAGTTGTCCGCACCACGGCGAGCATTGAAGCTATTGCCTAAGCCGCAGTAAATTGCGTCAGCACCACCAGCAAGAGCTGCGGTAAATGGTGCTGGACCTCCCGCTGGGGCGAGAAGTTCCATCTGTGTTGCGCGAGGGAGCGGCTGAGTTGAGAGCTCCTTGTCAGAAGCTTCCTCTGTCCACTCTGCCTCGTTCATGCGATTTAGCTCGTGAGCTGTGGATTCTCGCTCACGACGATTACGTTCGTTCATAGTACCTAACTTGCCTTCAGCGCTTATTACTTCTTAAGTGAAGAAAGCGCTGGATGGATCTTATCTTTGTCGGAAAGAATGACCTTTGCTGGATCTAAGGTCTTCTCGCCAAGAAATGCTGGCCACTCAATGCCAAGCTCTGGATCATTCCACATGATGCCACCCTCATCGCCTGGATGATAGATGTCATCACACTTGTAGCAAAACTCAGCGGTCTCTGAGAGCACCAAGAAACCGTGGGCAAAGCCGCGAGGAACAAAGAACTGTCTGCGATTCTCCGCGGACAAAACAACGCCTTCCCACTGACCCCAGGTTGGACTTCCCTCTCGCAGGTCAACCGCAACGTCAAAAACAGTGCCGGAGATTACGCGCACAAGCTTTGCCTGCGGATGCTCAATCTGGAAGTGAAGGCCGCGAAGTACGCCCTGAACGGAATAAGACTGATTGTCCTGCACAAATGAAGCCTCAATGCCGCCGGCAACAAAGTTTTCTTCACGGTAGGTCTCCATAAAGCCACCACGAGCATCACCGTACAGCTTTACGTCCACAACCTTTACACCTTCAATCGAGGTGTCATAAAACGTAAAATTGCCCGATTGAGTAGGGTTTTTAAGCTCTTTTGGAAACTCCATAGCGTTCACCTTTCAATTTCTTTAGGTAATCTACTATATACGAGTCAAGATTAATACATCTTTTGAGCTATGATATTCATGCAGTTAACGTGTAATTTGCAATTCAAAGGATGCTTGTGAGAATTCTTGCAGTCGTTCCCGCTTACAACGAAGAAGCCTGCATTGCTTCAACTATTACAGAGTTGTGTCAGGTAGCTCCTCAAGTTGATTACATCGTAATCAACGACGGCTCCGCTGACCGCACACTGGATATCTGTAAAGAGCGTGGATTTAACTACCTCAATTTACCTGTTAACGGAGGCCTTTCTGCAGGCTTTAGGGCTGGTATGCGCTACGCCAAAGAACATGGTTATGACGCTGTGGTGCAGTTTGACTCCGATGGTCAGCATAGACCTGAGTACATCGCTCCTATGGCCCAGGCAATGGTAAACGAGGGAGCAAACATTGTTATTGCTTCTCGTTTTGTTACCAAGGCTCGCGGAAACTCTCCTCGAGAGATTGGCTCCAAGCTGATTTCTTGGCTTATCAAGACAAGCACTGGTCAAACCATTACTGACCCTACCTCAGGCATGCGTATGTACGATCGTGGTCTTATTGAAACGTATGCGCGCTCGTTTGACTTCTCCCCCGAGCCAGACACTATCTCGCTACTGATGCGTCGAGGAGCTAAGGTTGTCGAGATTGAAACTGAGATGCGTGAGCGTCAGGGTGGCGAGTCCTATCTGAGCTTCTATAACTCAATTATGTATATGGCTCGCACGTGCCTCTCGCTTTTGCTCTTCCAGTGGTTTAGATAAGGTGGCACCATGACTTTAGTTCTCAGAATTCTGCTGCTTATTGGTGCTCTTTTTGCCATGGGCATTGTCATCAATAGCGTTCGTAAATCAAAGATTCGCATCTCCGACTCTGTATATTGGGTTGTTTCCGCAGGAATCCTTGTTTTGTTTGCGCTTATCCCCCAGCTTGCATATTTCTTTGCTGGGCTTTTTGGCTTTATGAGCCCTGCAAACTTTGTCTTGCTGCTGGTTATTGTGATGATGCTTATCAGGATTTTCCATCAGTCTTGCGCAATCTCTAAGCTCACCTATAAGGTTGAGCAGCTTTCTAGTGAGCTTGCTCTGCGTGATAAAGATGCACGTGACGAGAAAAACCTTGATTTTGTAACTGATCTAAACCAGCGAACCCGCGTGTAAAAGACACGTTAGCTCTCTGACGGCACGCTCACACAGGCAATACTTAAAAAGTCCGCTTACGCAGCGGACTTTTTCTTTTGATCTTTAAATCCCAAAAAGCAGAAGATACCAAATACCAGAGCGAGAATTGCAAGCGAGGCATCATAGAGCATGCACGCTCCCATAATGCCAAAGTTGCCCACAAACCATCCCCCGGTAAGTGCAGCAAAGCCTGCACCTGCAGCGTAGCTTACAAAGACGGCAACCTGCTTACGCATGGTTACTACGGCATAGTACAAAATAACGGTAAGAGCATTGAGTAGACCGCCAAAGAGCAATAGCAAAAGCTCAAACTTATATGGCTCAAAATCAAGACCATACAAAAGTCCAAGAACTGGAGCTCCCAATGGCCAAGCTAAAGCCATCGAAACAACAGTAGCCAGGGCAACTACCGCAAACCCTTTAAGAATCAGACCCACAAACTGTTTGTCTTGCTGATTATTCCAATATTCGGCCATCTGAGTGAGCAGTGGCTTAAAGACAAAGTTACTTAAAAGATTGATAACCATAGCTGGCATGGCTAATGCCGTAAAGAACGTAAGAAGCGCCTGATCGCTCAAAGCGCCCAGTGCATAGCGAGGAGCGCCAACAACGTACGTCAGCAAGAATGAGCCAGCAAACAACGGAGCGGTGGTAACCAAGAGCTTTGTAATTTGCTTAACGTCAAAGGTGGGCTTAAGCGTTGCCATCCTCTTAGTAGGAGGAATGACAAGCACAATCATAACTATCAGCGATGCAACAAATGAAACAGCTGCGCCAATAAGCAAATTCTTTGTAAGAAGCACACCTACTGCAAAACCAACAACGGTTGCAAGAACACGATAAAAGAATGCTCTGCCAGCAATATCTAAGCGACCATGCTGCTGGAACATGCCATGGAAAACATCTTCTACAACGTCAAATAAACGAAGTGATGCAATGAGGGCATACAGCACCCCCTCGTAGCTCAATCCCTGGGACTGCAGGGTAAAGATAATGATTCCCGCAATCATCAAACCAGTTGTGATGATTCGTGCCGCAAGATATACGCCAAACGAGAATACTTCTTCTGTATCGGTAACCTGATACGTCCTAATTTCAAAGTGACCAATGACCATAAGCTGCTGAGCAACTGCATACGCAAGCGAGAAAACACCACCGGCAGCAGCTCCCATGGTACGCGTGACCACCATCAACATAAGAACTGTTGAGGCAGCGTTCATCAAGGAGCCAAGCGTATTCCAGAAGTAGTTTTTCTTAAGCTGTTCCGCAGAAGTATCAATAGTCATAGTTAGCTTTTCTGACCAAAGTCTTCAAATGCCTGGCGACTTCCTTTGGTAACGTCTACATCTTTCCACTTACCAAAATCAAGCGCACCGGGATGATGGTTTTTACGATCATTCTCTGGAGGAAGCTGCATATAATCCCCATATCCCCTGGTTAAAAGCTTGTCATATTCCTTTGGAAGCGTAGTAGTGATGTCTTCAAAAGGAACGCGAACCATTGGAAATACATCCTCTTTGTCCATTGACCAGTTCTCTGGATCAGGTTCGACAAAACTTGCGTAATGAGTGGTATTCTCGCCCTCTGCAGCACGTGCTGCCTGGTCCCACTTACGTTGAATATACGCAGATGAAATCCTAAAAAGCTTCAAGGCGTGGTGAATGACAAAGCATCCCGCAAGAGCCACTTTCTTCTTCCAGCCAGTCAGCGGTACGCGAGGTGTTGGAGTAACCAGCAGGAAGTTCAAGCGTCCCCAGAACCATGTTTGGCGCTTAATCTTAGCCAGCTTCTTTGGATCCGCTGGAATTTTATCAAAGGGGAAAATTCCAATTGAGATAGCGTAAGTAAAAGGGCAGGTCATAAACTCGTCAGGGACGCAAACCGTTCCCTTTAAAGAGAGGTTTGTATTAACCGCTGGGAAGAAATTGTCTTTTCTTCCGTTTTGGATGCAAAAATCCGGACGAAGAAGCGCGGGCGCCTTCTCCAAAAAAATCTCATAGTCCTCGCGGAACATCGAGATATCTACATCATCATCCCAAGGAATAAAGCCTTTGTGCCTCACAGCTCCAATAGCAGTTCCGCCGTACGCCTGATACGAAATACCAAGCTCTGTACAGACGCGATCAAGCTCATCCATCAAAAGCGTAGAAAGAATCTGAATCTTTCTTAGCTCATCGGGGTTCTCGTATGTCTTATATCCGTCAGACTCCACAAAGGCTCCCATTCGCCATCGTCCGATAACATTCTTATAATACTAGACATCGGAGCTAATCGATTGGATGTAGCAATGTATACACCTCAGGATCACACGTTTGCTGTCTGCGCATATGGCGAGAGCCCCTATCTAGAAGAGTGCATTCTCTCGCTCAAGGAGCAGACTCTGTCTACGAATATTCTTTTGGCTACTTCAACACCAAATGAACTGATTCAGTCTCTTTGCGAGAAATACAATATTCCCATGCATGTTAATCCCGGTCCGGGAGGTATTGCTGGCGACTGGAACTTTGCCGTAAGCGTTTGTACAACTCCGTTAGTAACCATTGCGCATCAGGATGACCTCTATAAGCCTTCCTATGCAGAGCATATGCTTGAACGCGTCAACAGTTCTTCTCGCCCGCTGATTTATTTCACCAATTACGGAGAGCTACGCGACGGTGAAGAAGTTCTTGAAAATCGCTTGCTTAAGGTAAAGCGTCGTCTTTTGTACTCGCTCTCCAAGCCAGAAAATGCAGGTAAAGCATGGGCTAAACGTCGTGCGCTTGAGCTGGGCTGTGCTATTTGCTGTCCAAGCACCACGCTGGTTCTCCCCAACCTTGAAGTGCCTGTTTTCAAGGCTGGATTTGGCTCCAATTTAGACTGGGAAGCATGGGAAGCAATCAGTAAGCGTGAGGGTGATTTCTTGTACGACACCCGTGTACTCATGCTTCACCGCATTCATGAAGACTCTGAAACCAGCCACCTTATTCACGATAACCGTCGTGAACAGGAAGACCTGGAGATGCTTAAGAAGTTCTGGCCAGCTCCTGTGGCCAAGCTCATCAACATGGCTTATAAGAGCGGACAAAAAAGTAACGGCTAACTCTATCTGTTCTCTACACAAAAAGACCCGCAGTTCAACAGCTACGGGTCTTTTTTAGTTTGCTTGAATAAAGCTAACCTACTCTTTATTAAAGAGCTCACTCCAGTCTGGAGTAGCTGAAAGAACGGTTCCTACAATAATAACAATGCAGCAAATTACCGTCAAAGGAGAAGGAATTGCTTCTGGCATAATTGCTGGCAGGATAATACCTGCAAGAGCTGCAAAAATGACCGACCACGCAGAGTAAGAAATGTTCAGTGCCATACCGCGAGAAGCGCCAATGGCGTCAATTGCCTTGTAGTAGAAGAGATATGAGGCGGTACCTGCAAGAGCAGCAATAAAGACAACGCCATTAGCAGGAGTTACTGCAACCTGGCTTGCAAACTCTACAGAGCCTGCGAGAGGCAAGATAATAAGGCCATAAGCAAACGCAGAGGTAGTTTCCCTAATCTGAAGTGCAGTCTCGTTATCAACAGCATCGTCTTGCATACCCCAAGCCAAGATAACTGCCTCAGAACCCCAACCAAAGACACAGGCAATAACACCTACGATGCCAACAAGAACGTTTCCGTTACCCTCTCCTGCAGCGGTGGAAACGCCAATGACCATGACGCCAACAAGAGCCACGATAAGAGCAATAACCTGCTTCAAATTCATTTTTTCTTTAAGCAGAAGCCATGCCAAAAGTGAACCCACTGCTGGATAAAAAGCTGAAATAGCTGCGGTGTAACCAGGTCCAATGGTATTAATTGCGGCAAGATAACCACTCATACCAATTGGTCCACCCAGGAGTGCGCCAAGCATGACTACACGGCCACTCTTTGTTTTTGCTGCCTCAAGGGTGTCTTTAAGTCTGCCTTTCTGAGCCATCATGACTAAAAGAACTGCAGCGGCAAAGAAATCGTGCATGAATGCGCTGGCAAATGACGCCTGAGCGGAATCAACATAAGGACTCATACCAAGAGCAACGCCAAGAATAACGGTATCAACCGCCCAAAGAATACCGCTTAAAAGACCGTAATACATAATTTTCCCCTTTTGCCCTTAGTTCTGAGCGTCTTCGTACCAAGAAAGAACACGATCAATATTGTTTGCAGCGTAGCGATAGTAAATGAAGAACCACTCGCCTACGTTCTCGCCCTCTGCTTCCTTAACCAGAGACCAGAGATACCAGCACCAACCAGCAAAGACTACATAGCTCCAGAAGTGTCTGCGCTGCTCAAACGTTGCCTCTTGTCCAAAGTAATAATCAATAGCAGCATTTGCCTCATCGTCAGTAAGCTCACAGCAAACCGTAAAAGTACCAAAGTCATTTGCCTCATCTGACATACCTGCATATTCCCAGTCAATAAGGCTGTAGGTACCAGCCTCGTCAATCAAGAAATTCAGATAGAAGAAATCATTGTGAGAAATAACAACTGGATACTGATCAGCGTCAGCATGCTTCTTCAAGCGCAAGACCTTCTCGCGAAGCTCATAATAGCCAGGAATCTCAATAGGACCCTCTTCAAGCAGGAGTTTCTCGTAATTAAGACCCTCGTTGACAAAGTCAAAAGAGCGATCGAGCGAGGCGCCGCTATGGTGCAATTTATTACCCATCTCCATTGCGCGCTTGAGCTGCTCAGGGTTATGAGGATCAAGATTCTGAGCGTTTTTCACAAACTTGGAAATCTTCCAACCTTCTTTTTGGTCCTCGTAAATAAAGGTGTTGTCTAGGCCAAGCTCACGAGCAAGTCGAAGACCAGCTTCTTCAGCTGCACGATCAACGAGTTTCTCGGTACCAACACCTGGATGCCTGTAGACATACTCCTGAGCATCATCACCATATCCCACAATAAAGTGAGCAGATAAATTGGTAAGTCCCTGTTTTAGAGGATAGAAACCGTGGATATCCTTCTTCTGGCAATGAAGCACCGAGACAATGTTGTCAAAAATCTCTGAGTCGATGTTCTCAATAAATGCTGGGTCAAACTGACGAAGCTCATCAAGGGAATCAAACTCGTAAATAACACCGTCAGGATACTTTCTAATGGTCATGGAAAGCTCTTTGATATGACGGACGTAAATCTCTTCCCAGAGCATATCAACGGTTTCTGGCTTGTCGTAGACAGCCTCAAGAATATCTACAAACTTCTTTGAGAATTGCCTGTCAAAATAGACGTGACCAAGCATAATCCAAGAATTTGAACCGCCAATTTCTACGCCAGTAATACGTCCACCACGTCCCTCTTTAAGGCACCACTCATCAGTTTCTCCTGCAACATACGTTGCTGAGTAATAAGCCTCATAGACATAGTGCTCAAAAGGATTCTGAGTAAAGTAGTCATCTGACGAGCAGATATACGTATTATCAAGCTGATGTTTCACATACCAAAGCGTAGAGTTGTTATTTCTTGTTGCATAATCTGGGTTAACAACAATCTTGACGCCATACTTCTCCTCCAGATAGAAGAAGTACTCCTTCTTATAACCCACAACAACAGTGATGTCAGTAATACCAGCTTCAAGCAACTGATGAATCTGGCGCTCGATCAGAACTTCTCCACGAACCTTCAGGACACCCTTTGGCTTCTCATATGAAATAGGTGCAAAGCGAGAAGACAGACCAGCTGCCATAATAATGGCATTCTTAACCTCATAAGGTTTCAGAGCTTCAAGACCCTTTGGTGTGATGAGTCCCTCTTCAATAAGACCCTGGTCCTCAAGCGTTTTTACTGCTGAATTAACTGATCCCAAAGAAAGCTCAGTTTCTTCTGCAAGCTGTCTCTGATTGAGCTTCTCGTCAGAAAGAGCGATAGTTTTTAATACAGAAAACACGTTATTTGTTAGTGCCACAGTTCCTCCAAATGAAGACCAATTAACTGCATGAATAAACTTTTGAACCAAATTACTCTAGTAATAATACTCATTTGTTCAAATTTATACAAGTGTAAACATATTTTGAACATAATAACTTTAGAGGGTTGCCAAAGACTGCTAATCTAACAAAAAACGGCACTAGAGATGCCGTTTTACCTTTTATGTATTACTTTACAAGCGAGAAGTGCCTAGTAGGGACCAAAATCCAAACGCGCTGGATAGTGGTTTTTACGCTTCTCAACTGGAGGCATCTGCATGTAATCGCCGTAAAGCATCCTAAGGAATTTATCATTTTGGTTAGGGAACGCTACTTGAATTCCATCAAAATCAAGCTTATCAACAGGAAAAACCTCGTCGATTGGATAGGTGTTCATAAACCTATTGGTATCGTGAAGATAGGCAATTCTTTTTGTCTTAACATGAGCAAAGCGGTTACGAGCTTCCTGCTCACGCTCATACATTTTCTGAGTAGAGAGATGTAGAAGTTTGCAAACTCCTCTACCCATAGTAACTGCTGCTTTTAAGAGCTTTCCTTTGATGCCGTCGGCCAAAATAACAGGGCGAGGAACGTCAGCTAAAATGCGCATATGTGACCAGAACCACGCGTCAAATGCCTGCTTCTGGTATTCTTTCTCGTCATCTGAGACATTATCAAAGCAGTAGACATCTAGGAATATACCAAGGTCAAGAGGAAGTGGAGCAAGTGCTTCTTCACAAAACTGTGTACCTTTGAGCATAATGCGAGTGGTTGGGAATGGATAGTTGATGTCCCTCTCGGTATTCATAATTGAATACTTTTCTGACCACTCTTTGTCATAAATATCCAGAAGCTTGTTGAAGTCTTCTGCAGGAAGGCAGACATCGATATCATCATCCCAAGGAATAAATCCCTTGTGACGAAGAGCGCCAATGGCAGTGCCTCCAAAGCCAAAATAACGGATGTTATTGGCCTCACAGGTATCAACGAAGTCCTTTAAAATCATCAGCTCAACTTGCTGAAGATGTTTGAGCGTCTCTGTATCGTATGTGCGCATTATCGACCTTCATACATTTTTTTGTAATAGTCCTGATAATCACCAGAAACTACATTCTTAACCCACTTGCGGTTCTCCAGATACCAGTTAATAGTGGTAACAATTCCCTCTTCAAATGGAGTCTCTGGATACCAGCCAAGCTCTTCTTTAATCTTATCTGGCGCAATACCGTAACGGCGGTCATGACCCTTACGATCAGTAACGTAAGAAATCAGATCCTCAGTAATCTGAGTATCACCAGTGATTCTTGCAACTTCACTAATGATGCGCTTAACAATGTAGAGGTTATTGCGCTCGTTGTGACCGCCAACGTTATAAACCTCGCCCAGCTTGCCGCCCTCAAGAACCATAGCAATTGCCTTGCAGTGGTCATCAACGTAGAGCCAGTCACGAACATTCAGTCCGTCACCATAAACTGGAAGTGCTTTGTGCTCCAAGCAATTCTCAATCATCAGAGGAATGAGCTTCTCGGGGAACTGATAAGGACCATAGTTGTTGGAGCAACGCGTGATTACCGCAGGAAATCCGTACGTATCATGCCAGGCTTTTACAAACATATCTGCAGAAGCCTTAGATGCAGAGTAAGGACTATGGGGGCTCAATGGTGTAGTCTCGCGGAAAAATGCCTCTGGGTCATCAAGTGGCAGTGAGCCATAGACCTCATCAGTAGAAACCTGCAGGTATCTGTGGTCTCTGTAAGAACCCTGGCCATCATTCCAGAAAGATTCTGCAACGCTCAGGAGCGCAACAGTACCCATAACGTTAGTGTCAGCAAAGGCACCCGGATCTTCAATAGAGCGATCTACATGACTCTCTGCTGCAAAGTTAACAACGTAATCAGGATGATAGGTCTCAAACAGCTGCGTAAGAGCCTCTTTATCCCTAATGTCTACGTGAGCAAAGGTGTAGCGAGGGTCTTGATCATATTCCGAAAGATTCTCAAGGTTGCCAGCATAGGTCAGGGTGTCTACGTTCAAAATATGAATGTCCTGATTTCTTCTAAGCATGTAGTGGATGAAGTTTGAACCAATAAATCCAGCTCCACCAGTTACTAAATAGGTCTTCACACTAACCTCTTTCTACCTTCGAAAGATATGTCGCAAGAGACTCTTGCCAAGTCCTCATACAATTTCCAATGGTACTCTCAAGATGCCCATTTACCAAAGATGAATATGCGGGGCGAGAAGCGCTTTCTGGGTGCATCTCTTTCCACTGAGCAGAAGTTACCCTGGTAACCTTACAATCAAGATTACTGCCAGCCATAATAGCTTCGGCAAAATCAGCCCATGAACATGTTCCCTCATTGGTTGCGTGGTAGATGCCATAGTTCTCAGTAGCTGCAATGCACAAGATTGTGTGTGCCAAATCATTTGCGCTGGTAGGATTACCTACTTGATCATCAACAACACTAATCTCTGGGTACTTTGCACCAAGGGTGCGCATGGTTGCCACAAAGTTCTTGCCAACATAACCATAAAGCCACGCCGTTCTAACCACAAACGTTTGAGCATTTGCAGCCAGCGCAAGTCCCTCTCCTGCTAATTTGGATCGACCATAAGCAGAAACAGGACAAGGAGCATCTTGTTCCGTGCGAGGAGAGCTTTCCTTACCGCTAAAGACATAATCAGTGGAAACCTGAACAAGCTTTGTCTGTGTGGCACTGCAAGCTCGTGCAAGATTCATAGGGCCAAGTGCATTTACCGCAAAAGCCATATCAAAATTGCTTTCGCAACCATCTACATTTGTTGCGGCAGCACAATTAATAACAACGTCATAGCGCTCATGCTGATCAAACCATGCATTCACTGCTTCTGAGCTAGTAATATCAAGCTCGCCCGCGTCGGTATAATCAACATCTGGTTCAACAAAAACCTCTGGAATTGGGCCAATCTCAGAGACACCGGACTCAAAAAGACATTTGAGCTCGTTGCCTAACTGGCCATGCGCACCGGTAATAAGAACGTGCATACTACTCTCCCTTTCCAGAAGGAAGGATACGTCCTTCTGCAACGCTCTTGAGGTGCTCGCCATACGTAGATTTACCGTAGCGTTCTGCACATTCAATGAGTTTTGAGCTATCAATCCAGCCATTCTCAAAAGCAATCTCTTCTGGAACGCTTACCGGCAGACCCTGAGCTGTTTCAACGGTACGGACAAAGGTTGATGCCTCAAAGAGAGACTCCATAGTTCCCGTATCAAGCCATGCAAAACCGCGGCCAAGTGTGACAACGTCAAGCGTGCCATCCTCAAGATACAGACGATTAAGATCAGTAATCTCGTACTCGCCACGAGCACTTGGCTGAACTTGCTTTACCAGCTCAGTAACACGCTGATCATAGAAATAGAGACCGGTTACGGCATAGTTAGATTTTGGATGGGTTGGCTTTTCTTCAATTGAAATGGCGTTGTAATTCTTATCAAACTCAACAACACCAAAGCGCTCTGGATCATCCACGTGGTAACCAAAAACGGTAGCACGACCAGACGTTTGTGCCTGTTGGGCAGCTTTTCTGACAAGTCCTGAAAGACCGTTTCCAAAGAAGATATTGTCTCCAAGAATCAGAGCTGCAGCGTCATCACCAATAAACTCTTTACCAATAACAAATGCCTGAGCCAATCCATCAGGAGAAGGTTGTTCGGCATAGCTGATAGAGATGCCAAAATCAGATCCGTCACCCAAAAGCTTTTCAAAATTTGGAAGGTCACGAGGAGTAGAGATAACAAGAATGTCTCTAATCCCCGCCAGCATAAGCGTAGACAGAGGATAGTAAATCATTGGCTTGTCATAGACAGGCAGGAGCTGTTTAGACGTAACGGTTGTCAGGGGATATAGCCTCGTGCCGCTACCTCCTGCAAGAATGATGCCTTTCACAATCTACTCCTCATCAATCGGGTTTCTCGCGCAATGGTACTTAGAATAACGCTCATACGTAAGCTTACCAAAGTCCTACTCAACGGCCGTAATTCTATATAGTCTGTAAGGACCTTCTCGAAGAACAAGCTCAAATCCAGGATCTTTATCGGTGATTTGTAGGCCTGAGAAGAAATAGCTTTGATCTCCTAACAAAGCTGGATTTTCCAAGTCGAGCAACAGGACATATCTTGCTCCAGTTTCTCGGACCGCCTGCTGAACCTCTGGATTAGTAGCTACCTCGTTAAGCTTTGTACGAATAATTACACTTTGTGGCAATTCTTCTACTTCTACCTTTGCGCGGTAAAAAATGTTCATGCCATAAAGCGAGTTCAGAACAAGCGAGCCATCGTAAGGATTATTAACTACCAGGTCATTGCCAACAATCTGGAGAGCTTTTTTTACAAACTCATCCTCACTTGCCTTATAAGTTGTATGCTCACGAGGCTCAAAGACCTCATTAAGCCAAACGATTCCCCAACGAAGCTCACTGCGTTCTCTTCTGGGCAGGCTTGCTAAATCCCAAGGACTTAGGAGTGCACAACCCCACAACACAGCAATAATGCACATGAGAATGCCGGAATTTTTAATAAACATGCAGGGCTTACAGGATGATTGATCTCCATTTGCAGAAATGGTGCAAGCAGAATTCTCTGAGTTGATCTTCTCGCCTTTATTGCCTTTTTCTTTGACCGTCTTAATAACGTATTTAATGAAGTCAAATATAAGCGTAATGGCGGTTTCCATGCCAATAATTGCAACAGGGACTGCTGCTATTGCTACCATCGCGGCGGTTCTTTCTGGATCGGTATACCAAAATCCCGAGAAAAACCTCTTAATAGGAAGCACATCAGAAAGACTAGCCACATAAATGACAGCCGTCATGAGAAACGCCAGAATAAGCCAACGATAATTCTTGTTCAAAATGCAGCTAACAAATCCAATCCAGAACGCAACCGCAAAGAGAATTTGTGGCATGTTCATGAGCAGGCCAAAGTTCAATACGGTTTGAGCTGCTGCAAGCGGTTTGACATAAATCTCCCACACAAAATTGACCGTAGGAGCCAAGAAGCTTGTATTAAGCAGGAAAACCCAAATGCCAACCGCAAGGCCAGCTGTTACAACTTCCATAACCGCTAAAAGCGCAATACCTTTTGTTTTTGAAAGCGTGAATTTGTCTTGAAGGAAGTTAGTAAGTCGTGGCAAAAAACTGCAAAGCACATAAGGTAAAACACAGATAGCCCAGAAGAAATCTGCGCTTGGATGCATCATAGCAAGGGCGAGAATACCCATCACACACAAAAGCACTAGCCTTGGATTTACAAACGAAGCCGACTTTAGCTGTTCAGCAGCAGAATCATTTTTGTCCGAAACAGCACCATTGAGCATCAAGATGAAAAGTACAACAGCACTAGGAACAGCGCAGAATCCCATTACGTTTGGAAATACTGCATGAACAGTGACCATTCGAAGAGGAAATGCCAGCTGTGCAAAAACTACAAATGAGGTTAGAACGCTGGCAACGAGGTTTTTCTTTCCTATTGTTTGAAGCAGTGCGCAAATACCAACTGGATATATAACTGCCACAGAGACAAACCACACAACGTTTTCTGTCAGTACTTCATTAAGACCGGTTATGGTCGTAGCAACAGCAGCTACCGAATGAAGCGCATTTGGATAGAAGCCTTCATCAAAGAAGGGAGTCTGAAACTCTGGCCTTGCTCCTGTATAAAAGGCAGCATGCAGCATGGAATAAATGCCCGATTGAACACTTCTTGTAATGTATGCAAGATGCGCATAATTATCAGCGGACTGCAAGAACCATGAGGGGTTTCTAATTGCCTTGTGGAAAATAACAAAGAATATTGCAGTAGAGATAACAGCAGTTACTAAGAGAAAGACTCCGTTTAGAGAGTCCTTCTCGCCAAGGTTTGCATGAGATTGATTTTCCTGGGTGGGTCTGATTTTCTGAATAAGATACGCAAGTCCAGCAGCAATCAGAATAAAAAGACCAACGCCTCCCAAAAGCGGCGTTACACCTCTTAGACCCAGAGGGTAGATGGCAATTCCAGAAAAGCCAATAAGGCAGACCGAAATAAGCGGAGCTACCACAAGAGATGTAGTTCGTTTAGTGCCAAGAGCGCGAGAAAAAAGATATCCCGGTACATAACAAAGAACCAGTACAACTACTACGGCTAGAGCAAACTGTCTCCACATGTGTCAGTTTCCTTATTTGGTGGCCATTACCGACTAGATGAGCTTAGCCCAGCGCTTTTTACCTGCCTGGAGAAGAGCTTTCTCAAGAACTGCTGGCTCAACCTTATAGGTCTTTGCTGGATGAGGCTGCTGGTTAATCTTAATACCACCGCCATCAATGAGACGACGAGCCTCACCATTACTTGAAGCAATCTCTACTTCAACCAAAATCTTTGGCAGGTAGATAAGGCCATCCTCATCTGCTTCAAGGGAGATTGAAAACTCTTTGACATCGTCAGGAACTTCATTGTTCTTGAACTGAGCATCAAAAGCTGCCTGAGCCTTAAGGCCTTCCCCCTCACCGTGATAAAGGTCAACAATATTTCTACCAAGAGCACGCTTGAGCTGGTAAGGATCAGCAGTACCGTCCTCAAAGCTCTTATCAATAGCATCAAGCTCATCAATAGAGAGCGTAGAGCAGAGACGATAGTACATTGGAATGATCTCGTCAGTAATTGACATGACCTTACCAAACATATCGTTTGGCTCATCAGTCAGGCCAATGTAGTTACCGTAAGACTTACTCATCTTCTTAGTGCCGTCAGTACCTACAAGCAAAGGCATAGTAAGCGCAATCTGAGGCTCCATGTCCATATCACGCATAAGATCGCGGCCAGCAAGCAAGTTGAAGATCTGGTCGTTTCCGCCCATTTCTACATCTGCTTTGATAACAACAGAATCGTATGCCTGAAGCACGGGATAAATGAACTCGTGAAGCGCAATTGGCTGCTGGTTGTGATAACGATTGGAGAAGTCTTCTCGCTCAAGAATACGAGCAATGGTGAACTTGCTCATAAGACCAAGCATGGTCTCAAGATTCATAGGCTTAATCCAGTCACCGTTATGAACAACAGTGGTTCTCTCTGGATCAAGAATCTTCATTGCCTGGTTTACATAGGTTTCTGCATTAGCATCTACCTGCTCTGCAGTGAGAGGAGGACGGGTAGAATCGCGTCCGGAAGGGTCTCCAATCAGCGCGGTGCCGCTACCAATAATCAAGGTGACATTATGGCCAAGATCCTGGAACTGGCGCATCTTGCGTAGAGGAACCGCGTGTCCCAGGTGCAAATCAGGACTTGTTGGATCGACGCCAAGCTTAATATTAAGAGGGGTACCCTTCTTGAGTTTTTCTTTTAGACCATCCAAAGGAACAATCTGCATAGTTCCTGAAGTAATAACACGGAGCTGTTCTTCTACTGAAAGCACTCTGTATCCTCTCAACGCAAGCCTGTTAAACCATATAGTTACTGCTACAAATAGTATCAATTCAAAATGTTATTTATCAGAATACAACAGAGTTGTAACTCTTTATTCACTGAAACATAAATATCAGACTATAATAGTGAGAGCTATGACAAGGAGGCTCAATGGGTATTAGAACCCGTCGTGCACGTAAACACGCAAATACACATGCCGTAGGTTTTGGCATTGCTGGATTCTTTGGCTTTATGGCTCTTCTCGCGCTTGCACTTGCTCTTTCATTGGGTGCAGCTGTTTCTTCATGGCTCGAGGACCTGCCAGATTACAACTCTGCTGATGCCTATCTGGTAGCAGAGCCTACCCGCGTTTATGACTCCAAGGGTAACGACATTGCTGACTTCTATCTGCAGCAGCGTCGCTCTGTTACCTTGGATCAGATTTCTCCTTATGTTATTCAGGGAACCATTGATACTGAGGATAAGCGCTTCTATTCCCACAGCGGTATTGACCCCTGGGGTATTGTTCGTGCATCTGTTGGCTCGCTGTTTGGTGGCGGCGAAGGTGCTTCCACTATTACGCAGCAGCTTGTTCGTAACACTGTTCTTTCTAACGAGCAGTTTGAGCGCTCTTTGAAGCGTAAGGTCCGCGAAGCTTACATCTCTATTCAGATGGAGAAAAAGTTTACTAAGGACCAGATTCTTAATATGTACCTCAACACCATTTACTACGGTAATGGTGCCTACGGTATTGAGGCTGCAAGTATTATCTACTTTAACAAGCATGCAAGTGATTTGACTCTTGCAGAGGCTGCAACGCTTGCTGGCCTTCCAAATGCTCCTTCTGCCTATGACCCAACTGTTAATCCAGAGGCAGCAAGAGAAAGGCGCAATACCGTTCTTGAGCGTATGCTTCGTGCGGGAGACATTACACAGGAGCAGTACGATGAAGCTGTTGCTGAGGACTTAGTACTTAACCCTGGTACTTTGACCGACAACATTGGCCAGTTCCCTTACTGGACTGACTACATTCGTAGCCTGCTTCAGGAAGACTTTGATAGCGATACTATTCTCCAGGGTGGATTGCGTGTTTATACTACACTTGATCCTGACCTCCAGAAAGATGCTGATGAGGCTGCTAGAAGGCGTATTGCTGAGCTTGGCAACCCTCGCCTGGGCGCTGCTTTGGTTTCCATTGATCCTCAAACTGGCTACATTAAAGCAATGGTTGGTGGACAGGATTACTCAAAGAGTCAGTACAACATTGCAACCAGTAGTAACCGTCAGATGGGCTCTAGTTTTAAGATGTATACGCTGGTAGCAGCCCTTTCTGAGGGTATGAACCCAGAGATTGTTCTTAACGGCAACTCCCCTATGCAAATTACGCCTACCTGGTTGGTTAAGAACGCTGGCAACTACAGCTATGGCGCAATTACCCTGCGTCAAGGTACGGTTTACTCTTCCAACACTGTTTACGCACAGGTTGCTGAAGCTATTGGTATCGATAAGATCCTTCAGACGTGCTATGCCATGGGTATTCGCACTCAGCTACAGCCATACCTGTCTACCACTCTTGGTTCTCAGGGCGTAACCCCTATTGAGCAGTGCACAGCATTTGCAACCCTTGCTGCAGGCGGTGTTCGTCGTGATGCTGTTGCAATTACGCGCATTGAAGACCGTAATGGCAACGTTATCTACGAGCATAAAGACAATCCAGTTCAGGCAATTAGTCCTGCTGTTGCTGCAGCTGCTACCGATGTTCTGAGCGGCGTTCTTACCTCTGGTACTGGTCGCTATGCCTACAACCTGAAGACCTTCAACCAACCAGTTGCTGGTAAGACGGGTACTTCCGATAACTCCGAGGACCTTTGGTTCTGCGCCTATACCCCACAGCTTGCAACAGTAGCTTGGTGTGGATATCCAGATAGTCGTGACCCCGTTATCATTGGCGGTGGAGAGTCTTCTACCTTTGTTACCGCACAGTATGTTTGGGCGTACTACATGAACGCAGCACTTTCTGGTGTTGCACGTGCTGAATTCCCTAAGACCACTGAAACTATTGCTTACAAGCCTAATAGTTACTGGAAATTTGTTGGTGGCTCCGCTAATGCTAAGCAAGATGAGAAAGATGACGACGAAGAGGAAGAGGAGGAGACTACCGACGAGGAGGAAGAGGACGATACTACCACTACTCCTACCACTCCTACTACTCCAGCCACACCAGGTACCGGTACAGGAACTGGTACGGGTACCGGAACAGGAACGGGCACCGGTACGGGAACTGGAACCGGAACTCCATAAACCTCTGGTTTATCTACAACAAAAAGGAGTCTGCACTAAGCAGGCTCCTTTTTCTTTTTGAATGAGGTGTGCTTTTGACGGGTTTCTCGCCAAAAGCTTTGTGTTTTATAGAACGCTATCTACGTTGCCAAGCTGCGTAATGATACGTACCACGTCTGCAGCGTGCGCAGTCTTATCAACAATCATCAAAACAGTATCGTCACCAGCAACGGTGCCTACGACGTGATCAAGCTCAACGTCGTCAAGGGCAAACGCAACAGCTGATGCAGTGCCTGGATGGCATCGAATCACAATAAGATTCTCTGCCGCTGTAGCCCCAACCACAAACTCAGAGAGCATTTTCTGCAAATGCATATCTTCAGAAAGCACATAGGCGCCCTCGGGAAGCTTTTGCAAATCCATTTCTGCTGTATCACGAGAAACGGTTGCTTGAGTACAGGCAAAGCCACGATCTTTAAGCATGTCAACAAGATCGCGCTGTGTACGGATGGACTCGCTGCGAACAAGCTCACGAATCACGTCCTGTCGAGCATTTCTATGCTTCACGACGCCTTCTTTCTTTATGCGGCTCACTCACTTTTGAAAACAAATGATAGTGAGTAAAAGAATATACTTAATCAACCCTTATGCGCATGCCAAACCGCTAAACGGTACAAATAACCCGCTCGTCGGTCGGAATATTGCATTCACCGTTTTCTAAAAGTATTTATGCACTTCTCGCCGTATGATTCATCATGAGTGAAACTATTTTTACGGCTTGGAGGCCGCCATGCCCCTGAATGATTCACCTGATAGAAGACAAGGCTCCTACGGAGATTCTGCAACGCGTCGTCGTCCTCCACAAAATGGCCATCCTTCTCGTGATGGCGGTTTTTCTGATAGGCAGACAAGACGTCGCAAGAGAAATACCCTTGGTTCGCAGGCCATTCTCTTTAAGAGACAGTCTCTACTACATCGCATTGATTCTCGTACGAGAACCTATATTGTCATTGGATTAGCGGTCATCGCAGCGCTTTTACTGGTCTTTATTGTGTCAAGCTGCGTACGCGGTTGCGCTAAAGAATCTACTCCAGAGGCAGAAGTCAACTCTGTTGATTCTCGTGTTGCTGTTGGAACTTCAGAAGAGTTGACCAAAGCGCTTGCAGCCAAACTTGATCAGGACAAAAATCTTGCGTGGATTGCAGAGCACGCTGATAGATATAGCGATAAGAGCCTTATTGAGCTAGCACTCGCCCACCCTGAGGCAATTGATTTTGTTGCAAACTACCCTGATTCTGATGGCAAAGCCAAGACTTACGATGATTCGCTCACCAAAGGCACAGCTCCGCAGCTCTATACCTGGGACTCCAGATGGGGTGGCGTCTCATATGCCGGCTCTGTAATTGCCACCAAGGGCTCCGGTCCAACTGCTCTCTCCATGGCATACATGGGTCTTACGGGAAAGAACAACTGGACTCCAGCTGACATTGCGGGCGCCGTTGAAACCGCTAAGGCAACGGACACAGACTCTGGAATGAACAGATCATTTCTCGAGAAGAACTTGGCAAACCTTGGTCTTACCGCTGATAGCTACAACATTTCTGCCGACAACATCACCACGCTTCTAGACGCTGAAACCTTCCTGCTTGTTGAGGTTAAGGGCAATAAGCTAAGTTCGGATGGTGATCACTGGATACTGGTAACCAGCAAAAACGATGACGGCACGGTAAACGTTCACGACCCTCTGTCTCCTGAGGTAAGCGCACGTCCATGGGCTGCAGAGACTATTGCTGGCACTGCAAACGCCCTGTATACCGTGACAGTAAAGGCCGCTGAGTAGCAAAGTTACTAAGCGATAAGGTATTTGTTTGGCGTCTACAAACTTGAGTCCCGCACTTTAAAGTGCGGGATTTTTTCGTACGGTATGCGTCTTTGTGGAAAGCATATAAAAACCCAGCATCCACAAAAGGTGAATGCTGGGCTGGACGGGTTTCTCGCCAAAAGATTGTGCGGAGAAAGACGTTTTAGAAAAAGCAGATTATGAAAGCACCTGCTGAGCAGCCTCGCTAAGCTCCGCAATGCGAGCCTCGGCTTCTTCGCGGGTAGCGCCGTTGGCAAAGAGATAGGCTTTGACCTTAGGCTCAGTGCCTGATGGACGGAAGATAACCTTGTTATCGCCCTCAAGCCTATACTCAATAACATTGGAA
>JABZHN010000005.1:0-103608 GCA_015258835.1 Atopobium sp.
TCAGGGAAGGGTAGGAGCAGCTGCGGTCGTCGTGACCATAGCCCAAGATCATGGAGCGATCAAAGCCCATGTCGCGAGCAGGACCTGCAGGAACAATCTCAAGCTCAGGGGAGAGAAGGTCTGCTTCCTCAATGCCGTAGAGGTCCTTCAGGATATTGATGACGTTAGTCTTAACAGCTTCCTTTGGCTCATCGCCCTCTGCATCAGCGGGTTTCTCGCCATTCTGGCCCCAAACAAGTGGACGATTGCCAACAATAAGGTCGAGCATCTCACCCTCGATGACCTTGGAAGCGGTCTTTCCAAGCTGCTCAGCGCTCAAGTGGATGAGAAGATCGGAGATGCAGAAAACAGGATCAGTTGGATCCTCACCAACGCATACGTTTACGACGCTACCGTCTTTAAGTGCAAGAACGCCGTGAATTGCCAGAGGAATGGTGACCCACTGGTACTTCTTGACGCCGCCGTAGTAATGGGTGTCAAAGGTTGCCAGCTCGTTGCGCTCCTCAAGAGGATTCTGCTTGACGTCCAGGCGAGGGGAGTCGATGTGAGCTCCAAGGATGTTTAGGCCCTCTTCCAGAGATTTGGTGCCAATCTGGACAAAGATGACGGACTTGCCGCGAATGTCTGCGTAGACTTTGTCGCCAGCTTTGAGGGTCTTACCTGCAGCGATGGCGTCAGAAAGCTTGACGTAACCTGCTGCCTCGGCAAGCTTGATAGCGCTTGAGGCACACTCGCGTTCAGTCTTGTTCTCTGAGATAAACTTTCTGTAACCCTCGGTAAACGACTGGAGTTTGTCCAGGTCCTCCGAGGTGTACTTTTTCCATGCGTTTGTGGTTTCCATACCTATCCTTTCTGTAGCAAGCTCAGTGTGAGCTGCTGCTTATTGTTGCTGTTAGTTGCGCCGCGGAGGCGGCGGCTGCGACGGTAGTTGCCGCGACAGCGACTTAGTTGCCTCCGTTGGAGCTGTTTGAGCCAGAACCGCTGGATCCGCTGCTAGAACTATTGCCGGAGCCGGAGTTCTGATTGGAACCAGAATTGGTGCTTGAGCTGCCCGCTCCGGAGTTGTTACTAGAAGAATTACTCTCAGACGAGCTACTTGAGCTGCTTGAGCTGCTAGAGTCACTGGTCTTTTCTGAACTAGACGAGCTGTCGGAGCTGGTGGTCTCTGATTTCTTGGAGTCAGTGCTCTCCGAAGAGGAATCCTTGGAATCAGTGGACTTGCTTGACTCGTCGGTATTCTCGCTAGAAGAGCTGGAATCGTCTTTCTTATCTGTCGAATTGCTGGTATCCGTAGTTTTTTCCGTCACAACTGGGGTTGTGCTGACCTTTGGTCCCAAGCCAGATCCGTCGGTGATATAGCTGAGGAACATTGCATAAAGAATGACGGCAGAAATGGTAAAGATAATTGAAATAATGGTTATGATGGTGAGGGTTCTTACACGCTTGCGAGACAGTGTTGGCGTGCGATTTACCTGCGAAGACTGTCCTGTACCAGAATCAGCGTTGGGATAATAATCGCGAGAAGGTGCATATTGTGCTCGAGGCATATATTGTGTGCCTTCAAGCGTTGTTTGGCTGCTGTTTGGATATGCCTGCTGGTTATATTCATCGTTGTCGCCAGCGCGGAACTTATGCGTGGAGCGTCTGATAACGTTCTGGTAAATCTGCGAAGCAAGCGCCGAGGCGGCGGCACCAACGGCTACGCCGATAATCGAGCCGGCAATACCAATCTGGTTTGACAGTACAAACGCGGTCACCGCGGCAAGCGATGTTGCCAAAATTTGGGTAATTGAGACGTCCTTAAGAAGGCCGGGCTTCTCGTCCGCTGCCTTATCTGTAGGCTGAACAGGCGAATCTAATCGAGTTTTGTCTGCATCAAAGTGCTTATAGCTCACAAGATGCTCCTTTCTTCAAACTGATAGCCTACCTCATTTTTGTGAAGATGTAATGTTTCGTCGCTAAATCGCAACATCAGCTGGCGAGAACCCTGTCTAGTTGTCGCTGATGCGACGGTTCCGTAATGTTTCTGCAGCGCGGGTTTCTCGCGATGTTTGTTAAAAACGACCGTATCAAAGGTGATGAAACAAGGTATCATTTATATGTATCAGTTTTCCGTCAAACGGAGGTTTAGCATGCTTGTAAGCGCAAAAGCCATGCTCCAGAGTGCCGAGAAGGGTCACTATGGCATCGGCGCATTCAACGAGAACAACCTTGAGTGGACCGCAGCAATCCTTGATGCAGCAGAAGAGCTTCAGTCTCCTGTCATCATTCAGTGCACCAGCGGCGCAGCAAAGTGGCAGGTAAGCTACCGCGTTGTTGCAGATATGGTTCGTCGTCTTGTTGAGGACAAGAACATCACTGTTCCAGTTGCTCTCCACCTTGACCACGGTTCATACGAGGATGCATTCAAGTGCATCGAGGCTGGATTTACTTCCATCATGTATGACGGTTCTCACGAGCCTGATTTTGAGACCAACCTTAAGCGTACCGAAGAGGTTGTAAAGGCAGCTCACGCAAAGGGTATTTCTGTTGAGGCTGAGGTCGGCGGCATCGGCGGCACCGAGGATGGCGTTACCGCTAAGGGTGAGCTTGCTGATCCTGAGCAGTGCGCAAAGATTGCTGACCTGGGCGTTGACTTCCTTGCTTGCGGTATCGGCAACATTCACGGCATCTACCCAGCTAACTGGGAGGGCCTCTCCTTTGACCAGCTCAAGGCTATCAAGGAGCGCGTCGGTGATCTTCCACTTGTTCTCCACGGTGGTACCGGCATTCCTGTAGAGCAGGTTCAGAAGGCTATCTCTATGGGCATCTCCAAGATCAACGTCAATACCGACCTTCAGCTTGTCTTTGCTGAGGCAACCAAGAAGTACGTTGAGGCTGGCCTTGTTGACAACGGCAAGGGCTACGATCCTCGTAAGCTCCTGAAGCCTGGTCGTGAGGCAATCGTCGAGCGCACCAAGGAGCTCATCCGCGAGTTTGGTTCCGACGGTAAGGCTTGGAACTAACCTTCGACATGCGCTGAGCGCGGGCGTCGATGCGATGACGTGCGATGCGACAGCGCGTTCTTGCTGCTAGTTAAAGCAACGGACCTGGATTTTCTCCAGGTCCGTTTTTTGTTGGGCGCAGTATGCGCGAAAGACGTGCACTTAGCACGCCCTTCTCGCGAGAGGCGGTTGATGTGTTTGATGTGAGCCTGAATTTCTCGCCAAGTCTGAACGATTTGCCGGATTTTCTCACCATGTCTGAGTAATTTGCCTGTTTTTCTCGCCTTATCTGAGTGATTTTGTTCAGACTTGTTAAACATTTCAGGCTCAGTTTCATGAAAGAGAAGTGCGCAAGCCGCTTGGTCAAGTTCGCATTTCGGACTAGCGTCAATTAACAAGTAATACTCATTTGCGTCATGCAGTATGGAGAAGAATACTCATTTAAATATGGAATTCTAATTTTGTCACTTATTTGTCACGAAATTGAGAAAGTACATTTATTTAGCGGTCTAACCTTTGTAGCAGGACTTTTATAAGATGATATTTTAAGGTGTTTTTAATCTATCTGCGGAAATACCGTATTAGTCAAATATTCGTAGGTTTTTTGTCGTTTTGCTTATTTGACTTTTAGAAATACTATTTCCATATGGAATATTACCTTTCACATACATCTGCTCTACAAATTTATCGTGCTTTGCGAACACGGAGACACGAACTCTTAACTCATGGATTTAATGAGTATCTGAATAAGTTCAATTTAGATACTAGACAATTACTGGCCAAAGAGGATATTCCTTATCGCGATTTGGTTAGAGCTATTAATGCCGAGTTGCTAGTAGATTATGGTATTGAACTTAAAAATCCAGTCGAAATTACTGTGAGTAATAAAAAGAATTCTTGTGTTTATGAGGGAATTCATTTTCATGTGGATACCTGTGCTTCGTTTGGTTCTGTGATAAAACTGAATATAAACAGCTCTTCAGTTTTAATTTCATCTCCATTTGAATTGCTGTTTCAAATGGCTTCTAAATTGAGCCTGTTTGAACTAGTACTCCTCATTTCAGAATTCCAAGGACGTTTTGTTATTGATGCGTCAACAGGAGAATTGCAGTCAAATTGGTATACGCCTCTTTTTAAAAAGTCAGAATTACTTGCATATCTCACCAAAAAGAAAGGTGCTAGATCTTTTAGAAAAGTAAAGGCTGCGGCAGATTTGTCTGTTGAAAATGCAGCTTCGCCGATGGAGGTTAAACTGGCACTTCGAGCTTTATTGCCAGTGTATAAAGGTGGATATGCTATTCCATGCGTTGAGTTAAACAAAGAATTTGAGATACAAAATATGTCAGGTATCAAATCTCAAAAGAAAAATCGTGCAATCGATCTACTTCTATCCAGCGGTGTATCAAATGCACGAGGTACTCAAAATGTAGCACTTGAATATAACGGATCTGTTCATGAATCGATTGATGCCGCAGACAGGGACTACAAACGAAATAACGAACTTTTAGCTGCTGGTATAGAAGAGTTTGTAATTAGCAAAAATGAATATGACGATATCGTTTTTATGGATAATCTATTTACGGTCATTCGCTCTAGGCTAAATCTACCAAGAAGACATACATCTTCAAAACAAAGGCAAATTGAAAGAGAGAAAAGAATTAAATTGTGGAAAGAGTTAGAAAAGATTTAGAAATACTAACTTGAATCTACGATAAATTCTTCAAGCCTAGGAAATCGTTCAAGCCCTAGGAAATCGATCAAGCCCTAGGAAATCAGAGCCTGAATAACTTACCAAGTCTGAGTAAAATCGCTCAGACTTGGTGAGAAAAACCGGCAAATCACTCAGACATGGTAAGAGAATCCGGCAAATCGTTCAGAGATGATGTGATTTTCAGGCTCACACTCGGCGCACTCCTGGTGCGCTCTTCTCGCGAGAAACCCGGTGCACTCCGGGGTTTTCTCGCTGTGCAAGTCCCACCGCACACGACAATAAAAGCGCAGCTTAAACGCTTACTCAGCAGCGGGATTGTCGGCGGGGGAGACGTGCATGTTGCCTTCGTTGTGAGCGATGTCGGCAAGCGTCTTGCTGTCCAGGAAACTGGAGGTCATGCGGCCAAGGTCGCGCCAGATGTTGATGGTGGTGCAGGACTCCATCTGAGGGCAAAGCGTGGTGTTTGTGCAGTTCAGGCAGCTAGCGGGAGCAAGATTGCCCTCGGCCGCGCGAAGAATTTCACCCAGCGTGTAGTCCTCGGGCTTGCGCGTGAGTCGATAGCCACCGCCCTTTCCGCGCAGGCTCTCGACGTATCCAGCCTTGTGCATCAGCGCAATGACCTGCTCAAGGTACTTGCGCGAGATATTCTGGCGCTCGGAAACGTCGCCCAGCGAGACCCAGCCGTCGTGAACGGCCAGATCAGCCATTGCGCGAAGCGCGTACATTCCCTTTGTAGAGAACATTCCGGCCACGGCTACTCGCCATCCTTGGCACGCTCGCTGTCGGCGCCGTCCTTGGCACGCTCGCTATCGGCGCCATCCTCGGCGCGCTCGCCCTCGGCGCCGTCCTCGGTGGTCGATGCGCCAGCTGCGGCGGAACCACTGTTGTGAGCCTCAAGCATTTCCTCAAGTGTGTGCCATGCCAGCTCAGCGCACTTAACGCGCGCAGGCATGTGTGCGATGTCGTGCAGAATGTTGGCGTCTTCCAGCTGGTCAAGCACGGCCTCGTCAGTCTCTTCTCCGCGAATCATGCGTCCGAAGAGTTTGCAGAGCTCAATAGCCTCTTCTGGAGTACGATCAATCATCAGGTCGCTCATGATGTCGGCGGACGCCTGAGAAATTGCGCATCCACTGCCCACAAAAGCAGCCTCGGCAATTTTTCCGTCCTCAATACGCACGGAAAACGTCAGCTCATCGCCACAAGAAGGGTTAACGCCCTCGTGAGAAACGGTAGGGTTGTCCATCTGATATTTGTAATCGGGGTGAGAAACGTGGTCCATAAACTCAGCGTTATACAGGTCGTTTGCTGCCACTTATTTCAACTCCTTGTTTTATTTGTTGCTGACCGCGCTGCCAAAGATCTTCCATACCTGGTTAAGACCCTCAATCAGCTGGTCAATGTCGTGTTTATCGTTGTAGAACGCAACGGATGCGCGGCAGGTGCTGGACTCGTGTAGCTCAATCAAAAGTGGCTCGGCACAGTGATGACCAGCACGAATGCAAACGTTGTTCATGTCTAGGATGCTCGAGACGTCGTGTGGATGAACGCCGCGCACGTTAAACGCCACAGCGCCCACATGATTCTGTCCCAGCTTGGAGCCAACGATATCAACAAAGTCCAGCGTGCACAGTTGCTGCACCAAGTACCTGGCGAGAAGTTCTTCTCGCTTCTCGATCTTTGCCATGTCCAAGCCGTTGAGGTATTCGACAGCAACGCCGGTAGCATAGATACCTGCGGCGTCCTGCGTGCCTGCCTCAAACTTCTCGGGAACAGGAGCCCAAACGGCGCTGGTCTCGGTGACGGAATCAATCATCTCGCCGCCGGTAAGGAATGGCGGCATGGCATCAAGCAGCTCGGAGCGGCCCCAAAGCACACCAATGCCCATAGGTCCGCACATCTTGTGTGCCGAGAAAGCCAACAGGTCGCAGTCAAGATCGTGCACGTCAACAGGGATGTGAGGTGCAGACTGAGCGGCGTCAACTACCATGTAGGCACCCACAGTATGAGCGCGCTTGGCAATAGCCTTGATGTCGTTGTGAGTACCCAACACGTTGGAGACGTGTGTGACGGACACAATCTTTGCTCGCTCGGTGATCTTTGATGCAATCTCTTCAGGCGTAATCTGATACTGCGAGTTCATGCGCAGATACACCAGGTTGGCACCGGTAGCTTTACAAATCTGCTGCCAAGGGATGATATTAGAGTGGTGCTCCATGATGGAAATGACCACGTCATCGCCTGGTTTAAGCGCATAGCGACCAAGGCTTGAAGCAACTAGATTAAGCGCCTCAGAAGTGTTGCGCGTAAAGATAATCTGACGGTCTTCTGGCTTGCCGTTTTTATCGACAGCGCCAATGAACTTTGCAATTGAAGCGCGAGCACCCTCGATAGCTGCGGTTGCTTCCACACTCCAACGATACAGTCCGCGTAGGGCGTTTGCGTTCATGGTCTCGTAGAAACGCGACTGCGCCTCAATGACCTCGCGTGGACGCTGAGAAGTAGCAGCGCTGTCCAAGTAAGCTACCTCGGGATTTGCTGCCAGCAGTGGAAAATCTGCCTTGTAAGGATTATCGGTAATCTGAGCAACTTCTGCGTCGGTCATTACGCGACACCACCTTTGTTGGAATTGGTCTCGGAGCAAGAATCGTTGCCGTCGTTGCTGTCAGCATCGTTACTACCTGCAGCTTCGTCATAGTCGTGAGCAATTTCTGCGCCCAGCTCAGCCTCGCAACGCTCAACAGCCACGCGGTGAGAAATCTCCTCAGGCGCGTTAATGATGGCATCTTCAAAGAGAGCGCGTATAAACAGCTGCTCAGCAGCCTGGCGAGAAAGTCCTCGAGCTGCAAGGTAATCAAGCTGCTCAGGGGAGACGGATCCAATGGTAGCTCCGTGGTTACCAGCAACATCGTCTTCGTCGCAGAGAATAACAGGCATGGTCTTGTTGACAACGTCGTCACCAAGAATCATGACCGTTTCAATCTCGTTACCCTGGGCATCCTTTGCGCCACGGACAAGATCGATGGTTGCGCGAAGCGTCTTCTTAGCTGCCTCGTTAAGGACGCCAGACTCGGTGAGCTGTGCACGTGTTGAGGTTCCACGCATGCGTACCAGGTGGTTGATATCAAGCGTTTCTTCGTGAGTAGCGTGATAGCGATTGTTGAGGTCAAGGCGAGCTCGAGCACCAACTAAGTTAGCGGTGAGTCCAAGGCCGATGGTTGAGCCGCCCAGAGCATACTGCTTAACATCAACAGCCGCGTCTTGGTGAATCTCAAGGCCAACGCTCTCAAGATGCTGCTGGCCCTCGTTGACACCAAGCGTCTCAATGAGGTGCAGCTTGGCGCCAGCCTCAACCACAATGCGGGTGAGCGCAGCGCTGGTTGGAAGCGCATCGTCGTTCGCGTCGCTGCCTGTAGGTGCGTCGCCGTCAACATCGCCTGCAAACGCAGCGATAACGACAGTGGCCTCAGCACCTTCACGTACGATAACGCCGGTATTAGCACACTGGTTTTGAGCTGCAGAAACAGCAACAACAATAGGTTCTTCTCGCTTGGTATGAGCGGGAATACTGTAGAAATCGGACTTGAATACCTGAGATTCAACGTAGTCAGTAACCTCTTGGCCCATTCCACACTCAATGCGCTCAAAAAGGCGAGGCAGAGGAAGGTACACTTTGCCTGCATCAGCATGATTAGGAACGGAAACTGACAGTGAGTTAGCGCGTAGACGGTTCCATGTCTGAGCTGCAGGAACGTTGGCGCGATTAATCAAAATGTTATCCATTAGCCAATCGCTCCTTCCATCTCAAGTTTGATCAGATTATTCATCTCAACGGCGTACTCCATAGGGAGCTCCTTTGAGACAGGGTTTGCAAATCCGTTGACTACCATGGTGCGAGCCTCAGCCTCAGAGCAACCGCGGCTCATCAGGTACAAAACGGTGTCATCAGAAATGCGGCCAATAGTTGCCTCGTGGCCAATCTGAGCAGTCGCATTGCGCACATCCATCTCTGGGATGGTGTCGGAGCGGCTGATGTTATCCAGCATTAGCGACTGGCAAGAGAACGCCACGCGGGCGTTTTCTGCCTTGCGTCCAACGGTCACGGCAGAGCGGAAGGTATTGACGCCGCCATCCTTGGAGATGGACTTGGTGTCAACGTTTGCTGAGTTATTGGAGCCGTTGATAATAACCTTGCAGCCTGTATCCAGGTCCTGCGTAGCTCCTGCAAACGTAATACCGGTAAATTCGCAGTTAGAAGAATCGCCGTTCATGATGGTAGATGGGTAGAGATAGGAAACGTGGCTACCAAAAGAGCCCGAGACCCACTCCATCTTTGCATTGCTGCCAATGATGGCGCGCTTGGTGTTGAGGTTGTACATGTTCTTGGACCAGTTTTCGATGGTCGAGTAACGCAGACGTGCGCCGTCCTTAACAAAGAGCTCAACAGCTCCTGCGTGGAGGTTTGCTGCGTAGTACTTAGGTGCGGAGCAGCCCTCAATAAAGTGCAGGTCAGCGCCTTCCTCAACAATAATAAGTGTGTGCTCAAACTGGCCAGCGCCCTGAGCATTCAACCTAAAGTAGCTCTGAAGTGGGTAGTCCAGAGTGACATTCTTGGGAACATACACAAAAGAACCGCCAGACCAAACGGCATAGTGCAGAGCCGCAAACTTGTGGTCTGAAGGAGGAATCAGCTTGCCAAAGTACTCTTTAACAACAGGCTCCCACTGCGGATCGTGCAGAGCATCCTCAATGGTGGTGTAAATAACGCCCTGCTCAGCAACTTCCTCGCGCATGTTGTGATAGACAATCTCGGAATCGTACTGAGCACCAACACCAGCCAGGCTCTCTGCCTCTGCCTGCGGAATGCCCAGACGATCAAAGGTATCCCTAATATCCTCAGGTACGTCGTCCCAGCTATTTGCCTGCTGAGTCTTTGGCGAGACATACGTGGAGATGTGGTTTAAATCCAAACCTGCAATAGAAGGTCCCCAGTTGGTAGCCATCTGGCGCTGGTGATAGGTTTCCAGGGCCGACAACCTCATCTGGAGCATCCACTCGGGCTCTTCTTTTTTCTCGGAAATAGCACGCACAATTTCTGGCGTAAGGCCATCATCGTAGCGCTCGTAACCCTCTTCGGACTTGGTGAAGTCGTAGAGCGAGCGGTCTACGTCAGCGACCTCAGATCGCTTCTTCTCGCTCACTAGTTAGCACCGCCCTCATCAGACTGGTTCTCAAAACGCTCAAAGCCCTCGTGGTCAATCTGATTGATGAGGTCAGCAGGACCGTCTGCTACCAGGTGACCCTTAACCATAACGTGAGTGCGGTCAATCTCAAGGCGCTCAAGAATGCGGGTGTTGTGAGTAATGATGAGCAGAGAGCCGCCGCAGGTCTCGCGATAAGCCTGAATGCCTTTTGAGACAACGGAGAGCGCGTCAACGTCCAGGCCAGAGTCTGTCTCGTCGAGAATGGCAAGCTTAGGTTGAAGCAGCAGAAGCTGGAGCATTTCAACCTTTTTCTTCTCGCCACCAGAGAAGCCAACGTTAAGCTCACGCATCAAGAAGCCCTGGTCAAGCTCAAGGTGATCAGAAATCTGACCAACACGCTGACGGAACTGACGAGCAGTCATCTTAAGCTCAGGGCGCATCTGTGTAATGGTACGCAGGAATGAATAAAGAGGAACGCCAGGAACCTCAACAGGTGCCTGGTAGGAGAGGAAGATGCCCGCAAGGGAGCGCTTATCTGCAGCAAGCTCAGTTACATCCTCGCCGTTAAAGATAAGAGAACCTTCGGTAATCTTATAGGTAGGATCACCCATAATGACGCGGCCAAGTGTTGATTTGCCTGCGCCGTTAGGTCCCATCAGAACGTGAGCCTGGCCATCACCAATGCTCAGATCAATTGAATGCAGGATGGATTTCTCCTCGGTACCTGCAGAAATTCCGTTTACACGGAGTAGCTCAGTTGCCATAAATCACTCCAAATACCTCTACGTGCAAGCACGTGATACGTTTGTGACTAGCAAGTTTGGGCAGCTCTAGGGCGAGCAAAACCTTGTGCTAGTGCGGTTTTGTGGCAAAGACAAACGCCAATGTCACCGATGTTTTTGTCATACCCCAAAATCCGCTAATTCATACTAAATGGTAGGAATTAAAATGCAACCCTCACATACGCACTTTTTTACGTTTTCTAGATAATAATCGGATTTTTTCATAGGTTTCAAAAGTTATAAAAGCTTTTCTGCGCCAGAGCTGTCTCTCATGGGTAAACTAGAAACATCTATGTTTGTAACAAGGAGGATTCATGGGTCAGAGAATTCAAGGTACCGAAGATCTTTACGGCGGCTATATGCGCTCTTGGGAGCATATGCAAGATGTTGCCCGCCATCTGTTTGGTACTTACGGTTTTGACCGCATTGAGACTCCAGCACTTGAGCAGGTAGATACCTTTGTTCACGGTATTGGTGAGTCCACCGACGTCGTACGCAAAGAGATGTTCCGCGTCTTTTCAGGTGCGCTGCTTGAGGACCTGCTAGCTGCCGGCAATGAGTCCGGTCTTAAGCCTCGTCAGCGCATGGCTATGCGTCCTGAGGGAACTGCTGGTGTGGTTCGTGCTGCTGTTGAGCACAATTTTGTGCCACAGGGAGGAACACCCGCAAAGCTTTGGTACGCCGAAGCAATGTTTAGGGGAGAGCGTCCTCAGAAGGGCCGCCTGCGCCAGTTCCACCAGGTAGGTGTTGAGTGGCTTGGAGCCTCTGATCCAGCTGCCGATGCAGAGTCCATCATCATGTTGATGAAGTTCTACGAGCAGATGGGTTTCTCGCCAGCTGATATGAAGCTCATGATTAACTCCATGGGTGACGCGGAGTGCCGCCCAGCATATCGCGAGAAGGTCAAGCAGTTCATTCTTGATCACAAGGATGAGATGTGTGAGGACTGTCTTGAGCGTGCAGAGATCAATCCGCTTCGTGCGTTTGACTGCAAAAACGAGAGTTGTCATGCGGTCATGAAGGACGCTCCACTGATTTCTGACAACCTGTGTGATGATTGTCGTGCTCACCATGAGCAGGTCAAGGCGTATCTGGATGCTGCGGGTATTTCATACGTTGAGGATCCAACACTTGTTCGTGGCCTGGATTACTACACGCGTACCGTCTTTGAGGTAGAGATTCCAAACGCTGGTGTTGGCGCCATTGGCGGCGGCGGTCGTTATGACGGTCTTGTTGAGCTTGAAGGTGGAAAGCCAACTCCAGGTGTCGGTTTTGCTGTTGGTTTTGAGCGCATTATGCTTGCGCTGGAGGCTCTTGGTGTTGCAGCCGAGCCAGCAGCTCCAAGCTGTGTTTATGTTGCCTGCGCAGGTGCTGAGCAGGCTCCTATTGTATTTGATGCTGTGCTGGCGCTACGTGAGGCTGGCATTAGATGTGAGGCTGATCGCACTGGTCGTTCGCTGAAGGCTCAGTTTAAGCAGGCAGATAAGATGGGTGCAACGCTTTGCGTGGTCATTGGTCCAGATGAGGTTAAGGCTGGCGTGGTCACTCTTCGTGACATGGAGTCTCACGAGCAGGTGCAGGTGCCTGCTGACCAGCTTGTTGCTGAGGTTAAAGCCAGACAGTAACAATAGGACTAGAAGTCAAATTTAAACCCTCTCGTGTCTGTGAATCGGGAGGGTTTGTTTGTTAAGCAACCTTTACGGCAGGAAGACTTGCGGTAGAGTCTGCGGACTCTGAATCCTCTACGCGTGGCCATGAGCAGCTGCGGACATCGTCAGAGGTGAGGCCAAGCCAACGAGCACGATGACCGTCAATTTTTGCTGGACGTCGATGGAGCCACAGAGAAATTCCCAGAGTCCAAAGAGGAAGCAAATAGAGGAAGCTTGCAGCTAGAAGGCTCATTGAAGGTGCGCCAATTGCAGAGAGTACCGAGATGTTTGAGATGGACCACGGTACCAGAGGAGCAAGAATTACAGCGCTATTCTCGATATCCAAAGCAAGGGCGCTTGAAGAGTTTTCTGCGTTCTCGCACAGATCGTTTGTCAGCATAATAGCCAGGGTCTGGTTGCAAGAAACCATTGAGGTAAACATGCTGGTAATCAGAACGCCAAAGAAAGGCGTGGAGTTATCGGAAAGGTCAGCTACCAGCTGGCACATACGGCGAAGCAGGCCAGTTGTTTGGAAAAGACCAGCGTAGCTTGAAGAAATGGTTACGATTGTCAAGACGTTCATCATGGAAAAAACGCCGCCACCATTAACCATGTTTGCAACGGTAGCACCTGGAGCACGAAGGCCAAAGAGCAGAATGACTGGCAGGTCTGTAAGCGGAACGCGCTGGATGGTGACACACAGAATGCAGGCAAGCACCAGGCTGGATGCCATGGTCACAATGACATCAACCTTAAGAAGCGAGAAAACAATTACAAGAAGTGCTGGTGTAAGCGAAATCAAAGAAAGTCTAAAAGAGCGGCTGAGAAGACCAGTAACATCAGGAATAGTTCCCGTGTTTGCCATAAAGAAATCCCAGGCCACGTAGATAACGCATGCGGCAATGAAAGGCACTACGCTGGTACGAAGCATGCGGTTAATGTTTTTGGATAGATTAGTATCGGTAAGTTGTGAAACAAGAATTGCACTGGTAGACATAGGGGAGCAACGATCTCCAAAATAGCTACCCGCAAGGACAGCGCCACCAATAAAGAACTCGCTTGCTCCGATTGCCTTACCAATAGACATGCAGATGATTCCCATGGTTGCAGCAGTACCAAATGCGGTACCCAGAAGCATGGACATCATGGTGCAGAGCAAGAATGTTGCCAGAATGAAGATAGACGGAGAAATAAGCGAGGCAGAAATGCTGACAATCTCTGGAATGGTTCCAGCTGCTCGCCATGCTGCACTCATAGCGCCTACAACAGCAAACAGCGCAATAATTGTTTTAACTTCCCAGACAGACTCAAAGGCTGCTAAAAGAAGCTTTTTTGCAGAGATTTTGCGAGAGAGTCCGTAGCCAAAAAAGAGGAAGAAACCAATGGTCAGGATAGATGTAAGAGGGAAAGATAGGGCTGTACCTACGATGAGCATCACCGCAAAGGCACTTAGTACTATTAGCTCTACCATGCATCCACTCCAAACGAATTTCTTATGTAAATAGAGTAAGCAACTAAAAAGTTGAAGTCCAACTGTTTTCAATGGTTATAATTACAAGTAATTTTTGTAATACAGTGGGAGCAAAAATGAACTTTCAAACCATGGATTATTTTGTTGCCGTTGCAGAAGAAAAGAGCTTCACCAAGGCGGCTGAACGCCTGAGCGTAACGCAGCAAACACTCTCGGCAAATATTGCGGCTGCAGAAAAAGAACTTGGCTCTAAGCTGCTAGAACGTACGGTCCCGCTGTCGCTCACGTTTGCGGGAGAAGAGTTCTTGCGCTATGCCCGTAGGTTCCAGGCTCAGCGGCGCGCTATGGATCAAGAATTTCTTGATATTGCGGGCAACGAGCGAGGTCGCCTGCGTGTTGGCGTCACTGCTACACGAGGTCACATCATCATGCCGCGCTCCATTGCTGCTTTCCAAAAATTGCACCCAAATATCTCCATTGAGCTTGATGAGGGCGAGAATGACGAGCTTGTTGAGTGGCTGTCCGAAGGTCAGCTTGACTTGATTGTTGCAACGGTTAATTCGTCGTCGTATGACTTGGTTGTTAAAAAGCTGTTTGACGAGAAGATCGTTCTGGTAGTTTCTCAAGCGCTTCTTGAATCTTTGTATGCAGATAAGGTTGACTCGGTTGTCGCGCAAGTCAAAAAGACGGGAAAGCTCACGGCCTTGGAAGCTTGTCCTTTCTTAACGGTTGGTAAGCGAGACATTGCTGGTAGTTTTGCTCGTCATGCGTTTGCCGCGTCGGGTATTTCTCCCACTATCAAGGTCATGTCCAGAAACTCCGAGACGCTTTTGGCGCTTGCCATGAGAGGCGTCGGCGCGTGCTTCTTGCCATCAGAGCTGGTGGCCTCTTCTTATTACGACTTTGAAACGTCTGGTCTTCACATCATTGAACTGGGAAAAGAGATGTCGTACTCGGTTAGTGTTGCCTGGCGACGCACTGACCATGTGTGGAGCGCAATTGAGTCATTTGCTCAGGTTCTCTCTGAGCAGCGCTACGTAGTTAAGCGAGGGGAGTAGCGTGGATGCTCTTCAGTCTGACAACAACCTTGAGATTTTGTACCAGGATGAGTATCTGCTTGCCGTGAATAAACCGGCGGGAATTATCGTTCATGCGGATGGTACCCATGAGCCTTCGTTAACTGAGGCAGTTTGCGAGAAACTTCGCGCACTTGAGAGTCCAAGCAAGATAGACCTTTCCCAGGTTCAAGCTCTGAATCGCCTTGATAGGGAGACTACGGGCATAGTGCTTTTCTCGCTCAAAAAAGAAACGCAGGCTCAGTTTGACCAGCTTATTGCCTCCAAGGAACTTTCCAAAGAGTATCTGGCAGCTGTTAAGGGAACGTTTGAACCAAATAAAGTGCTGATAGATAAGGCAATTGGAAAAGATCGGCATGACGCTCAGAAGATGAGAATCTCAGCCACAGGCAAGCCTTCTCAAACGGAGGTACGCCTTATTAAGGTTGCATCGTCAGCACAAGGTCAAACTCAAAGCTTGCTACTGGTCAATTTGCTGACAGGAAGAAAGCATCAAATTAGAGTGCATCTCTCGTCACTCGGATTTCCCCTGGTAGGAGACACGCTGTATGGAGGCGTATCGTCTCTGCAGCGCGGAGCAAAAAAGAAACATAGACCGCAGTCGTTAATGCTCCATGCATATCGCGTTGGATTTATTCATCCAGTCACGGGCGCAAAAATTGTGATTAAAACGGATATTCCAGAGCGATTTTCTTATTTTGGTGTCACCGAGGTGGACTTATAGTACATACTTTGTGGTAAAGACATACATTCATTTTGTGCGGATACGTTACCCAGACGTGCATAAAGTGAACGAGGAGGGGGAGAAATGCCTGGCACAATGCGAGGTGTCTATACTAACCTGACTGAAATCCGCAGGAAGGTATTTAAAGAGGTATCAACGCTTGCGTATGAAAAAGCAGATAAGAGCGTTGATGAAATTGCTCGCCAGATGGAAGAGCTGCCGTACAAGATTATTCCTGGTGATATTGCTACGTATCGTGAGAGCGTCTTCTTGGAGCGCGCTATTGTTGGCGAGCGCATTCGCATGACTATGGGCATGCCTATGCAGGGCGTTGATCAACCAGAGCTTATTTCTGACGGCTTGGAAGAGGCCTCTCGACCAGAGGTTTATTACCAGCCTCCGCTGATCAATATTGTCAAGTTTGCGTGCAACGCATGCGAGGACAATGTGTATCGTGTCACCAACGCGTGCCAGGGCTGTCTTGCACACCCTTGTCGAGAGATTTGTCCTAAAGAAGCAATTAGCTTCGTGGACAAAAAGGCATATATTGATCAGGAGAAGTGCATTCAGTGCGGCATGTGCTTCAAGGTTTGCCCTTACCAGGCAATTCATCACCACGTACGCCCTTGCGCCGCTGCTTGTGGTATGGACGCTATTGGCTCTGATGAGCACGGTCGTGCAGATATTGATTACGAGAAGTGCGTATCTTGTGGCCAGTGCCTGGTCAACTGCCCCTTTGGCGCAATTGCCGATAAGAGCCAGATTTTCCAGGTAATTCAGGCTATCAATGAGGGTTATACCGTTGTTCCAATTGTGGCTCCTTCGTTTGTTGGTCAGTTTGGTAAGGGCAGCGTTGGTCGTCTTCGTGAGGCCTTCAAAGAGATGGGCTTTGCCGAGGTAGAAGAAGTAGCAACCGGTGCTGACCTTTGTACCGTTCAGGAGGCAGAAGACTTTGTCAAAGAAGTCCCAGAAAAGCTGCCATTTATGGGAACAAGTTGCTGCCCTTCCTGGTCTGCCATGGCTAAAAAAGAGCACCCAGAGCACGCTGATGCTATTTCTATGGCACTAACCCCCATGGTTTTGACTGCTCGTCTGGTAAGAAAGCAAAACCCAGAGTCCAAGATTGTCTTTATTGGACCATGCACCGCTAAGAAGCTTGAGGCACTGCGTCGTTCCGTTAAGTCCGAGGTCGATTTTGTTCTGACCTTTGAGGAGCTTGCGGGAATGATGGAGTCCAAGGGCATTGACTACACCAAGCTTGATGACGACAACTCCGATTTTGAAAACGCTTCTCATGATGGTCGCGCTTTTGCAGTAGCCGGTGGCGTTGCAGGTGCCGTAGTTAACGTCATTCACCAGAAGTACCCCGATAAAGAAGTACCTGTCATGGCTGTTGACGGCCTTGCTGAGTGCCGAGCTATGCTCAAGGATGCCGTTAAGGGTAAATATCCAGGTTATCTTCTTGAGGGCATGGCTTGCCCAGGAGGATGCGTTGGTGGCGCCGGTACGCTGAGCGCAGTCAACCGTGCTGCCGCAGCAGTTAAGCGTTACGCAAAGACCGCTTCCTCCGAGCTGGCTTCTGCTAATAAGTACAACGATCTTATTCCAGAACTTGCTGGTACGGTCTCTGCTGAGGTTGAGATCGCCGAGGTTCTTGAGGTTCAAAAACCTGTTGAGTAGGAACGTTCTCTCAAATCAAACGTAAAACGCCGGTGCGCTGCATCGGCGTTTTTTATGAGAAATGTAGCCCAATAAGGCAATCTACCAGGTAATAAAAAAGGATCTGCGATTAACAGATCCTTTAAGTTTTAGCTGAGAGATAGTCAACAAAAAGTTGATTAATTTGAATTACTCAGATTTTTCGTTCTTCATGGATGCATAGAACGTTGCATGTGCAAAAACGTCTTTAATGGTTTTTCCATTAATAAATGGAAGAGCGAGAAATTCGTCTACCGTTGGAACTAGTTCAGAACAATCTACAAAGTGGTTTTTTGAGTTTCTGATACTGGTGTCTTGAGCTCTCCATGCCTCAAAATTGACATCAGTGAGGTAATAAACCTGGTGTCCGACTTGCATGTACACAGAGTGATTACTGTGCAGGTACTCTACCAGGTCCTCGTAAGAAATCTGGAGAACCTCAGAACTTTTCTTGCCCATGATGCAATCCTTTCCACGTCGCTTGCGCGCAAATTATGGACGCACTTTTATAGACTATACCGCCCTCAGAATACGCTTATTCAGATGAATTGAGAGGCATAGGCAAGCGGACGTTTTTTCTCGCTCAACGGCAATGAGCGGATGGTTGCAAATTTAGTGCTACTATTTGAGAATTTCTTGCACCATTTCTTCTGCAGTATCGCAGAGTGTGGTGGCACCTGCAGCTAGAAGCGTTTCTTTATCTCTAAATCCCCAGGTAACACTAATGCAAGGCATGCCACTGTTGTGTGCTGTTGCAACATCAACCTCAGAGTCTCCAATATAAACAGCATCTTGAGGGTCAACACCAATTTGAGCAAGAGCGTAATGGACGGGTTCTGCATCAGGCTTTCTTTTAAGGTCATCTCGCTGGCCCAGCGCAAAGTCAAATCTACCTGGGAAGAAGTTGCTCATTAAATCTGCAATGGCAAAGTCTGGTTTGTTTGAGACAACGGCACACTTAACACCTGCAGCCCTAAGTGTATCAACAGCTTCAAGAATGCCGGGATAAGGAGCGGTGTTATCCAAACTATGGTCAGCGTAGTGCTCTTTAAAACACGCAAGTACACGCTGGTATGTTGCGTCATCAGTATCCTCTGGCACAGCATCGCGGATAAGTTTTGCAACGCCGTTTCCTACCATCTGACGGACCTCATCAACGGTATAAGTAGGCATGTCGAACTGCTCAAGAGCGTAATTTGTTGCCCATGCAAGATCAACAATAGTGTTCAGAAGTGTTCCGTCTAGATCAAAAACAGCGGCTTTATAGGCCATGAAAGCTCCAAGTTCTTCTCGCCCCGTAGTGAGGCCTGTGTATCAGCTTCAGTCTAGCGTAAAAACGTGAATGTAAGTTATTTATTCCGCATGAATCTGCTCTAAGTTCAGATTGAGAGGATTCAGCTAAACGTTGGAGAGTACAATGTTTTATCTATGAGCAAGAACGTGCCGTCTACACGTTTTTGCCGTCTTGAAGGCGCTTTCCGATTTGGCACAGGGAAGCAAAGACGAAAGGATAAAAATGGATTGTTCCTCAGAAACCCCCCAGAATTATTCCGCTCACGCAGCTGTTGATTTGCACAGCATGCATTCGCATACCTGCGGAGAGCTTCGCGCAGAGCATATCGGTCAGACCGTTACGCTCACTGGTTGGGTTTGGCGTCGTCGTGACTTTGGAGGCCTGATTTTTGTTGACCTTCGTGATCGCGAGGGTTTGACACAGATTCTATTTGACCCAGATGTTGATGCAGAAACATTTGCAACTGCAGAGACTATTCGTCCTGAGTGGCCTGTTTTGATTTCTGGTACGGTTCAGCATCGTTCTGAGGGTCAGACTAATGAGGCTCTTGCTACCGGTGAGGTAGAGGTACTTGCTTCCAAGATTGAGGTTCTTAACACCAGTGCAGTTCCACCATTCCAGATTGAGAATCACATTGATGTTAACGAGGACCTTCGCCTGAGATATCGCTACGTTGACCTGCGTCGTCCTCAGATGGCACAGAATCTTCGTATGCGTTCTGATTTTGCGTTTGCGCTTCGTGAGGCTTTCCATAAGCGTGACTTTACCGAGGTAGAGACTCCAGCGCTGTTTAAATCCACTCCTGAGGGGGCTCGTGACTTCCTGGTTCCATCCAGAATGCAGGGCGGAAACTTCTACGCACTACCACAGTCTCCACAGTTGTTGAAGCAGCTGCTGATGATTGGCGGCGTTGAGCGCTACTACCAGATTACTAAGTGCTTCCGCGATGAGGATCTTCGTGCAGATCGTCAGCCTGAGTTTACGCAGGTTGATATGGAGATGGCATTTGTCCGCGAGGAAGATGTCATGGCTGAGCTTGAGGATATTCTGGGCGATGCTTTTGCAAAGATGGGTATTGAGTTCCCAGCTCCACTGCGCAAGATTCAGTACTGGGACGCAATGGATACCTACGGCTCCGATAAGCCTGATACTCGCATTGGCATGGAGCTCCACGATGTTTCTGAGATCTTCAAGCAGTCTAGCTTTAAGCTCTTTAGCTCTGCTGCTACAACAGAAGGTCAGTATGTCAAGGCGATCAACGTTAAGGGTGCAGGCACCTGGCCACGTTCTCAGGTAGATAAGCTTGCCGAGGTAGCTGCTGGCTTTGGTGCCAAGGGACTTGCATGGGTCGCCTTCAAAGAGGACGGCTCCGTGGGAGGTCCTATCACCAAGTTCTTCTCGCCAGAAGAGCTTGAGGCACTACGTGCAGAGATGTCTGCTGAGGCAGGGGACTTGATTCTTTTTGCTGTTGGCGGTCGCCTGGAGACAGATGAGATTCTTGGTGGTATGCGTCTGCATATGGCAAAGGTCTTGGATGTACCGCGAGAAGGTCATGATTTCCTCTGGGTTGTTAATTTCCCACTGTTCCATTGGGATGAGGAAACTCAGTCCTATGCTTCTGAGCATCAGCCCTTTACGCTTCCTCGTGAGGATGAGCTTGACCTTCTGGACACTGATCCTCTGGCTATGGGCTCGTATACGTACGACTTTGTTATGGACGGCTTTGAGGCTGGCGGCGGTGGAATGCGTATTCACAACGCTGACCTGCAGCTTAAGATTCTGGAGAAACTCGGCTTTACTGAAGAGCGTGCAAAGGCTCAGTTTGGCTTCTTGATGGAGGCTCTGACGTTTGGTGCACCTCCAATGGGTGGTTTTGCACTTGGTCTTGACCGCGTATGCATGTTGCTTGCAGGCGCCGATTCCATCCGTGATGTCATGGCATTCCCAAAGACTACTTCTGGCTCTGATCTGATGTCGAGTGCTCCTTCGCCTGTTTCTAATGAGCAGCTCAAGGAGGTTTCGCTTCAGACGCTTCCAAAAGAGGCATAAGCAAATCAAGCAAAGCAAGACAGTAAGGTACGTGGTGTTTTAACAATGAATGATGCTTCTGTAGAAGAAAAGGCTCCATCTGCTCGTGCTGAGTTAAAGGTTATCTTGGACCACTTTGGCGCGTATAAAAAGGACTTTGTTATGTCGGGACTCTGCGTGTTTGCAGAGTCCCTACTCGAATTAGTGATTCCTGTACTCATGGCTCAAATTGTTGACCAGGGTATTTTGCAAGGCAACCTTCAGACTGTTTTTATAAACGGTACCGTTATGGTTGTCTTTGCTCTTCTCGCCATGTTTGCTGGTATTGGCTATGCGCGCTACTCTGCAAAGGCAGCCATGGGACTAGGCGCACAACTGAGACAAGATGAATATCGCCGAATGGAAGAGTTTGCTTTTGCAAATCTTGATAAATACGATTCATCCTCTTTGGTAACGCGTTTGACCTCTGATGTAACCATTATTCAGAACGCCTTTGCAATGGGTACGCGCCCGTTTATGCGTGGACCAATTATGCTGGTCATGGGCTTGGTTATGGCGTTTATTATGAGCCCAGAGCTGGCGGTAGTGTACTTTGCGGTGCTGCCTTTCTTGGCTATTGCACTCTTCTTTATTGTGAAACGCGTTGGTCCTTTGTACCGCGTTATGCAAAGTGCAATGGATAAGCTTAACGAGGCGCTGCAGGAAGACTTTGCGGCTGTTCGCGCTATTAAGGCATATGTCCGAGAAGGATATGTCTCTGATCGCTTTGAAAAAGTTAATACGCAGTACGCGCAGACTGCTACAAAGACCTTTGGAACTTCCGTCTTAAATCTGCCTATTTTCCAAGCATCAATGTATGTCACTAACGTGGCTATTCTTTGGTTTGGTGGCCAGATGATTATGGCTGGCAGACTGGGCGTTGGTGAGCTCACGGGCTTCATGAGTTACGTACTGCTTATCATGAACTCTCTTATGATGATTTCTGGCGTGTTCTTGCTTACTGCTCGCGCCATTACTAGTGTGCGTCGAATCGGAGAGATTCTTTCCGAGGAGCCTGCTATTGAGTCTCCAGAGCACGGCCTGACTGACGTTAAGAATGGTGCAGTACGCTTTGAAAAAGTATCTTTCAAGTACAGCCAGAGCGCTGAAGAAGATGTCCTTGAAGACATTAACCTCTCGTTTGCGTCAGGCTCTACCGTTGGTATTCTCGGCGGCACCGGCTCCGGAAAAACTACCCTTATCCAGCTGATTGCGCGCTTGTACGATGCAACTGAAGGTGCCGTGTTTGTTGGCGAGAATGACGTCCGCTCCTACAATCTTGTTTCACTTCGTGACGCAGTGTCTGTTGTCCTTCAGAAAAATGTGCTGTTCAGCGGCACCGTCCGCGACAACCTGCTCTGGGGAGATCCCAATGCAACAGATGAGGAGCTGCTCCACGCGTGCTCTATTGCATGCGTTGATGAGTTTCTTGACAGGATTGGTGGTTTGGACGGAGACCTTGGTCAGGGTGGCGTTAATGTCTCCGGTGGCCAGAAGCAGCGTCTTTGTATTGCTCGCGCGCTTTTGAAGAAGCCAAAAATTATCATTTTTGATGACTCTACCAGCGCGGTTGATACCGCAACCGATGCAAAGATTCGTGCAGGACTTGCCGAACTTGCTGACATGACAAAGATCATCATTGCCCAGCGTGTGAACTCCGTTATGGACTCAGACCAGATTGTCGTTCTTGATAACGGTAAGGTTCATATGACTGGCACCAACACAGAACTTCTCGCCAAGAGCCCTATCTACAGAGAGCTGTATGAGTCTCAGACAGGCGGTAGTCAGTCAGATATTGACGCTGCTGGTAAGGAGGTGTCACATGGCTAATCGCGCAGGAGGAGCACGTCCTCAAAACATCGGACATACCATTAGAGTGTTTGTCTCGTACTTAGGTCACGCTAAGAAACGCCTTATGTTGGTGGCACTTCTTGTTTCTATCAGTGGTTTAGCTGCGCTTCTGGGCACCTATATGATTAAGCCTGTTGTTGCTGCAGTGGGCAGGGGAGACGTAAGTGGCTTTACCAACCTTGTTGTGTTTACGGCAGTTGTGTATGCAATTGGCGCGCTTACCAGTGTTGGTTACACGCAAATTATGGTTCGCGCTGCTCAGAGGATTGTTTTTGACATCAGACGAGACCTTTTTGAGCACATTGAGTCGCTGCCGCTGAGGTTCTTTGACCGTCGTACCCGCGGCGATATCATGAGTTTCTTTACCAACGACGTGGATACCATCTCAGAAGCGCTTAACAACAGTTTTGCCAATCTTGTTCTGGCGTTTATTCAGATGGTTGGCACACTTGTGCTGCTGATTGTTCTTAACTGGCAGTTGACGCTCATTACTATTCTCTTTGACGTGTTAATTGTGATTTATGCGCGTTACGCAAGTAAGCGCTCGGCTAAGCATTATTCGGTGCAGCAGAAGAGTCTTGGTGTCCTTAACGGCTTTGCTGAAGAAACCATCTCTGGCCTTAAGGTGGTTAAAGTTTTTAACCACGAGGATGCCAACTTTACTGATTTTCAAAAGGTTAATGACGAGTTACGGCACTCTGGAACAAGTGCTCAGGGTTATGCGGCAACTATGGTTCCTATCACGGTCTCGTTGACGTATATCAATTACGCTGTGGTTACCGTGGTTGGCGCACTGCTTGCGGTTAACGGACACGCGGATGTTGCAAGTCTTGCATCCTACCTGGTCTTTGTTCGCCAGGCAGCCATGCCGTTCAACCAGTTCACACAGCTCTCCAACTTCCTGCTTACCGCTCTTGCCGGTGCCGAGCGCATCTTTGCGGTTATGGAAATGACTCCTGAGGTTGATGAGGGCAAGGTCGACCTGGTCCGCGTTAGTGGTTATGAGTCAGGAGAAGAGTCCTGGGCTTGGGTCACACCGTCTGGCGAGAAAACCCCTCTTGCTGGAGACGTTCGCTTTGATGACGTGACCTTTGGATACGACGATGATCAGACGGTTCTTGCAAACCTCACCCTTTTTGCAAAACCTGGCCAGAAGATTGCGTTTGTCGGCTCAACCGGCGCTGGTAAAACAACAATTACCAACCTCATTAACCGCTTCTACGATGTTCGTAGCGGAACCATCACCTACGACGGCATTCCAATCAATGACATCAAGAAGTCTGCACTAAGGTCCTCCCTGGGCATTGTTTTGCAGGACACACATCTGTTCACGGGTACCATCGCGGACAATATTCGCTTTGGTAAGTTAGACGCTACTGATGACGAGGTTATTGCTGCAGCAAAAATCGCAAACGCAGATAAGTTTATCCGTAGAATGCCACGTGGCTACAACACCGTACTTACCTCGGACGGCGCTAACCTTTCACAAGGTCAGAGGCAGCTTCTGGCAATTGCGCGTGCTGCTATTGCTGATCCTCCCGTGCTTATCTTGGACGAGGCAACTTCCAGTATTGATACGCGTACTGAGGCACTTATCGAGAAGGGCATGGATGCCCTAATGGCAGGCCGTACTGTTTTTGTGATTGCCCATAGGCTGTCTACGGTTCGTAATTCGGACGCCATTATGGTTCTGGAGCACGGTCGCATTATTGAGCGCGGTACTCATGATGAGCTTATTGCAAAGCATGGAGAGTATTATCAGCTGTATACGGGATCGCGCGAGCTGGAGTAGGGGCGTTTTATGTTTGAAGCGTTAGCTGTGGCTCTTGGTGGAGCTCTGGGTAGTTTAGGTCGCTGGCAGTTGGGAGTCCTTTTTAAACAGTGGATTCCTAACCTGCCAGTTGGTACGTTAGCAGCAAATGTAGTAGCAGGTTTGATTATTGGTTTTGTGACGGGACTTGACCTTGCAAGTCCACTTCAGCCGCAGGTAAAGCTATTCTTAGCTGTGGGCCTTTGCGGAGGACTTTCGACCTTCTCGACCTTTTCAAATGAAACGCTTACCTTTATTCAAGCAGGTAATTGGGCCGCTGCAGGTGTGAATATTGCGGTCAATGTTATAACGTGCCTGGTTGCTGTGTTTATTGGACTGAAATTATCGGCTATTGTGTCGTAGCGCAATAGTTCACTCGTCTAAATTAAAAGCTAGATATCCTTCTTTTGGATACCTAGCTTTTTAATTTGCTTTCTTTTAAATATCGCAGTTGCGTTTTATTTTGTTATCTTAGGCAGTACAAAGAGCACGATTCCCATGGTAACAAGAGGGATACAAGCTACGCACACAAGTACAAAGAGTGCATTCTGAGCTCCTGCAAGGGTGCTTGTAGCTAAGTCTGTAGCTCCAAGCTGAGAAGCCGCTACAACGCCAGAAATAACGCTGGTGCCCATAGCGCCAAAGAGCTGCTGCAGTGTGTTGATAACAGCATTTCCATCTGCCTTGCGGTCTTCTGGTAGATGTCCTAGAGCTACCGTAAAATTGTTTCCCATCTGAAGCGCCTGGCCAATGGCAAAGATAGTAAAAATATACGTAATCATTTCTACGGTAAGCTGGTGAACAAAGAGCAGCAAAAGGAGCATGCTGGTAAGGCAGCAAAGAATGCCTGTAACAATAGGCTTTTTAGCGCCCAGCTTGTCTAAAATCTGACCAGAAATTGGTGCCATAACTGCGCCAATAGCACAGCCTGGCAACATCTGAGCTCCTGCTGCGGTAGCGCCTGCACCTAGTACTAGCTGGGAGAAGTTAGGCAGAAGATACGACTGACCAAGAATAATAAATTGCAGAGCAACAATAGCAAAGAGCGAGAGCACAAAGCCCTTCTCGCTAAATACCTCAAGGTTAATGATAGGAATTTTTGTAGATTTATTAGATTGCTCCTGGTGTTTAAAGGAGTTTTCGTGACGCACAAAGAACATAAGTGAGCCCACAAAAATCATAATTGCGAGCAAAACAGGAATGCTAAGCAGGCCAAACGCGCTGGACTCGTCAATAACAAAGATGAGCGCAATAAAACTTACGGTAAGCAGCAGCCAGCCAAAGACATCAAAAGAAATCACTTCAGTCTCATGGCTCTGTTGGATTGAACTAATTCCCAGAATAAACGCCACAATCAAGAAGGGGAGAAGTCCGGCAAAGATCATTCGCCAGCCAAGATGCTCTGCAATCCAGCCACCAGCTGAAGGTCCTACTGCAGGTGCAACGGCGGTAACTAGCATGCCGATGCCCATCATGACACCCATGTTTTTAAGTGGAGCCTGTTCGGTGATGATGTTGAACATCAGTGGTAGCGCTAGACCGGTGCCAATGCCTTCTAAAATACGGCCAAGCAGCAATAACATAAACGTTGGAGCAGCAAATCCGCAGAGAATGCCACTGATATAGAAGATCATGGCCACGGTAAAGATACTTTTAGTTTTGAATCGTCTGTTTAAATACGACGACATAGGCATGATAATGGCAAGAATCAAAAGGTACGAGGTGGTCATCCATTGTACCGTTGAGGTGCCAATAGAGAATTCCTCCATTAACGTTGGAAACGTCACGTTCATGGCGGTTTCTACGACAACTCCCGAGAAGGACATAATTCCTGTTGCAATTACAGAAAGAACAAGTTTTGCGTTGAGCTCTCTTTTAAACATTTAATCCCTTCTTTTCTCGGCGGTACATCGTAACACTATTCAAAGCAGGTTTTATAGCTGTTGGCGTATTCGTCACGGTTCTATAAGTAGGCAAAAAAGAACGGGGTGGCTTAAACCACCCCGTTCTGCTTAACAATATTGCGTGTTAGCAAGCTGTTTATTTAGCTTTGCCCTGGTTAGCAACAGCGTTAATCTTTGCCTCGATGACAGCTGGATCGCCAATATAGTGCTTGTCAACAATGTTCCAATCCTTGTCAAAGGTGTATGCGCAAGGAATGCCAGTTGGGATGTTAACCTCAAGAATTTCTTCTGGAGTGAGGTGCTCAAACTGCATAACAAGAGCGCGAAGGCTGTTGCCGTGTGCAGCAATAAGAACACGCTTACCTGCCTCAAGCTGTGGCTTGATCTCCTGCTCGAAGTAAGGCCATGCACGTGCAATGGTGTCCTTCAGGCACTCGGTGTAAGGAAGATCCTCTGCTGGAACATCGCGGAACATTTCCTGAACGTGAGGATCGCGCTCGTCGCCTGGCTCAAGAGCTGGTGGCTGGACATCAAAGGAACGACGCCAAATCTTTACCTGCTCCTCGCCGTGCTCAGCAGCTGCATCAGCCTTGTTGAGGCCCTGAAGTGCACCATAGTGGCGCTCGTTCAGACGCCAAGTCTTATGAACAGGAAGCCAGTTACGGTCAAGCTCATCAAGAACATGATTCAGAGTGTGAATAGCACGCTTGAGCAGAGAAGTGTAGCAAACATCAAAGTCATAGCCAGCCTCTTTAAGAGCACGGCCGCCAGCTGCTGCCTCCTCGTGACCAGTCTCGGTAAGGTCAACGTCGGTCCAACCAGTGAACAGGTTGAGCTTGTTCCACTCAGACTCACCGTGGCGAACAATAACAAGGTGCATGTACTGATCTTCAGCCATTAGGCTTCCTTTCTACGCGTCAAACTTTGTGCGCCATACGTGGCAAACACCAAGCTTTTAGCAATACTTCACATACAGATGTAAGACAAAACGCTTACGTCTCATATTCTACCGCACACCGAAAAATACGTGCGAATCAATGTCTAAAAGATTTTGCATATCGCGTGCACCAACTTTGAACTGCCTCCCATTTCTTGGACATAAGAAATGGGAGGCAGTTCAAAACACACCTATGTCGGATAATCTGTTAAAAAGACGTATACATGACGCAGAAAATACCTCAATCATGCAGATTATCGTCATTAGGTGTGTAAAATGCCCGCAATTGAGCAGAATATCTGACTTAGGTGTGTTCCGTAGATACTAAATTTATCGATAGTTAAATTTCTTATATTTCTCTATTCATGTGTAAGCATATTAGATGAAGTTTATGCATAGATATGCATATCAGGTAGTGTGAGCGCCTAGCTGTCTGGCTATCTTGATTAGAAACATATCGATTCTTCAGCAGAACATAAGAAAGCTGCGCTATTTTGTGCGCCAGGCCTAAAAGCCGACGTTAATACGCTTCAGAATCATAATCACCCGCATATGAACTGCGTCCCAAAACTTGGACATAAGAAATGGGGGGGCAGTTCACTTTGACTTAGAGCGCAGTTCTCAATTGTTTTGGTAAGAATTTAGATTCTGCAAATAATTTATGATTCAGCGTATGCAAGCATGCAATGAGGGTATAGTATGCCGTAGTTAACAAATTGAGGAGTGTCTGTATGAGTCCTATTGATATTTTGGTTGTCCTTATCGTCATTGCTCTTGTTGCTCTTTGCGTCCGCTCTCAACTTAAGAGCGCAAAAGAGGGTTCTTGTTCTGGCTGTTCTTCATCCAGCAGCTGTGGCACTCATCACGGTGGAGACGGTCACTGTGGTGTTGCTCAGAAAATGATTTCTGACGTCGATAAGGCTTTTGACGCTCAATAGGTCAATTGTCACAATTTCATTAACAATTTTTACCATTCGCCCGGTTTCAGGGAAGTGGAAACATAGCCGTAACAAGAATGTGTCATGGTAGTTACGATTCCAGTTTTCTGACCCGGGAGGGCCACATGAGTACAGATAAGAAAATTGATTACATTCTTCGCACGGTAGAGGAGCGAGACGTCCGCTACCTGCGCCTTTGTTTTACCGATGTACTCGGCGGATTAAAGGCTCTCTCCATTTCCCCCGAGGAGCTAGAAGAGGCTTTTGTTGAGGGCATTGGTTTTGACGGCTCTAACGTTGACGGCTTTGCTTCCCAGGAGCAGTCAGATCTTCTCGCATTCCCTGACGCGGATACGTTCCAGATTCTTCCATGGAAGATGGATGATGGCGTAGTTGCAAACGTTTTTTGCGATATTCAGACTCCTCGACGTGAAGCTTTTACAGGCGATCCACGCCTTGTACTGAGAAATGCTTTTATCAAGGCAGAAGACCTTGGTTATGTCGCAAATGTTGGTCCTAAGCTTGAGTATTTTTATTTTGTGAGCGGGACTGAGCCAAAGCCTATTGATCAGGCTGGATACCTTGATTTGAATTCTGCTGATCTCAGTCATAGTCTTCGATACTCCACGTCTCGTGCACTTGAGAATCTTTCTATTCCTGTTCAGTATTCTTTCCATGCAGCTGGCCCTGCTCAAAACGGTGTTGAGCTCCGTTATGCAGAAGCACTAACTTGCGCGGATAACATTGTTACTGCTCGCCTGGTTATCAGGCATATTGCAACACTTCACGGCGTGTTTGCTTCGTTTATGCCAAAGCCTCTACAGGGTGTTCCTGGCTCAGCCATGCTTTTGAATCAGTCGCTTCTTGACCACGATGGCGAGTCTCTGTTCTGGGCTCCAAAGACTGAGAGCGAAGCCCACCTTTCTGAGCTTGCTCAACACTACATTGCAGGTCTTATTAAGTACGCTCCCGAGTACATGCTTATTACCAACCCAACGGTTAATTCCTATAAGCGCTTTGATCGTGATGCTATTCCTGCCTATGCAACCTGGGGTCGTAAAAACCGTTCTGCTATGGTTCGTATTCCTACGCATAAGCCAGGAAAGCATGTTGCTACCCGTGCTGAACTGCGTATTCCTGATCCAACTGCAAACCCTTATTTGGCTAATGCTGTCACGCTTATGGCTGGACTTAAGGGTATTGAAGAAGGCCTCTTGCTTCCTGAGGAGTTTGTAGGCGGAAATCCTGCCGATTATGGCGAGAAGCTCCCAATTAATCTTGGAGAGGCACTTGAGCGCTTCAAGCAGTCAGAGCTTCTTAAAGATGTTCTTGGTGAGCATATCTTCTCGTATCTGTGCGAGCGCAAGGCAGAGGAGTGGCGTGAGTATTGCCTGGCAGTTACTGACTGGGATACGCAAAAGTATTACGCTGGCTGCTAAGCAACTATTCTGCTTGCGTTTATATGTATCTTTGAACCCTGTTCTGATTTTTTCAGAGCAGGGTTTTTTGACGAGAAACCCGTGTTTCACGCAAAGAATGTAGCCTTCTTATTCGAATTGTTACCGTTTTATGAACTGAAAAAATTACTTTTACCTGGGTTTTATTGGATAGAATGACTAAATAGTAGTCATTTATTCAAAGAAGTTGTTCTTCTCGCCATTTTTATGCAATAAAAACGAGAAATACGATGAAAATTATAAGTAGATTTTTCATATTTGCTTTCTATAATTCATTCCAATGAATTTCAGCTCAGATTTTATTCAGGAAGAGGCAAATATGAAATCGTCACTGGTTACTACCGTTAAAAAGAATGCTCTAAAGGGCGTAGCTGCTGTTTTTATGGCATGTGCACTTGTTGGTCTTATGGCTTGCTCGTCACCTAAGCAAGAAAATACTCAGCAGGGTACTACTTCATCCTCTGATTCAAGCTATACGCTGGTAACTAAGGGTCATCTGACTGTTGTTGCAGAGCTTGGTTTCCAGCCTTTTGAGTATTTTGAAGGCAACTCAACTACTCCTGTTGGTTTTGACGTTGATCTTATTACCGAGATTGCAAAGAGACTCAATCTTGAGGTTACGTACCTGCCAAACCAGAAGTTTGACACTCTTATTCCAACTATTAAGCAGGGTGGCAAAGCAGACGTTGCTATCGCAGGTATTACCATCACTGATGAGCGCTCTCAGGAAGTAGACTTCACTACTTCTTACCTCGACTCCAATCAGTCCCTAGTTGTTAAGTCTGGCAGCACCGAGACCGAGCAGTCGCTCAATGATGCTTCCAAGAAGGTTGTTGTTCAGACAGGTACTTCCGGCGAGGATTGGGCTAAGGAGAACCTTCCAAAGGCAACTATTGTTTCTATAGACGATGTTGCTGCAGCAATGGCAGGAGTCCAAACTGGTTTGTACGACGCTATGGTCATTGATCTTCCTGTTGCTTCCAACCTGATTAGCACTTCATATTCTGACCTGATAATTGCAAAAGAGATTCCAACAGGCGAGCAGTATGGCATTGTTGTTTCAAAGGACAATCCTGCGCTAACCGAAGCAATTAACAAGGTTCTTGCAGATATGGAGAAGGACGGAACCATGACTTCTCTCAAAACCAAATGGTTCGGCTCTAACATTTAGTTTTACCAGTTCAGCAAAAGTGCTTGAAGTCAGATTGGCTTCAAGCACTCCATTGTTTTAAGCGTCAGGATGTGGCGCGCATCAAGTACTAAAGGAGTTACACGTGATTGCACTTTTGCACAAAACTATGTCAGGACAGCAACTGTCCTTGTGCATGTCATCTGCGAGTTTCAAAGCTGAATCTGCGCCTCAGAGTACGGCTTATAATTCAGCTAAGTCTAAGCACTCGCATATATGCGCGTACCCCTCTCTGCTTGTAGTTCTTCTCGCCACGCTTCTTTTGAGTGGGCTGTTCTTTATGTCTCTGAGCGTGTTTTCTGTTCAGAGTGCGTTTGCTCTTACCACAAATAAGGCAACAGCTAAGTCAAATCAGACAGAAGGCAATGGCGTTATCGGCGGTAAAGAAACTCGTTTAACCTGGGAAGGAACAGTTGAGGACGAGCAGGTCTCTCAGCTGACCTTGCAGCTTCCTGAGGGCTCCGATTTGCAGAACGCAACCACTAAAGTGACTGTTCTTTCGGGTCTTACGCGCGAGAAGATCGAGGCAACTGCAAGCGTTGAAGGAACGCAGGTTGTGATTTCTTTTGCAACACCAGTGGACGCTCAGAAGCTAATTCGCGTAGAGATTTCTGGCATGAAGTTTCCCGCTGACGGTGGCTCGTACACTGTTGAAGGAACCTACACCACTGAGCAGGGAACTCAAAAGCTTGCTTCTTCTCCGCAAATCAACATTATTTCTAATACGCCTGTTCAGGCTCTAGTGAATTGGCTTGACGCTCAGCCTTGGGTTGAAGCATGGAACTCCAATCACTTCTTGGGCATGTTCTTAAAGCCTCAGCTGATTGTTTCTTCCGTTGTAATGCTGTTCCCTGGATGGCTGGTTTGTCTGGCAATTGTAATTTGCGCTTATCCTGTGGCTATTGTGCTGGGAATGGGCTTTGCCCTGCTTAAGATCTCCAAAAACCCGCTCCTGCGCGCGCTTGCAGTGGTATACATCAATCTGTTGCGCGGAACCCCATTTTTCCTGCAGATTTATATTCTGTTCTTTGGCCTTCCTATGTTAAATATCAATCTGGACACCAATCTGCTTGGCTTTATTGTGGTTGCTATCAATTCTTCTGCGTATCTTTCTGAGATTTTCCGCGCGGGCATTCAATCAATCCCGCAGGGTCAGTATGAGGCAGCAAGCTCTCTTGGTATGAATCGTCTCCAGACCATGACGTTTATTATCATTCCTCAAACTATCCGTCGGGTTATCCCACCTCTTACCAGCGACTTTATTACTTCCTACAAAGATACCTCGCTGCTTTCTTCTGTAGGTGTTATGGAGCTGATGATGTTTGCTAAAAACCTCACCACCTCAACGGGAAACATGACGCCATATATGACGGCCGCTCTGTTCTATTTGGCAATTACCCTGCCACTCATTAAGGTAGTTGGCACTATCGAGAAACGCATGGAGCAGTCAGAAACAGGTAAAACAGCAAGCGTCGCAGATAGTAAGACCCAAGCTCTTTCCAAGGAGGAAAACTAATGTCTTTCTTTTCTTTCAAAAAGAAGTCGAATACAGAACAACCCGCCTTGGATGCTGAAGTCGCTGCACAAGAGGCATTTGAGCGCGATAAGCCCCTTACTAACCATACTTTTGAGGCAGGTGAACATCCTATTGTTCGTATTGAGCACCTCAATAAGTCGTTTGGATCAACGCATGTCTTAAATGACGTTAACCTGACTGTTTGGCCAGGTGAAGTTGTGGTTGTGCTTGGTCCTTCGGGCTCCGGTAAATCCACTATGCTCCGTTGTATTAATCTGCTGGAGACACCTTCTGCAGGCCATATCCTTATTGAGGACCAAGAGATTACAGGCACAAACGAGACAGAGGTAAATGCGCTTCGTAGAGATGTCGGAATGGTTTTTCAGCAATTCAATCTGTTTGGTCATTTAACGGTTAAAGAGAACGTAATGATTGGTCAGATTAAGGTTCTAGGAAAGTCAAAAGAGGAGGCAGAGGCAGAGGCGCTAAAACAGCTGGAGGCTGTTGGCCTTGCTGATAGAGCAGACTTCAAGCCTGGTGCGCTTTCCGGTGGACAGCAGCAGCGTGTTGCAATCGCTCGCGCCGTTGCTATGCATCCAAATGTACTTCTGTTTGATGAGCCTACTTCCGCGCTTGACCCCGAGCTTGTTCGTGGTGTTTTGGATGTTATGCGTGATCTGGCAAAGAACTCTGGTATGACCATGATTGTGGTAACGCACGAGATGGGTTTTGCAAAAGACGTGGCAGATCGCGTGGTCTTTATGGAAGGAGGAGTGGTAGTTGAGCAAGGCACTCCTGATGTCATTTTCAACAATCCACAAAACCCTCGAACAGCTGAGTTCATTGGCGCTCTTGCGTAAAACCAATACTTTTTAGAATTAATACGCAAACGAAAAAATAAATTAAGACGAGAAAATCTTCTCGCCCTAATTGCAGATAATAAGGTATATCTGCTCTTTATTCGCAGCTTGTGGTATGCTTTATAAGATTAAGCTTATCCTAGGGGGAATCGATGCATCACAAGAATATTCTTCTTGTATCTGCAACGACACGCTTACATGAACGTATGCGTGAACTTTCGCATGTCATTGATGTGTCTATTGCTCTTGCAAATGCAGCCTCATTTTCTCAGGCTGCGGCTTCTGGTCATACCTTTGACCTTATCATTCTTGATCAAAAAGACCTGTCCCAGGATGTTATTAGCACGGTAGAGAATTATTCTGCGCAAAATGGCGGAATTGCTCGCCTGTTTGTTGCTGACCTTGATAATCTTTCTAAGTTTGTTCTGCCTGTTCAGGGCAAGAGCGATTTTATTTTGTCTACTGCAACTATCCAGGAGTTTAGCCTTAGGTGCTCGCTGCTTTTGTGGCCAGGTACCGAGAGCACTTCTAGAGATTTGGTTATTGTTGACAACATAAAGATTAACCTGGCAACGTATCAGGTTTATATTGATGAATCTCCTGTTGATCTTACGTATATGGAGTATCTGCTGCTGTCATTCTTGGCAACCCATCCGTCTCGTGCATACTCACGTGAGGCTCTTTTGCAGCGCGTTTGGGGCTTTGAATACTGCGGCGGTACTAGAACAGTTGACGTTCACGTAAGGCGTGTTCGCTCAAAGATTGGTCCTCAAGCAGCCGCTCATCTTGAGACGGTTCGTGGTGTAGGCTATCTATTTAGAGCATAATCGCAGGTATAAACTGCATTTAATGGGATCTGCAAACTTCTTTCTTACTAGCAGGATTTCCGCGCGTCTTTCTCATAATGAGAAACGAATTTTTGTCCGGTATAACGGGTAGAATACACATATTGAAAAATTGATGTTTAGCGCAGAATTATTTGCGTTAGTTGTTTGCATCAAAGTGATGTTAAGGAGGATGTCTATGGAGAACCAAGCACATGGTTTAACCACAGATTCCGCTATTTATAAGCGTTTCTCGCCAGTTGAGCAGACTGGATTTATGTCTATGTTCAAAAGCTCAAGTGTAAAAAGAACAGCTTGTGTAATTGCTTTTGCCGTTGCTTGTGTTCCTACCATTGCTTTGGGAGAGGGAATTTCTAAGCTTCCTGTAGTATCTGGTCAGGCAACTATTTCTCAAGCAGCGACGTCTCGTCCTGCTGCAGAACCAACTGATACTAAGACGGCAGAAACGGTAGCTTCTAAGGTTTTGCCTTCGGTTGTGTCCGTTAAGGCTACCAGTGATTCATCAGGCTCAACCGGTTCTGGCGTTGTATTGAACACAAATGGAGACATTCTTACCAATTACCACGTTATTGAGGGTATGGATACGTTCTCTATCTCCGTTAATGATAAAGAGTATGAGTGTACTGTTGTTGGTACAGATCCAACCTCTGACCTTGCTGTTCTTCATGCTGACCTTAAGGGAGATAGCCTAACCCCAATTGAGATTGGTAATTCCGATAACTTAGCTCCTGGTAGTTGGGTTATGAGTGTTGGTAGCCCATTTGGACTTGATCACTCTGTTTCTGCAGGTATCGTGTCTGCTCTTTCTCGTGGAGATATGCTTGAGACAGAGGGTGGAGAAACCACTATTTATGCAAACCTCATCCAGGTTGATGCAGCTATTAACCCAGGTAATTCTGGCGGCGCTCTGGTTGACTCTAATGGTCAGCTTGTGGGTATTTGTACGTTGTTCTCGTCAGATACCAAGTCATTTGCGGGTATTGGTTTTGCAATTCCTTCTAACTATGCCATTGATATTGCAAATCAGATTCTTTCTGGCCAGCAAGTTAAGCATGCCTATATTGGTCTTTCTATGCAGACCGTTACTCCTCGAGTTGCAAAGCGCAATGATCTCTCGGTAGATTACGGTGCGTATGTAGCAGGCCTTCTTGATGATAGTCCTGCAGAGGGTGCTGGTATTAAAAAGGGTGATGTTATTGTCTCTATTGGTGGAGAGCGCGTAGTTTCTGCTGATGCAGCTATTATTGCCGTTCGCTCTCACAAGATTGGAGAGACCGTTCCTGTAGAAATCATGCGTGGAGAAGACCGTCTTACCATCAACGTCACGCTTGGTTCTGATGAGACGCTTTCTACTAAGAAAGAGAAAGAAAAGAACAGCAAGAACGAAACAAACAACGATACTGATGATAAGCAGGATCGCACTGAAGATGATGATTCCTATAGGTATTATCGTCAGCAAAATTATTGGGAAGAGTTCTGGGATTACTTCACTAATCCTTATGGAGATAAAGACGTTAATTCCGATAATCCATTTGTGAATTTCGTAGAGGGCATTACCAATAGCATTGCAGAAGTAATCTACGGCATTTTTGGTTAACACTCAGATTGCGTTTGCTGTGTTTGCGTTTGTTTGTTCTGCTATGAGTTAGGGGAGTCTTGTGGATTTACTTGTGCTGTTAGTTTTGGCTGTAGTCGCCATTCTACTTATCGTGAGCCTTGTCACACTTTCCTCTAAGCTTTCGCAAGTAAAGACGCTGCAAGAGCAAAGTCAAACATCATCTGCAGAGCTTATACGAAGCTCCCAAGAGTTGGATCGTCGTGTTACGGATAACATGGCAAAAATGCAAGAGCTTATGGATACAAAGCTTGAGAAGGTAAGAGAGGTAGTTGATCAAAAGCTCACCTCAACACTGCAAAATCAGACAAAGCAGACTGATCAGCGCATTGCTCAGCTTGATGCTCGCTTTGATGCTTTTCAGCGTCGTGTGGATGACAACATGAAAGCTACTTCCCAGGCTTCAACTGAGCAGCTTGGCAAGGTCAGAGAGACTGTTGATAAGCAGCTCAGCGACATGCGTAAAGAGAATGAAGCAAAGCTTGAGCTTATGCGTCAGACCGTTGACGAGAAACTCCAGAAAACGCTTGATGAGCGTATGACTCAATCGTTTCAGCGCGTATCTACGCAACTTGAGCAAGTTCATCAAGGCTTGGGAGAAATGCGCGGCCTTGCAGAGGGTGTTGGAGACTTAAAGAAAGTTCTCTCTGGCGTTAAGACTCGCGGAATTGTTGGAGAGATTCAGCTTGGCGCAATTCTAAGAGACATTCTTTCTCCAGAGCAATATGAAGAGAATGTTGCTACTGTTTCTGGTTCTACTGAGCGTGTTGAGTTTGCAGTTAAGTTGCCTGGAGAGTCAGGGGAGACTGTTTGGCTTCCTATTGACTCAAAGTTTCCAGGGGATACCTATGAGCATTTAGTGGATGCAATCAATGCAGGAAATGAAGAGGCGATTGCTGCCGCTAAAAAGGGTCTAGAGACTCGAATTAAGGCAGAGGCAAAAGATATCTCTACAAAGTATATTGCCCCACCAGAGACAACTAACTTTGCTATTTTGTTCCTTCCTTTTGAGGGACTTTATGCAGAGGTAGTCAGTCAGACGGGTTTGCTTGAGCAGCTACAGAGAGAGTATCGCGTTAATGTGTGTGGTCCTTCCACTATGGCAGCACTTCTTAACAGTCTTCAAATGGGATTTCAATCTGTTGCTATTCAGAAGCATGCAGACGAGATTCAAAAAGTTCTCTCCGCAGTTAAGACAGAGTTTGAGACGTATCAGGCACAGCTTGAGAAGGCTCAGAAACAGATTAGAACTGCAGAAACCACCATTGATAAGATTCTTACTACTAGAACAAAGGCTATGAATCGCAAGCTCAGAGGTGTTACTGCGTTAGAGAGCCTTGAAGATGCGCAGAGTACTTTAGGTCTTGCTGAGGGAAGTGTAGAAGATCAAGAGGACGATGAGTAGCGCGTTTATTTGAGTGCTGAGTTTCTCTTTTATAGGTAGATAAAAAACAGCGGCTTCGGTTGCTGTTTTTTTGTTGCGTAAAAATACCGTATGGGGGTATACTGTTTATAGTACTTAATACCCCCTATGGGTATGTAAAGGAGGAGAGATGGCTCAGAAAAACGGCCAATCACAAAAGACATGCTGTCATTGTGATCACAAGGCAACCCCTCGTTCAAGCGAACTTAAAAGCGGGGTTTCTCGCCGTATTAACCGTGCAATCGGTCAGCTCAATGGCATTAAAACAATGATTGACGAGGATCGTTATTGCGGAGATGTCCTTATTCAGCTTGCAGCAGTTGAGTCTGCGGTTAAGGCCATCTCAAGAGAAGTAATGCAGGATCACCTGGAGTCTTGCGTGGTTGACCGCATCCAGTCGGGTGATACAGAAGTTATTGATGAGGTTATGGACCTCTTTAAGCGTTTTATGTAAGGTGGCGTTATGGATCAGAAAGTTTTTGATGTACAAGGAATGACGTGTGCAAGTTGTTCTGCGCACGTAGAGAAGGCGGCAAACTCTGTTTCTGGTGTCTCTGAGGCTCGCGTTAATCTGCTTAAGAATTCTATGGAAGTTGATTACGACGGTAATCCAGATACCCTCAAGCAGATTTCTGACGCAGTAAGCAAAGCAGGCTATGAGGCAACACCTCGTAGCGACAAAAAAGATTCTGCTGCAACTACTAAGGCAGATGCTACCGATGCTTCAGAAAAGGCGGTAAAGCAAAAGAGGATTGAACTTATCTCCTCAATGGCGTTTGCCATTCCACTGTTCTATCTTGCCATGGGTGAGATGATGGGAGCATCTGTTCCGCCTGCTGTTTCTGGTATGAATGGCATGATGAACTTGGCTCTTACCGAACTCTTGCTTTGCATTCCTATTCTGTTTATTTGTCGCCACTATTTTGTTGGTGGATTCCGCTCATTGCTGCATGGCGCTCCTAATATGGACTCGCTCATTGCGCTGGGCTCAGCAGCGTCGTTTGCCTACAGTGTTGTCAGTTTGTACCAGATGGCAAACGCTTTTGTTGCAGGAGACATTACTGCAGCTCACCAGGCAATGCACGGCATGTACTTTGAGTCCGCAGGTTTGATTCTTGCTCTGATTACCTTGGGTAAGTTCTTTGAGGCTCGCGCAAAAGGTCATACCACAGGTGCAATTAACGCACTTATGAACCTTGCCCCAAAGACTGCTATTCTCGTCAAAGACGGTGTTGAACAAGAAGTTCCTGCAGATACCGTTGTGGTGGGAGACGTGCTTGTGGTAAGGGCTGGTCAGTCAATTCCTGTTGATGGCCAGCTCATCGAGGGAGAAGGATCTGTCGATGAGTCCGCGATTACCGGAGAGCCCGTTCCTGTAAGTAAGACCGTTGGCGATTCCGTGACAGGTGCTACGGTATCTACCGGCGGCTGGTTTAAGATGCGTGCCACCGCTGTTGGCGATGACACTACACTTGCAGGCATTATCCGCCTGGTTGACGAGGCAACAAGCTCCAAAGCACCTATCGAGCGTCTTGCTGACAGCATTGCTGGCATCTTTGTACCTGTTGTCATTGGAATTGCGCTGGTAACCTTTGCAGCATGGTTTGTCTTTGTGGCACCTGGTGACTTTGCGGTTGCTCTCTCGCACGCTGTTGCTGTCCTGGTTATTTCGTGCCCTTGTGCACTTGGCCTGGCAACACCTACCGCCATTATGGTAGGAACCGGCCTAGGTGCCTCAAATGGCATTTTGGTCAAGTCTGCCGAGGCGCTTGAGGGTGCGGTCCGAGCAACCGTGGTTGTTCTTGATAAGACCGGAACGCTCACTGAGGGCAAGCCGAGCGTAACTGACGTACTTTGTGCAGGTGGAACTTCCGAGCACCAGCTACTTGAGTATGCATATGCGCTTGAGCAAAAGAGCGAACATCCACTTGCGCAGGCAATTGTTACGTACGCTCAAGAGAAGCTAGGAGAGTCTGCAGGCAGCTCTCTTGATGTACAGGAGTTCTCGCAAGTTGCTGGCGGAGGCCTTTCAGCAAAGGTTAACGAAAAACGCCTTGTAGCAGGAAACGCTCGTCTTATGGAACAGGAGGGCATCAGCACACAAGAGCTGACTTCCCAGGCTCAGCAGCTAGCTGAACAGGCAAAAACACCGCTGTACTTTGCACTTGAGGGTAAGCTCCTTGGTGTCATTGCTGTAGCCGACAAGGTTAAGCAAACTAGCGCATCTACCATTGCTCGTCTTCGTGCTATGGGCGTTAAGTCTGTCATGCTTACCGGAGATCAGGCAACAACGGCAAACGTCATTGGTAAAGAGCTTGGTGTTGATCAGGTAATCTCTGACGTCTTGCCAAGCCAAAAAGAGTCCTACATTAGGCAGTTCCAGGACGCTGGAGAAAACGTTGTCATGGTTGGCGATGGCATCAACGATGCTCCAGCACTCGCTCGAGCAAACGTGGGAATTGCAATTGGTGCAGGTACCGATGTTGCTATTGAGTCCGCTGACATTGTCTTGATGAAGTCTGATCCAGCTGATGTTGCAACTTCAATTGAGCTTTCTCGTGCCACTATGACCAACATCAAAGAAAACCTGTTCTGGGCACTGTTCTATAACACCATTTGTATCCCTGTAGCTATGGGCCTGTTGTATCCATTTGGCATTTCGCTTAACCCTATGATTGGTGCAGCCGCCATGGGCTTCTCGTCAGTCTTTGTTGTATGCAATGCACTGCGCCTGCGTACCTGGAAGCCAAAGAATACCAGCTCAGCAACTCGCCAAGACGCTCATGACACAAAACCAGTCATTGACGTTCAAACTAAGTCCACAAACGACGCATCCGCGTCACAGAAGGAGGAATCTTATATGGAGAAGAAACTAAACGTAGAGGGCATGTCTTGCCAGCACTGTGCTGCACACGTCACACAGGCTCTTGAGGCTGTCGAGGGTGTCTCTAAGGCAACCGTTTCACTTGACGAGAAGAGCGCTGTAGTTGAGCTATCTTCTGATATAGCAGACAGTGCATTGGTTGACGCTGTTGTTCAGGCAGGATATGAGGCTACTGTTGCCTAAGGTAGGCAAGTAGACGGTCTTTCTCGCTAGAATCACTAAATACCGCACGTGCAGCATTTTCAGCAAGCTCACGTGCGGTATTTTTGTCTAGACCGCAGTGCTGCTGCAAAAGCTCAAACTCGCGCGAGAGGGTAGTGTTGGAGACAGTCATGTTGTCCGTGTTGATAGTGATCGTCAGGCCAGCATCAAGCAGTTGCTCAAGCGGGAAGCGCTCTATTGACTCAAAGATGCGCGTTTGAAGGTTGCTGGTAGGGCAAATCTCAAGCGCAACATTTGCAGCTTTAAGGTCCTGGATAACGCCTGTGTCCTCCAAAGAGCGAACACCGTGGCCAATACGTTGTGCGCCAAGTCGAAGCGCAGCCTTGATGCTTTCTGGGCCAGCTGCTTCTCCCGCGTGAATAGTAAAAGGAACATCTTTTCTTTGTGCTTCAGCAAAAAGTGACGAGAAATTCTCTGTGGCAAAGAGCGCTTCTGCTCCTGCTAAGTCTGCTGCTACGACGCCATTTCCAAGGTACGCTGCAGCCAGATCAATTGACTCTTCATTTTTGTGCTTAAGCGCTTCACCTGTGCCACGCATAGCGCAAATAATGTATGCCGTGTGGAGCGCTGACTGTGGATGCTCTGCATAGAAGTCAGCTCTACCAGCAAGAGCAGCCTCAAGAACTTCTTGCTGAGAAAGACCTCCTGCAGTAAGACTTCCTGGTGCAAAGCGAGGTTCAGCGTAGAGAATGCCCTCTGTGTCAAGTTGCTCGTGAAATGCCTTTGCAATCGTACGAATGCCCTGTGCTGACTGCATAAGCTTGAGTGGCAACTCAAACGTTGCAAGATACTGGTTAAGATCCTGGCAATGAGCTGGGACTTGCATCTTTTCTTGAAGCTCAGCCAAAGAGAAATCAAGCCCCTCTTCTGCTGCAAGTTGAACTGCGGCAGGAAGTGGGATTGATCCATCAAGATGAACATGCAAATCGATAAGAGCACAGGAGCTCATGGCGCCTCCTACAAGAAACGTATGCTATGGCGCAAAGAGCGCAAACTAGATAGCTACATCATACGGTAGGGAAGTGGCGTTTTCCAAATCGTTTGCAAGTTTTTCAAACTGGTATCCATTGACGCGCTCAAGCAGATGCACTTCATCAGGCAAAACGTCATAGTGAATCTGTGAACAAATAGCGCAGGCAATAGATCCAATGGTATCCGTGTCTCCACCCATCTCCGCAGCTATTCTCGCTGCTTTAGAGACTTTTCCTTGTGAGAGCTTTACCACTGCAAGAACTGCAGGGATGGTCTCTATGGTTTCGTAACCACAGCCACAGTAGTCGTAGATGTCCCTTGATGCTGCTAGGGGAGCCTCAAGGTTTTTGGTACCCTCGCAGAATTCCAATGCCATGATGCACTTTTGATACATGCTAGGCATAGGCATTTGTGTACCAATTTTTGTATAGAGCGCTCGGTGTCCGTAGCTTAAAGCAGTTTCAAGAGCGTCCTCTACCGTAAACGAGTTTTCAGAAAGACCTCTGCTTATGGCGGCAACAATCATTGATGCGCCCATGATAGCTACGTTGGTTCCGTGCGTGGGAAGTGCAAGCTCAGTAACGCTGTTAATGAGCGCATGTTTGTCTTTCCAACTAACAATTGAAGCCATTGGCGCACATTTCATGGCGCATCCGTTAGTGGTTCCAAGGCGACCGCATGTTTTAAGCGAGTGGCCAGAAAGTCGATTGGCTAACGCAGCTCTTGTAGAAGGGCCAACTACCTGGGCAGCGTTTGGCTCTGTTGCCACATAATTTTCTAGTGCATCAAAGTAGCGGGATTGGTTAAAAACTCCCTGGTTATCAATGATGTTTTTAGTCAAAATGATTGCATTTGCTGTGTCATCTGTAGTCTGACCTGCGGTAAAAGGTCTTCCAAAAAAGTCATTTTTAGGTGGATTTGAAAGACTTTGAACTCCATCAGGAAATGCAAAATCGATTTGGTGTGGTGACATCATCTCTGTTGGCATGCCATAGGCGTCGCCATAGGCAAGGGCCGTAAGCATCCTATAGAGTTTAATTTTTCTTGCCGTGTTCATGTTACTCACGCTTCTTCATGCCAGAAGAACGTGATGTTTTGGCTCTGCAGAGACTATTTTTACCTGCAGAGATAAGCTTCTCATAGCAGCATGCCATGATTGCTCCCCTCAATTAGATATTCTCTGTCTTTACAGGTTTTTTTACTGTGCCGTAAGGAATGCCTCACTCCTTAGATCCTTACTTTCCCAGCTTGTAGTCGCAATACAAGCTAGATGGCTCAGACAGAAAATATCTCCCCCAAGTATGTTTAAAGATATCAAATATTTAAGTATTACTACAGGGGGTAAGGCTGATTAATCGGCAGACGGTAGCTGAAGAGAGCTTAGAGGTAACTTGCTCACAATAGTGACTACATGCTGTTTTATATTCTCTCTAACGTAGGGAGCCATTGCTGGGTAAAATGGATGGTAGCAATCTGAAAGGAATGGACATGCCCGCAATTTTGACTCATGACTTCTTTGGCAAGGATGCCTTTGATATAGCTGCAGGCAAACTTGGTTTTTCTACGATGGAAGAGCGAGAAGCTTTTTTGTTGGGCAACCAAGGTCCAGATCCGCTGTTTTATTTAGCAGCAGATCCGCTGCTACATCGCTACGCTAAATATGCGTCGATTATGCATAAAGAAAAAACGCCCGAACTTCTTCTTTCTATGCGAGACGCAATTGCGCCTCTGCCACTTAAAGACGTTGCGGTTGCTCGCGCCTATATTGCGGGATTTCTCTGCCACTATATGCTTGATTCCACTGCTCATCCTTTTGTTTATTATTGGCAGAATATGCTTATCTCTCAAGGTGTTGAGGGCTTGGATGAATCTGCTAAAAATCAAGTACATGCAGAAATCGAGAAGGACCTTGATGAGGCAATTCTTTACGCCCATCTTGGTAAAACGGTAGCTACCTATAGGCCTTATAGCGAGGTTTTGAAGGCATCCCTGCATACACTTTACGTTTTGGATAGAGTGTTTTTCTTTGCGTTGCTATGGACGTATGAAAAACCTACCGATACCAGGATTTTCTCGTCAGCTGCTGTTGATTTTAGGATTATCCAACATCTAGCATATTCGCCAACAGGTAAGAAGAGAAAGCTCCTTGGTCATCTTGAACGCACCTTTGGTACAAATAGGTTCTCTTTGATTGAGGCGCTCTCTCACGGGGCAAGGGAATCCTCCGATTCTGACTTTGATAACAGAGCAGGAAATGAGTGGACTGATCCTTTTACGGGAGAGGTGCGCAAAGAGAGCTTCTGGGATTTGTATGACCATGCGCTGGCAAATGTGCCGTATGCACTTGACGTTTTCTTCTCGCCAGACTTTAATCTTGATACTGCAAAAGAGCTTACGCAAAATCTGAACTTTGATGGTCAGACGCTTGCAGATGAAGGTTCGACAGAATAGGTTTTTGTGGCAACGTACGTTTTTTCTGATATACACGGTCATGTGGAGCCGCTAAGGCGTGCTCTAGAGCGTATTAATCCAACCGAGTCAGACGTGTTCTATTGTCTTGGTGACATGATTGACCGTGGCCCTAGCTCGCTTGCCACTATAAAGACAATTCGCGCGCTTCCTAACTGTACCGTTTTAATGGGCAATCATGAGCAGCTTGCGCTGCAAGCGTTGGACCCAGAAGCCGATATTGAAGCCCAGTTTATGTGGCAGATTAACGGGGGAGAGGCAACGCTTGCTGAGCTCAAGACGCTTTCTGAAGAAGAATATAGTGAGCTGATTGACTGGCTGCAGGCACTTCCTTTGTACGCCACCGTTGAGGTCCAAGGCAGAGATTTTGTTCTGGTACATGCGGGCATAAAGTCTAATGGCGTTCCCTTGCCAACTGCCTGGGATAAGGCTTCTTTGGAGCAGTATTTAAGCAAGCAGTCTGAAAATGATCTTTTGTGGATTCGTGAAGAGTTTTGGCAATATCCAACGGATTTCCGCACGTCAGAAGCAGCGTATCCCGTTGTAATTTGTGGCCATACACCCACTCCTTTGTTAGCAAGTTTTGGTGCAAAAAACTTGAATCGCAGTGCCACTACTCCTGATGGCCTTGCGCAATGGGTGCAGTCAGATGGCGATAAGTGGGGAATTGACACAGGCACTACAGGTGGAGCCGGCTATGGCCAAGTAACTGTACTGCGCCTTGATGATTTGCAGGAGTTTGTTGAGCCGCTGCAAGAAGGCGAGTAATCGTGGTTGTGAAGATGCCACGGACCGCCGGCGATGCTGCCAAAACTGCGCTTACGCATGTAGAGAACACGCTCGATCCTATCATCTTTCCCGATTCTCGTGTGCTGCTTTTGGGATCAATGCCTAGTCCCAAATCTAGAGAAATTGGCTTTTACTTTGGCAATCCTCAGAATAGATTCTGGCGCGTAGTTGCCGCGTTATATGGCGAGAAACCCCTCAAGTCCATCCCTGAAAAGATTGACTTCTGTAAAAGACATCATCTTGCTCTCTGTGATGTTCTTAAGGCTTGTGATATTAAGGGTGCAAGTGATGCTTCTATTGCAAATCCGATTCCACACAATATTGGCGCTCTTATTCAAGATTCATCAATCTGCGCCATTTTTACACTTGGTGGGACGGCAACAAAATTTTATAAGCGCTACACCGAGCAACAAACTGGTATTTCTGCACGTCAACTACCTTCTACAAGTCCCGCTAACGCACGTATGTCAGTTGAGGATTTGGTGGAGGAATTTTCCATTATCAAAAAATTTACCAATTGTGAGTTGACAATATCCTAGTTGTGACTAGGATTATACGCATGCGAATTATGGCTACGACATACACTGCACTTTGTGCATGCACCGCGATGTGTCTGGTGCCCGGGTCACATACGACCAGGGTGTAATTGTCGCTGAGCAAAATTTTCCTGGTACAGACTCGGGCGTAAAGCTATTTTGTAACTCTTGTGTGAGTATTCGCACATCCCGAGAGGATTTATTCGCATGGACTGGAGCTTCATAGGGGAACACCTCCCGCTGTATGCAGAAGCTGCAAAAATAACGCTTACTATCTCTTTCTTTGGAGTTCTCTTCTCGCTTATCGTTGGTTTGATAAGTGCTCAGATTTCGCTGACAAAAATTCCTGTTTTAAGTCAGCTTAATGCTGTTTATGTTGAGCTTTCCAGAGGAACACCCCTGCTTATTCAGCTGTTTCTTATCTACTTTGGTCTAACTAAAATTGGTCTCAAAATGGATGCAGAAGTAGCTGCTGTTGTGGGTTTAACGTTTCTTGGTGGCTCCTATATGGCAGAGGTATTTCGCGCAGGCTTTGAATCAGTTGCAGCTATTCAGTTTGAATCTGCAAAGGTTTTGGGCCTCTCAAAGATTCAAGCGCTCCAGCATGTAATTCTTCCACAGGCACTTTCTGTAGCAATTCCAGGCCTTGTTGCTAACGTCATTTTCTTGATTAAGGAATCTTCCGTTGTTTCCGGCATTGCCCTTGCAGATTTGATGTATGTAACCAAGGACATTATTGGCATGCAATACGACACTACAGAAGCTCTCTTTATGCTGGTAGTTGCCTATGTGATTATCCTTGTTCCTATTTCTTTGTTTGGTAGCTGGCTGGAGAGGAGGCTTGACTATGCCCGTCGATAACATTTTGCTGCAGGACGGAGTGATAACGCGCCTTCTTGGAGGTCTTGCAACAACGGTGCATATTGGCCTTATCTCCGTGGCGCTTTCTATTCCTCTTGGTGTTCTCGTTGGACTTTTTATGACATCCAACAACAAGGTTGTTCGCGCAATTCTTCGTGTGTACCTTGAGATTGTTCGTGTTATGCCTCAGCTAGTGCTGCTCTTTGTGGTGTTCTTTGGTACTTCTGAATGGTTTGATGTCAACTTTGATGGTATTGAAGCGTCAATTGTGGTTTTTACCTTCTGGGGAGCTGCCGAGCTTGGAGACCTGGTACGAGGGTCGTTGGAGTCAATTCCAGCGTCTCAGTATGACGGCGCGTTTGTACTTGGTCTTTCTCGCCAGCAGACGTTCTTTAAGGTCATTCTGCCCCAGGCTTTCAAGCGTCTTTTGCCACCAGCCATTAATCTGATTACGCGCATGATTAAGACAACGTCACTTTGTAATCTGATTGGCGTGGTTGAGCTGCTCAGAGTTGGTAGCCAGATCACCGATTTCTATCGCTTCAAGTTTCCAACTGACGGAGCACTTTGGATTTACGGAGCTATTTTCTTCCTGTATTTTGCCGCCTGCTTCCCACTTTCGTATCTTTCACGCAGGCTTGAGAGGAGCGCCTCACATGAGTAACACCGTTTTAGCAGTTAAGGACCTCACTAAGGTATATCCCTCAAGCGAGAAGCCCGTGCTTAACAAGATTTCGCTCTCCATCAATAAAGGCGAGGTAGTTGTGGTGTTGGGACCTTCCGGTTGCGGTAAGTCCACCCTGCTTCGCGCCATTGTTGGCTTGGAAGGTATCCAAGGGGGAGAAGTGCTTCTCCACGATCAGGTTATTTCTGGTCAGAAGAGGGAAAGCGCCGCTGCAGGCATTGGTATGGTTTTTCAAAGCTATGACTTGTTCCCCAACATGACGGTTTTGAAAAACGTAACCCTGGCTCCTCTGGTAGTGCAGAAGCGCTCAGAGGATGAGGTATTGGCACAGGCAGAAGAGCTGCTGCGTCGAGTAGGGTTGTGGGAGAAGAAAGATGCCTATCCATCAGCTCTTTCCGGCGGTCAAAAGCAGCGTGTGGCAATTGTACGTGCGCTGATGACTAACCCTGAGGTACTTTTGCTGGACGAGATTACCGCAGCTCTTGACCCTGAGATGGTCCACGAGGTTTTGCAGGTAGTTATGGAGCTAGCAGAGCAGGGAATGACCATGCTGGTGGTAACTCACGAGATGCGCTTCGCTCAAGCAGTTGCTGATCGTGTCATTTTGATTGATCGGGGACACATCGTAGAAGAGTCGTCCGATGCACAAGAGTTTTTCTCGGCACCTAAAACAGAGAGGGCACAAGAGTTTTTGCGCACCTTTGAATTTGAACGTGTACATAAGTAAACAATGTGTTTTTGCACGTAGATGATGTAGTAATTGATACAACTTGTTAGGATTTGAAATGAACTTCTTTGAAAATACTTCCGCTTCTCTTTCTCGCCGTGCTTTCCTTGGTGCAAGCGCACTTTCTGCTGCAGCTCTTTTGGCAGCTTGCAAGAAAAAGGATTCAGACGGAGCTCAGGGTGAATCTTCTGATACAGACTCAAAGTTTAGAACCCTTGATGACATCAAGAAGGCAGGCACGGTAAATATCGGTGTCTTCAGCGATAAAGCTCCTTTTGGTTACGTTGATGCAAACGGTAATTACGCTGGTTACGACATTGTTTTTGCTGAGCGACTTGCAAAGGATATGGGCGTTAAGATTAACTACATTGCCACTGATGGACAAAATCGCATACCTTTCTTGCAGTCAAACAAGGCAGATATCATGCTGGCAAACTTTACGGTAACCGATGACCGTAAAGAAAAGGTTGATTTCTCTCTTCCATACATGAAGATCAAGCTGGGCGTTGTTTCTCCATCTTCTGCGCCAATTACAGATGTTTCTCAGCTTGATGGTAAAAAGCTTATTGTTTCTAAGGGAACTACGGCCGAGGTCTGGTTTACTAAGAACGCACCTAAGGTTGAGCTGGTCAAATTTGATAGCTATGCTGATGCATACAACGCACTGCTCGACGGCCGCGGCGATGCTTTCTCAACCGACAATACCGAGGTGCTTGCATGGGTTAAGTCTAACCCCGGCTTTGTTGTTGGCATTGATGACCTGGGCGACTCCGATACTATCGCTGCTGCAGTTCACAAGGGCAACTCCTCGGTGTTGGAGTTTATCAACAACGAGATTACCGGCCCTCTTGCAGAGGAGAACTTCTTCCACAAGGCTTATGAAGAGACACTCGCTCCAATTTACGGCGACGAAGTAGATCCAAATACTATGGTTGTCGAGGGCGGCAAAATCTAAGTTCTGGGCTTAGTCCGTCTTTACAGCTCAATTACACCCATTTCGCGAGAAGACCTTGCAGCTTGTAAGGTCTTCTCGCGTTTGTAGCCAAATTGTTAATTTGTACAGTACTTTTTAAAAATGATTCTTTGTGCTGATAAAGTAGGTCAACTATTTTTTGACCGACTAGGGCAAAGGGGCTGATAATGGCAGCTGAACAGCAAAAAGCAACTCGTAAAATTGGCGTTCCCAGGTTTCCCGGCGATATTATGCTGTATCCGCTTTCTGTAGGCCTACTTCTTCATTCATTTGTTCCTCAGGTTCTAGAGATTGGTAGCTTCACCACTGCTGTTGCTAAGGGCGCTCCTGCAATTGTTGGCATTGTTTTGCTGTTTGTGGGTGCTTCTATTGATCTTAAGACGGTTCCCAAGGTTTTGAAGACTGGCCTGACCATTCTTATTCCTAAGCTTGCTATTGCTATTGCCTTTGGTTTGTTTGTTGCTAAGTTCATGAACGATAATTTCTTTGGTCTTAATGCACTTTCTATCATTGGTGGTATTACCTTCTGCAATGTTGCTTTGTACATTGGTATTACTGCTGAGTACGGAACTCCTGATGAGCAGGGTGCGGCTGCAGTTTTGTCCCTTGTTGCTGGTCCTGCAGTTACTATGATTGCCCTAGGTGCAGCAGGTGTTGCGGCAATTTCTCCTACCGCACTTGCGGGCACCCTTCTTCCTCTAGTCCTTGGTGTTGTTCTTGGTAATCTCAGTCCTTTTATCAGGGGGCTTTTGGTTCCTGGTATTAACCCTTGCATTGCCGTTGTTGGTTTTGCGCTTGGTTGCGGCATGAGTGTTGAGAACCTTATTACTGGTGGTCCATCAGGTATTCTCTTAGCAGTACTTTGCATCATCACGGGTATTCTTACCATGCTTGTTGAGCGTCTACTGGGCGGCTCTGGTAAGGCAAGTCTTGCTAGTGCAACTATTGCAGGTACCGCAACAACCACTCCTGCTGCAGTTGCTTCTGTTGATCCAACGTATACAGCTCAGGTTGTTGCAAACGCAAACGCTCAGCTTGCTGCCGCGGTAGTTATTACTGCACTGGTAGCTCCAGCATTTACTGGTTGGCTTGATAAGAAGCTGGCTAAGAAAAATGACGCCAGTGCGGTACAGACTTCAGAAGAAGTAGCTGCTACTGAGTAATTAAGTAAGCCTTATATAATGCATATGAAAAACCCTCTTCTACGTTGGTGGAAGAGGGTTTTATTCACCGGTTAAAGAAAATAAATGATGTGGCTTATCTCAAATATAAGCGCAAGTATGAGGAAAACTAAGAACAAAATTCTTACCCTTTTTTTGATACCGCTTTTAAAAAAGACATAAAAATCGATAACCTCAGTCAGAATTAATACTAGAAAAAATAGTAATGGTGGAATAAGTCCCTGTTTCCACAGTAGTCGCATTCCCTGATAAGCCAGAAAACTGACCAATATTACAATACGAACTGTTTTTCTAGAAATCGGTTCTGAAAAATTAAATATCTTCTCACCAAACATATCTGTTGCCTCCCTATGGACAACAAGAGCAGTTTATTTGTTACTAAAGATTGTAATACTGTCTGATAACCTCGTAATATATAACTATAGTAATTTAACTTGTGATTGGAGGTGCCTATGGAAGTGGGAGAGTGGAGCATTAGTTCTCCAGCATCTAAGTTTTTACTTAGTGCACCATGGTCAGAAAAGCTTGTTCACGGATGGGTTCATCCACTGCGCATCTCTTCCAATCAGCTTAGAGTTATTGGCTCTTGCTCTTCCTGGCACCCCGGTCTTTTTAAACAGATGGCCGCTTGTACTTCAGATATTCAAGTTGCTTTTACCACGGACAGCTCAGAAGTGGTGCTTGATCTAAAAATTGACAAAGTTCCTAAGGGAGCCTCTTCTGTTTTACAGTTACTTAAAGCTGCGTATCTTAAAAAGCTCAGCTCTGTCTTTGTGACGGTTGATGGTAAACCTTACAAGAGCTTCTCACTGGATGATGCAGGTGAACATACGCTTTCTATTCATCTAGAAACAGAAACCTCTGAAGATGACCTTGCTAGACTTCCAGGTTTTAATGACACGCATCACGTGAGTGTTTACTTGCCCTGTTTACAGAGCGCTTCCGTTAAAAATCTCCGTGGCAACGGCACGTTTTTCTCGCCCGATGAGCCTAAGAAAAAATTGGTGGTGTTTGGCGATTCTATTGCGCAGGGTTTTGTTGTGGAACGCCCAGACAAAACTTGGCCACGCTGTCTTGCTAAACGCATGAAGCTTGAGGTGGTTAACCAGGGAATTGGTGGACAAGTTTATCAGCCTGGCTCGTATACGTTTATTGAGGATGCTTCTTTAGTGGTTGTTGCACTTGGGGCAAATTATCGATACGAAAAATGCTCAAAGTCGCAGGTAACGTACGATATTCAAAATTCGCTCTGGCAGATTTCTCAGATGTATGCAGATACGCGTGTGGTTGTTCTGACACCTACGCCTTATTTTGAGGATGCGTATCCCACACACCCTTATTCTTGTTTCGCCGAGATTCCTCAAATTATTGAAGAAGTTGCTGGTAAGTTTGGTTTGCAGTGTATTTCTGGAGAAAAACTATTGCCGCAGGAGAAGAAATATTTTGCTGACGATGTACATCCAAATTCTAAGGGTGCGGCACTTTTGGCAAAGAATCTATTTGAAGCCTTAAAACAGCCAGGTCAGGATAGTCTTTTTTAGACGTCAAGCCTCCCTAGAAGCTCTCTCAAAATTCAACATGAGTTTTTGTCCGGTGAAACTTCTACACTAGAGGTGAAAAACATCTAGAGAGGATACACATGAATACTATTAATCCTTTTGCACCTCATTTGACCGGGCAACTTACAGAAGAAACTCAAGCCCTTGTGGCTGAGCAAATTGCTAAGGGCACCTTAAGTCCTTACGCGTGCAAAAATGAAGATATCATTCGCCGAGATTCTACCCATGATCAGGCATCACTTTTGCGTCCGGCTTTCATGCGAGATGTCGAGAAGATCATGCATACTCCTGCGTATAACAGGCTAAACGGCAAAACACAGGTCTTCTCGTTCCGCGCGCATGATGACATTACGCGCCGCGGCCTTCATGAGCAGCTTGTTTGTAGGGTTGCTAAAGATATTGGACGTGCCCTTGGCCTTAACCTTGATTTGATCGAGGCAATTGCTCTTGGTCATGACGTGGGACATACTCCTTTTGGTCATGCAGGGGAGTATTTCCTCAATGATATTTATCACGAGCAAACGGGACGTTGGTTTTTCCACAACGTACAGAGCGTACGCGTGCTTGACGGCCTCTATGCAAGAAACCTCTCTTTACAGACGCTTGATGGAGTAATCTGCCACAACGGCGAGTTTGAGCAGCAGATACTTCAAATGAGTGATCTTTCAACTTTTGATGAGTTTGATAAGGTGGTAGAAGATTGCTGGGAGAGAGGTCCTCAGGCTATTGCACACCTGCGTCCTATGACGCTTGAAGGTTGCGTCATGCGCATCTCTGACATTATTGCGTATGTTGGAAAAGACAGACAGGATGCGCTTCGTGCAGGCGCTGCTACAGAAGAAACATTTGACGACGGTCTTGGTGGCGCTTATAACGCATGGGCTACTTCTGCTTTTGTTGCAGATATTGTTCAGAATAGCTTTGGTAAGCCTCAGATTTCTCTCTCAGAAGAGGCGTTTAAAGAGATGAAACGAGCAAAGCGCGAGAATTATAAGAAGATTTATGGTGCATCAGAAGCCAATGGTGATTTCTCTGTAGACATTAAGCGCCTGTTTGAGAAATTGTATGAGTACGAATTATCTTCGCTTAAATCTGGCGATCAAAGCCTTGCAATCTTTAAGCATCATATTGAGCCGGTGAGTAGGCACCTTTCTAGGTATGGCCATACCTATGACTGGAAGAGTGACGCGCATCGTACTGTTGTTGATTTTATTTCCGCAATGACTGATGACTACTTTGTGGCTACCTGTGAAGCACTTTTCCCAGAAGCTCAGGAGCTCTTTCCAAAGAGGAGCTACTTTGCAGAAGGAGTACGCGCGTAAGATTAGTGTTTCGGTCAAAGTGCAATAGTTAGGTCACTTAAAGAGCATTTGTGTTGAGCGGGTTTCTCGCCAAGCTTTTATGTTTGAGACGGGGTAAAATTAGCTGCATGGATACTTTATTTTCTGGCATGGAACGTGCCGCTAAAAAAGCTAATGCACCACTTGCTGCTCGCATGCGTCCTACCACGCTTGATGGATATGTTGGTCAGGAAGATGCGGTTGGTCAGGGTTCTTGGCTGCGCAAGGCAATTGAGCACGATACACTCTCGTCCGTTTTGCTGTACGGTCCAGCAGGCACCGGAAAGACCACGCTTGCGCGCATCATCGCTCATACAACGCACGCAGAATTTGTAGAAGTATCTGCAATTACGGGAACTGTTAAAGATCTTCGTAGAGAGATTGAAGCAGCAGAATCAAGGCTTTTAACAGCAGGTAGAAGAACTATTCTGTTCATTGATGAGATTCATCGTTTTACGCGCTCTCAGCAAGATGCCTTGCTTCATGCAGTAGAAGACAGAATAGTTGTACTTATTGGCGCTACTACAGAAAACCCTTACTTTGAGGTTAATAGTGCTCTAATTTCTCGCTCTCGTGTAGTGGAGCTGCATGCATTGTCAGATGAGGCAATCGATGAGCTCATTCAGCGAGCACTTGAGTCAGAAGATGGTCTAGCAGGCGCATTTGTCCTGGATGAAGCCGCTCGTAAAGAGATTGTGACGCTTGCAGGCGGAGATGGCCGTGCAGCCCTAACTTCACTTGAGCTTGCCTCTCAGATGGTTGATGTTCCAGAATCTGCTGACAACAAAGCATCTGAGCCGCTTGTTATCACCAAGCAAAACGTTCTTGAGGCAAATCCTCGTCGCGGACTTCCCTACGATAAAGCAGGAGATATGCACTATGACATTATCTCTGCGTTTATTAAGTCCATGCGTGGCTCAGACCCAGATGCCGCACTCTATTGGCTTGCGCGCATGATTGATGCAGGCGAGGACCCTAAATTTATTGCTCGACGCATTATGATTTTGGCCTCAGAAGATATTGGCAATGCCGATCCTCAGGCGCTGCTCATTGCACATGCAGCATTCAGGTCAGCTGAGGTCATTGGATATCCCGAGTGCAGAATTAACCTTGCGCAAGCAGTAATTTATATGGCGCTTGCTCCAAAATCTAATGCTGCAGAAGCAGGTATTGATGCCGCTCTCCATGAGGTTAGAACAGGTCCAAGGCGAGAAGTTCCAAGTTACTTAAGAGATCGTACGCGTCCTGGTTCTGAAGAGTATGGCAATTACCTCTATCCTCACAATTATCCTGGGGGATGGATTGAACAGCGTTATCTTCCAGAAGGACTTGAACGTGGTGCGTTCTTCTCGCCATCTCCAAGAGGTTGGGAAGCGTGGAGAATTGCAGCTACAGAGCGTGATCGTCACGAGGAAGTCTAGGATTTTGAATTACCTAAGTGGGAGCATTAAGAGGACGCTCCTCGGGTAGAATAGAAAGAACTGTAACCGTTAGCTTTGAGGGATGGCATAGATGGATTACCTACAGATTGCTCTTGTAGTCTTAGCCGTAGTTGGTGTTTGGGCCATTGTCGAGGTTGCTCTGACCCTAAGAACAACAAGAAGGTCAATTACTGAGATTACACTCTCAGCTAACAATACCATTGAACAGATTCAGCCTGTTATTTCAAAGATTGATGGCATGGTTGATGAACTTGATCCAACTATCAAGCAGCTACCTGCACTCATGCAGAAGGTTGATGAGGCTGCAGAGAATGCTAACACTTCTCTTGAGAGCCTAAACGTAGTTCTTGGTGATGTAGCAACTGTTTCAGGTGCTGCATCAGCCGTAACTGCAACAGTCAGCAAAGCTGCAAGCGATGCGGTAACAGGCGTTGTTGAGTCTGTTTCAAAGCTAGGAACTGGTCTTGGCGGATCTTTGAATCCTTCCAAGCTTGCTGAGGTGGCTCAGGCTCGCCTGAGCGGCGCGACTGCTTCCGCACAACAGAGTGCACAGCGTGCTCAAGAGTATCTTGAGGAGCTTCCTCTGCTTTCTCAGGACAAGACAAAGCATTCTAAACCAGCTCGCACTGAGCAGTTCTATATTGAGTACGGTTCTGAGTCTTCTCAGAAGTCTGAGGAGTAGATTGTAATGACACAAAAAATTGTTGAGCTTTCCGCTCCTGCAGATCCAACATTTGCTCGCTCCGTCAGAATGATGGCTGCTAATCTTGCTGTTTTGTGCAAGATGAACGTTGATGAGCTTGAAGATGTCAAAATGGCCGCAGAAGAGGGTTTTGTCTTTGCTTGCGGCACTCAAAAAGACTCTGTAGATATTACGTTTACCCTTGAAGCCAATACTATGGCTATTGATTTTGATTTGGGTGATGAGGATCCAGTTGAGTCTGAGACAGATAATTCTCAGCCACTTGAGCTTGTAGAACTATTGCTTTCCGCTATTTGTGATGAGTTTGCACTTACCGATGACGGTTATACGCTTCATCTTGTAAAGATTTCTGGCGGTGCACATGCCTAAACCTGAAGCAAACGAGGCAGTGCAGGCATCTGCAGAAGAGCAGAAAGCCGCAAGAAGAGCTGCTCGTCGTGCTTCTAAAGGTACCCCAGCCTGGGATAAAGATAGAACACGCAAGCTCTTTGCCCAATATAAAGAAACAAAAGACCCTGAGGTAAGAGACCAGCTTATTGTGAGTCACTTAAACCTCGTGCGCTTTTTGGCCTCCAAGTTTAAAAACCGTGGAGAACCCCTTGATGATTTGATTCAGGTGGGAACCATTGGACTTATCAAGGCAATTGATAGGTTTGAGCCTGATCGTGGTCTAGAATTTACAACATATGCAACGCCAACCATCATGGGAGAAATCAAGCGTCACTTCCGCGACAAAGGCTGGTCAGTACGTGTTCCTCGTCGTTTGCAGGAGCTGTCGTCCAAGATTAATCAGGTCACTGATGATTTGACTAAAGAGCTGCAAAGAAGCCCTTCAATTGAAGAGATCGCCCAACGCCTTGACACTAACGTTGAAGAAGTTCTTGAGGCTATGGAGTCTTCTAGCGCTTATAGCTCTGTTCCTCTTGAGGGAGGCGGCTCTGGTGCTGATGGCGACGAGACTCCTTCAATCATTGATCAATATGTGACCGAAGATGAGGATCTTGCTGGTTCTGATGACCGCATTGTTCTTGAAGAGGCCATTAGAGACTTCTCACCACGAGAGCAAGAGATTATTCGTATGCGTTTTGTTGAAGGTCTTACTCAGGTAGAGATTGCGGAGAAACTTAATATCTCTCAGGTACAGGTTTCAAGGCTGCTTCGTCGCACCTTAAAGCGTATCCAAGAAAAGATTGACCCAGAAAGCGTGAATCGTTAATGGATCAAAAGCATCAAAACTTCTCCGATTCATCTCAAAAATGGAAACAACGTGGCTTAATGGTGTGGACAGTCATTGGTCTGGCCGCATTGCTTGCTCTTGCATTGTATGTTCTTGGCATCCTGGGACAGGCTGTTGAGCTGCTCGCCATTGGCGCAATTGTTGCGTTTGTCTGTAGCCCTGTTACCAATTGGCTTGAAGACAGGGGAGTGCCACGTGGTATTTCCGCTCTTATAGCTCTTGTTCTTACGCTCATTGTGCTGGTAGGATTTTTGATTTTGATTGCGCAGCCATTGGTATTTGAGCTTACTACGCTACTCAGAAACGCTCCTTCGTATGCAAGTCAGATAGGAGCAATGGCAAGGGAGTTTTGGCAGAACTTTGACACTCAAAGTAACCCTGCTGTTAGACAGACAGTAGAACTTGCAATTGAACAGGCATCAAGTATTGGAATATCAGTTGCTTCTGGTATTTTGAGTTGGCTTTCCACATCTGCTTTAGGCAACATCTCTTCTATGGCAAACCAACTCATGGTCTTTTTCTTAGGTCTGGTTCTTGCCTATTGGCTTGCTAAAGATTATCCAGTTATTGTCCGTGAGATGGCTATTATTGCTGGTCCTCAAAAAGAGAATGAGTTCAGACTTATTCTTGCAATCTTAAGTAGATCTACCAGTGGATATATGCGAGGCACTATCATTACCTCTGCGATTAATGGCATTCTTGTGTACTTTGGGTGTCTGATTTTAGGCAACCCTTATGCTGCTCTTATTGGCATGGTTACAGGAATCTTCCATATTATTCCTGTAGTTGGACCGGTTTTCTCGGCAGGTATTGCTCTTATTTTGAGCATCTTGGTAGACCCTGTCATGACCGTATGGACTATCGTTATTTTGGTGGTTGCACAAAACGTTGTTGATAACGTGCTTTCACCTTTGGTTATGGCAACTAGCGTTAAAGTTCACCCGGGTCTTTCGCTCGTTGGTATTGTCATTGGCAGCGCTCTTGGCGGAGTAGTTGGAACTATTCTTGCCATACCTTTGACAGCAGCACTGAGGGGCATCTTTGTGTACTTCTTTGAGAAGTATTCGGGCAGACAGATTGTCTCGCCAAATGGCGCGCTTTTTAACTCGACGCAGTATGTGGATGAGTCTGGCGCTATTCTGCCAGAGTATGATGCCCTAGATGACCCAAAGTTCTTTGAGGAGTCGCGTCTTGTTGATCAAGACACTACAGCTCATGTGCGCAGCAAGTCTTCAGCTCCCGCACCCAAGATTCTTGGACATGATTTTTCTCAGTTACTTTTTAGGAATACTCAAGAAGTTACTAAGGAACCAGATAAACCATCGTCAGATGCGGTAGACTCAGACAGTACAAAAGAGTAGTTATTTGAATACGGAGAAGTACTTTATGGCTGACTATAAAACAATGACAACAGCAGAGATTCGCGAGGACTTCCTAAGCTTCTTTGAGAGCAAGGGCTGCAAGCGCTATCCTTCTTCATCTCTGGTACCTTCTGATCCTTCGCTGCTTCTTGCTAATGCTGGCATGAACCAGTTCAAGGAATATTACCAGGGCATCAAGACTATGAAGGAGATTGGCGCAACTTCCTGCCAGAAGTGCCTTCGTACTAACGATATTGACAACATCGGCGACTCTCGCCATCTCTCATTCTTTGAGATGCTGGGCAACTTCTCCTTTGGCGGTTACACCAAGCGTGATGCATGCACCTGGGCAATGGAGTTTATTTCTTCTCCAGAGCACCTTGGCCTGCCTCTTGATCGCCTGTACTTTACTGTTTTTACTGACGATGATGAGGCAATTGAGATTTGGAAGTCTCTTGGTGTAGCAGAAGATCACATCACCCGTCTGGGCGAGGAAGACAACTTCTGGGCAGCTGGTCCAACTGGTCCTTGTGGTCCTTGCTCTGAGATTTACTTTGACCAGGGTCCTGAGTTTGAGGGAGAGGCTCCTGGAGACGACGGTGACCGTTACCTTGAGTTCTGGAACCTCGTCTTTACTCAATTTGATCGCCAGGAAGATGGTTCTCTGCCTGAGCTTCCTCATCGCAACATCGATACCGGCATGGGCCTTGAGCGTATCGCAGCTATCATGCAGCATGAAGGCACCAATTACGAGGGTGACATCATGCGTACCCTCATCTCTTTGGGCGAGAAACTCTCTGGTAAGAAGTATCACTCAACTGATGAGATTGACCGCAGCTTGCGCATTCTTGCAGACCACTCCCGTGCAGTTACCTTTATGATTGGCGACGGTATTCTCCCTGGTAATGAGGGCAGAAGCTACATCCTTCGCCGCCTGCTCCGTCGCGCTGTCTACCACGGCCGCTTACTGGGCATTCAGGGCACTTTCATGGCAGAGTATGCACATGAGGTTGCTGTTCTGCTTGGCGCAGAATATCCAGAGCTTGTCGAGAAGAGCGCTCTTATCGACGGCATTCTGACCGCAGAAGAGGAGCGCTTTGGCGCTACGCTTGACGCAGGCGAGTCTAAACTCACTGCAGAGCTTGAGCAGCTAGAGGATGGCGCACAGCTTTCCGGTGAGGTTGCATTCCTTCTGCACGATACCTACGGATTCCCTATTGATCTTACTCGTGAGATTGCTGCAAATGCAGGTCACGTTGTTGACATGGACGCCTTTGATGCTGCAATGACTGAGCAGCGTGAGCGCGCTCGTGCGTCTGCTAACCGCGATGCCTGGGGTAACGCTCAGAGCATCTGGGTTGCACTCTCTGACCGCCTTGATGAGACCGTCTTTGACGGCTATGACAACAACGAGCTCTCCGGCGTTCGTGTTGTTGCTCTTGTTCAGGATGGACAGGAGGTTGAGTCCGCATCTGCTGGCTCTGAGGTTGAGGTTGTACTTGACCGCACGCCTTTCTATGCAGAGATGGGCGGCCAGGTAGGGGACACCGGCAAGCTGACAGCTCCTGGTCTCTACGTTCACGTCACTGACACCAAGCACCGCGACGGCGGTCTTGAGTCCCACGTTGGCGTGGTAGAGGAGGGCACCATCTCTGTTGGTGATTCAGTCACCGCAACCATTGATGCCGGCCGTCGTGAGCTCATTCGCCGCAACCACACGGCAACTCACCTGCTTGACGCAGCCCTCAAAAAGGTTCTGGGCGACCACGTGAACCAGGCTGGTTCTCTTGTTGCTCCAGATCGTATGCGCTTTGACTTTACGCACTTTGAGGCTCTTACCAAAGATGAGCTTGATCGCATTGAGGGTATGGTTAACGCAGAGATTTTTGCTGCTAAGCCTGTTGTTACTCAGATTATGAGCATTGAGGACGCAAAGGCCGCTGGTGCTGTTGCACTCTTTGGCGAGAAGTACGGTGATGTCGTACGCGTTGTCTCTGCTGGTGCAGAAGACACTCCATTCTCTCGTGAGCTCTGCGGTGGTACTCACGCACGCAACACAGCAGATCTTGGCCTCTTCAAGATTATTTCTGAGAGCTCCGTTGGTTCTAACTCAAGGCGTATTGAGGCTGTAACTTCTATGGGCGCTATCGAGTACGTTGATGAGCGCCTGGCTCAACTTGATGAGGTTGCCGCAGCTCTGAAGGTTCGTCCTTCTGCTGTTGCAGACCGCGTTGAGCAGCTGCAGCAAGATCTTCGCACTGCAAACCATAAGCTTGAGGCCGCTCTTACCGGAGCAGGCAGCAACCAGGTAGCAGAAGCACTTAAGTCTGCCGTTCAGCTTAATGGCTATAGCTGTGTAATTGCTAAGCTTGAGGGCCTTTCTGGCAAAGAGCTCCGCTCCGCATGGGACGGCATCCGCGATGCATCTGACGGCCAGCCTGTTGCTTGCGTCATTGCATCCGCAACCGCTGACGGAAAGGTTTCTCTGCTTGCAGGTGCCACTGATTCTGCAGTTGCAGCGGGCTTCTCGGCAGGAGACATTGTAAAAGAGATTGCAGAGCTTGTTGGTGGTCGCGGTGGCGGCAAGCCAGCAATGGCGCAGGCAGGTGGCTCAAATGCTGCAGGAATTGATGCTGCGCTTGAGGCTGCAAAAACAAAGCTTGGTGCGTAACGTTTGCGCGTTTTAGCTTTAGATATTGGTGAAGTTCGCATCGGGGTTGCTGTAAGTGACCCCGATGGTGCTATTGCGTCACCTGTTTGCGTGTTACCTGCGCAAGAGGTGCTCTCACATGCACGTACGTTTAAAGCTGTGCTTGAAGATTGGGAGCCAGAACTGCTTTTGTGCGGTCGTCCCAAGACGCTCGCCGGCGAAGATGGACCACAGGCCCAAAAAATTACCGCTCAAGCTGAGCAAATTGCGAAGAACTGCCAACTTCCATTAGAATTTACTGACGAAAGACTTTCTTCTGCGGAAGCAAAGAAGATTCTTCGAGCGCAAGGTTTATCTGAAAAAGCCATGCGTGGAAAAGTTGACATGGTTGCTGCTTCGCTCTTTTTGCAATCATGGCTTGATGCACAGATGAATAAGGGAGACTAAATGCCCACCCTATCCAATGGTTCTTCTCCGCGTCGTCAGGGCGCACATTTTTCTTCTCCTGTTCCAGAAGGACAGGCTCAGGGAGAGCAGGCTCAGCAGGAACAGATCACGCAGCCTTCAGTTGAGGCTACAGGATCGCTGCCTGCACTTACCGGTGGCAAGCTTTCTTCAAGAAGCGCTCAAGTCACTCATATGGCAAAGAACAAGCAGGTAAAGCATAGAGATAAGAAGGCTTCAAAGCGTTCTCGTATTTTTGCGGCACTTATCGCTTTTATTATGGTTGCGGCCCTTGGCATCTTTGTATGGAAAGTAGCGCTTCCAGAGCTTTCTCGCGCTAATTCCGATACACAAGAAATTACCGCTGGTCAGCAAGTTACCGTTACTATTCCAGATGGCGCTGGTGCTCAGGAAGTAGCAAAGATTCTTTTTGAGAACAAGATTATTGCCACTAAGAGCGAGTTTTTAAACCAGGTAAAGCGTCAGGATGCTGAGCAGAAAATTAAGAGCGGTATCTATGTTATTACCACTGGTACCAAGCCAGCAGACATCGTACATCTGCTTATTTCTGGCCCTAATGCTCCTGGTAGTGGCTTTGTCGTACCAGAAGGTTATACCGTTTCTCAGGTTGCAGATTTGGTACAGGACTACTTTGGTATTTCTCGCGATGATTTCTTGAATCAGGCAAAAGCATCCAATTATGTTGCCGACTATCCGTTCCTTGCTGGCGCGGTAGACGCTAACGATTCTCTTGAGGGCTACCTGTTCCCTAAGACGTATACCTTTACGGAAAGCAACGTAACTGCCGATACGGTCATTCGTGCCATGCTTGATCAGTTTGAGACAGAGACGGCTGATCTTAACTTGGATGCCGCTCGCATTACGCTTAATAAGCGTTACAACTTGAATCTTACAAACGAGCAAATCATCACCATGGCATCGATCATTGAGCGAGAAGCCCTGACTGATGAAGACCGTCCTAAGGTTGCATCTGTCTTCTACAATCGTCTGTATGACGATATGTACCTGCAGAGTGACGCAACTCTTGCCTATTCTCTGGGTAGGGAAGCTACTGCAGAAGAGCTCAGCTCAATGACAAGCGATCCATACAACACCTATGCGTTTAAGGGTTTGACTCCTACGCCTATTTGCTCGCCAGGTTATGCTTCTATTAAGGCGGCTATGGATCCAGCAGCAACCAATTATTACTACTTCTGGATTACCTCTGATGAGCACGTCTTCTCAGAGACGTACGACGAACATCAGCAGGCTATTGAAAACGCACGCGAGCGTGAAGCCGCAAGCAAGCAATAGTTGGTGTCTATGAGCTTGATAAAAGCAACACAATACGTTTCTGCTGTTGAATACATCTCAATAGAGGATTTGGTTCAGCAGGGGATTAAGCTTGTGCTCTTAGATCGCGATAATACCTGTGTGCCCCGAGATACCAAAATGGTGCCGCCAGAGGTTTCTGCTTGGTTTGAGAAGGCTCATGCGGCTGGATTAACGCTCTGTCTCATCTCCAATAACATTCACCTCAATGAGGTCCAGCGTAGCGCTCACGAGCTGGGAATTGAAGGAGAAGGCTTTGCGTGTAAGCCGCTTCCTCGCGCGCTAACTGCTGCTATGAAGCGTTTCTCGGCAACTAAAGAGCAAACCGTGATGGTGGGAGACCAGATTTTTACTGATGTTATTGCAGGTAATTTGGCTGGTGTTTCAACTATTTTGGTAAAGCCACAGTCCAATGAGGATCTTTGGTACACCAATATCATTCGTCACGTCGAGCGCCGCATTTTAAAAAATGTAACTTTTACGTCATAACAAGACGGCTTTAGTTTACTTGCTCCAACTCGATGATAGAATCATCTTGAAAGGCTGGAGGAGTATGGAGCTTCGCGATTCAAGATACGTTGTACATGAGGGCTGTGATCATATCTTTTTTGTAGGCTTTCTGGGTGCCGGAAAGTCCACACTCGCACGTAATTTGGGCGAGCTGTTTCACCGTCGTTATGTTGACACCGATCGCCTAGCAGAGCGTATAGCAGGTAAATCACTGGCAGAAATCTACGAAGATGACGGTGAAGAGCTTTTTAGGCAGGCAGAAACTGAGGTTTTGCACACGCTTAAGTCTAAGAAGTCACTGCTCGTAAGCTGCGGCGGTGGAATTGTTGAGAAGGACGTCAATCTTGCGCTTATGCGTGAGATGGGGATCATTGTGTTTCTCGACGGCGATCTTTCTGACTCGCTTCGCCAAATTCAGCGCACAGATAGGCGTCCCGATCTGGGAAGCTTTGAAAACGCTACTCAGCTCTATAGACGCCTGCGCCCGCGTTATGAGGCTGCTGCTGATATTACTATTGATATTCGTGAGAAAACGTTTGAGCAGGTAGCCATTGATTCTGGCAAGCTGCTTTGGGAAAGAGGTCTTCTATGAGTGACAATGTCCAGGCTGAGCTCGAAGAGGAATTGCCACCTGTTCAGATTAAACAGTGGGTTTCTATTCCTGGTGGCTCTATTGCACTTCGTTCTGGTGCAGGCGTTCTTTCAAACTTTGGTACTGAGCTCAGAACCGCAGTAGGAAGGCCTCATCGCTGTGCTTTTCTTGTCAGCAATCAGGCAGACGAAGACCTTGCTGAGCTGCTGCGTAGAGACCTCACCACCATCGGTTTTCTCGTCACACGTGTAGATGTAGAAGATGGCAAGGCAGCAACTACCGTGGCAACTGAGGCACAGGTATTGTCTGCTTTGGCAGAAATGCACCTGACAGCTGATGATTTAGTAGTTGCCGTGGGCCACGAGGGCGTCATTTCTCTTGCTAACCACGTGGCAAACAAGTGGTGTGGGGGAGTTTCCCTTGCTACTGTTCCACTTGATTTAGCAGCAGTTATTGTCTCGTCCATTACTCCTCGAGCACTTGATACTGACGCTGAACATCAGCGCCTTGTTACCACTAAGCCTTGTGCTCGTTTCTGCTTTGCAGATCTTGAGGTTATGGACCTTTGCGATGACAGTGCTAAGGTTGCCCAGGTATGCATGGTTGCAACGGCTATGTCTGATAACGAGGCGGAGTTTGGCCGCATTTGGGATAGAGCAGATAACCTCTCCTCTGGAGTTGCCGATATAGTTGCAGAGCAGCTGGCAGAGTCTACTAAGACCCGTGGCCGTCTCTCTGATTCTTCCGCTATTGCTATTCAGCAGTCTGTTCCTTACGGTTGGGTTTTTGTGGAGGCACTTCGCCCGCTCATCCCAGCTGATCAGCCTCTTTCTGCACTTTATGCAGACGCACTGCGTTTTTCGGCAAGAATTGCAGTAGCTAAAGAGGCACTTTCTTTTGACGATATGCTTGCCCAAGACGAGATTCTTGAGCGTTTGAATATTGGCTTTGTTACCTGTGACATTACTTCTGAGCAGCTTATCGAAGCGCTCAAACAAGAATGTTTCCATTCTACTAATCGTTTTATGTTGCCGATTCCAATGTCTATTGGAAGGGTAAGATTAGCATCGGTCGACGAGGAACTTCTCGCCGAGCATGCCCGCGCTTGGTGTGAGGCTCACGCTTCGCATTAAAGCGCCGCATCTTGCAGTAAGGAGCCTGTTTGCTGATGCGGCTCCACTAGGTGCAACTCTTTGTTGTAAACATCTCGAGAAGGGATTTGAAATGGCAGATTTACAGGCAGCAGCAAAGCGCGTTGCGCGCTTTCGCGAGGTAATGGCTCAGAGGGGTTACGACGCTGTTGTTCTACGTCACAACCCAGACCTTCGTTGGTTGACTGACGCTGAGCGTGTCTTTGACTTTGAGCAGGCACATACTGCATTTATTACGCAGGATGAGCTCTTCATGCACACTGACTCTCGTTACTACAACACATTCCTGGAGCGCCTTGGTGCTGATTCTCCATGGAAGTTTGACCAGGAAGTCGCTACTCCTACCGAGTGGGTTGCCGCTCATATTGCTGAGGCTCGTGCTCGCGTAGTTGCTATTGAGGACACCGTTGATCTTGCGTTCTTTGATGGCCTTGAGCAGGCATTGCGCGATCGTTCTGTTGCTGCTTTGCTTCCACGCATGCATGGTGATATTGCTGAGCTGCGTATTGTTAAAGACCCAGCTGAAATTGAGCTTATGAAGCACGCTCAGTCAATTACTGACAAGGCGTTCCTCCACATCTGCAAGTACATTAAGCCAGGTCTTACTGAGCAGCAGATTCGCGCAGAGCTTGAGAACTACATGCTCTCTAACGGTGCAGATGCCCTGTCCTTTGATTCCATCATTGCTTCTGGTCCTAATGGTGCTAATCCTCATGCACAGCCAGGTGAGCGCGTAGTTCAGACAGGCGACATGATTGTTATGGACTACGGTGCAGGTTACCTGGATTACCACTCAGATATGACCCGTACTGTTGTTGTTGGCGCACCTTCCGAGGAGCAGCAGCATGTCTTTGACGTTGTCCGCAAGGCAAACGAAACTTGCGCAGCAGCTATTCATGCAGGTGTAACTGGTTCTGATATTCATAACCTTGCAGTTAAGGTTATCTCTGAGGCTGGCTACGGTGAGTACTTTGGCCACGGCCTTGGCCACGGTGTTGGCGTTGAGATTCATGAGCGCCCATTCTTCAATCCTCGTTGGAACAAGGTGATTGCAGCAGGTTCTGTTGTTACTGATGAGCCTGGCATTTACCTGCCTGGCAAGTTTGGTATCCGCCTTGAGGACTTTGGTGTTGTTACTGAGGACGGCTATGACGTCTTTACTCAGTCCACGCACGATCTTGTGTCCGTTGGCTGCTAACGAGCTACGATATACAGAATTTTTGCGGTCAGAAGCTTTAGGTTTCTGGCCGCATTTTTTGTTCACCTTTAGGGCGAGAAGGTCTTCTCGCCCTAAAATTGGCTTATAAAACCTAAAAAATCTAAAAAGAGTTAGGTTAGTGAAGACACGCTTCAGATATATGTAATAAAATCAGAAAAGTAAATGTTATTTTCATTGTTATGTTTACAGTTTCATTTGTTTTATTAGGTGTAAAAGAAGGAGGTAGAAGTGGTTAGTATCGTTCTAGCCAGCCATGGCAAATTTGCCGAGGGCATCAAAGATTCTGGCGGCATGATTTTTGGACCACAGGAAGGCGTTGTAGCTGTAACGCTTACTCCTGATATGGGCCCAGATGACCTGCATCAGAAGATTCTCGACGCAATTGCCACGCTTGAAGATCAAGAGCACGTTTTGTTCTTGGTTGATCTATGGGGTGGCACCCCCTTTAACCAGATTTCTCGTGTTCTTGAGGAAGAGGGTAAAGAGGATTGGGTTGCCGTTACCGGTCTTAACCTCCCAATGCTTATTGCAGCTTATGGCTCTCGCCTTGGCGTAGATACCGCCGCCGAGGTAGCAAAAGAGATTTACTCTGAAGCTCGTATGGGCGTGAAGATTAAGCCAGAAGAGCTTGAGCCACAAGAGGCAACACCTACTGATGTTCCTGCCGCTCCTGCAGCACCTCAGGGAGCAATTCCTGCAGGTACCGTTATTGGCGACGGCAAGCTCAAGATTGTGCTTGCACGTATTGACACCCGTCTTCTGCATGGTCAGGTTGCAACTACGTGGACAAAGATGACCAAGCCAGACCGCATTATTGTCTGCTCTGATGGTGTTGCTCAAGATGAGCTCCGCAAGACCATGATTGTTCAGGCAGCTCCTCCAGGAGTACATGTCCACGTTGTCCCTATTAAAAAGATTATTGAGATTGCTCACGACACTCGTTTTGGTAATACCAAGGCAATGCTTCTGTTTGAGACTCCTCAAGATATGCTTCGTGCTATTGAGGGCGGCGTAGAGATCAAGGAAGCTAACCTTGGTTCTATGGCTCACTCTGTTGGCAAAGTTGTTGTTACCAACGCAGTTGCTATGGATGAAGACGATGTAAAGACCCTTGAGGCTATCCGCGAGTGCGGTACAAAGTTTGATGTCCGTAAGGTTCCTGCAGATATCGCAGAAAACTTTGATGCAATGCTTAAAAAAGCTAAGTCCGAGCTTGTTGATCGTAAGTAACTAGAAGGAGGTAGAAATGACACCTATCACAATACTGCTTGTCGTAATTGTTGCTCTTCTCGCTGGCATGGAAGGTATTCTTGACCAGTGGGAGTTCCACCAGCCCCTGGTTGCTTGCTCACTGATTGGCCTTGTGACTGGTCATCCTGCCGAGGGAATTATCCTTGGCGGTTCTCTTCAGATGATTGCTCTTGGTTGGGCAAACATCGGAGCTGCAGTTGCACCAGACGCAGCTTTGGCATCTGTCGCATCTGCAATCATCATGGTTTTGGCACTTAACGGCGGAGACACTGACACCACCGCTGCTATTAACACTTCTATGGCACTTGCAATTCCTTTGTCCGTAGCAGGTCTGTTCCTCACCATGATTGCTCGTACTATTGCAACTGGTATTGCCCACGCAATGGATGCAGCTGCCGAGAAGGGCGATTTTGCTGCAATCGAGCGTTGGCAGGTTGTAGCTATCCTCATGCAGGGCGCACGTATTGCTGTTCCTGCAGCTGCTCTTTGCTTCATTGACCCAGCTATTGTCACCGATGCTCTGAACGCAATGCCTAAGTGGCTCACTGGCGGTATGGCAGTTGGCGGCGGCATGGTTGCTGCTGTTGGTTACGCAATGGTCATTAACATGATGGCTACTCGTGAGGTTTGGCCATTCTTTGCACTGGGCTTTGTCTTTGCAGCTATTAACCAGCTCACCCTTATTGCTCTTGGTGTTATCGGTGCTTGCCTTGCTATTCTCTACATTGGTCTTAAAGACCTTGCTAAGCAGGGTGGCGGCGCAGGCGGTGGATCTGGTGATCCGCTCGGCGACATTATTGACAACTACTAATTCTGAAGGAGCGTGAAACTAATGGAGAATAAGATTCAGCTTTCTAAGAAAGACCGCATGTCTGTTGCTCTTCGTCATCAGTTCCTTCAGGGTTCTTGGAACTACGAGCGTATGCAGAACGGTGGTTGGGCATTCTCAATGATTCCAGCCATCAAAAAGCTTTATCCAAACAAAGAAGATCAGGTAGCAGCTCTTAAGCGCCACCTTGAGTTCTACAACACTCACCCTTATGTTTCTGCACCAGTCATGGGCGTTACCCTTGCACTGGAGGAGGGACGTGCTAACGGTGAGCCTATTGACGACGTTGCAATTCAGGGCGTCAAGGTAGGCATGATGGGCCCTCTGGCCGGTGTTGGTGACCCAGTCTTCTGGTTTACCGTCCGTCCAATTCTTGGAGCACTCGGCGCATCTATTGCCGCTGGAGGTTCTGCACTTGGCCCTATTCTCTTCTTTGTTCTGTGGAACGTCATCCGCCTTACCTTCCTGTGGTACACCCAGGAGTTTGGCTACAAGGCAGGCGCTTCAATTTCTTCCGATCTTTCTGGTGGTATGCTGGGCAAGATTACCGAGGGTGCTTCTATTCTTGGTATGTTTATCATTGGTGCTTTGGTACAGCGCTGGGTTTCAATTTCATTTACCCCAGTTGTTTCTACCATTCCTCAGCAGGCAGGCGCATACATTGACTGGACAAAGCTTCCTTCCGGAGTAGAAGGAGTGCATCAAGCATTAAAGCTTTATGCTGCTCTTGGACCAAATGGTCTTGACCCAATGAAGGTAACTACGCTTCAGTCCAATCTTGACTCGCTCATTCCTGGACTTGCAGCTGTTGGTCTGACACTGCTCTGCTGCTCACTGCTTAAAAAGAAGGTCTCTCCAATTGCTATCATCCTGGCTCTCTTTGCCGTTGGTATTATTGGTCGACTCCTTGGCTTTATGTAATGAGTAAGCGTACGCTCTAGTACTTAAAGTCGCACGAATATGGGTCGCGCTCTATAATGGGTGCGACCCATTTTTGAAAGGATTGTATGGCTCAGTCTCAAAACAGCACAGTTGATTTCACCGCAAAGGCAACGTCATTTCATGGGCTAGCTACGTATGGCGATATCCTTATTGGCAATAAGGCCTTTGAGTTCTACAACCAGAAAAATCCCGAAGATTACATTCAAATTCCTTGGGATCAGATTGATCATGTGGCTGCTTCCGTCATGGGACGCACCAAAAGCATTTCTCGCTTTGCTATCTTTACTAAAAGCAATGGTAACTACTCGTTTTCTACGCGGGACAACAAGGCAACACTAAGGGCAATTCGCACCTACATAGGGGAGGAGAAGCTCGTGCGTTCTCCAAACTTCTGGTTTGTCTTTAAGCACGGACTTATGGCAATTCCACAGCTTCCTCGCCTTATTAAAGAGAGTTTTATTAAAAAGAAGTAAGCAAATTTTGCATTTTCACAAGAGCCGCCAGCACGGAAGGCGTGAAACTGATAAAATCCAACATGCATATACGTGTCGCGGGTAGTTTGAAAATTCACGTTCTTCTCGCGACTTTATCGAGTGAAAAGAGTTAGACGTGGCAACTATCAGCACCGCAGATTTTAAGAACGGCCTTGGCCTTAAGATTAACGATAAGTACTACACCATCGTTGAGTTCCAGCATGTAAAGCCAGGTAAGGGCGGCGCTTTTGTCCGCTATAAGATTCGTGACCTTCGTTCTGGCCGCGTTATTGATCAGACCTGCAACGCTGGCACCAAGTTTGAGAACGTTCTTCTGCTCACCAAAGAGATGCAGTACCTCTACAACGACGGTGAGTCCTTCTACTTCATGGACAATGAGACTTACGATCAGGTAGCCGTTCCTGCTGATTTCATTGGCGAGAAGAGCGTCTGGTTCAAGGAGAACGATAACGCACAGCTTCTCTATGCAGACACTGAGCTTCTTGGTGTTGAGCCTCCAATGTTCATTGAGGCAGAAATCACTGAGACTGACCCAGGCTTCAAGGGTGACACCGTTCAGGGCGGCACCAAGCCAGCAACTATTGAGACTGGCGCCACGCTTCAGGTTCCAATGTATCTGAACCAAGGTGAGCGCATTAAGGTTGACACCCGCGACGGCAAGTTTGTTTCTCGCGTTTAATGCATTTTCTTTGGACGCATAAGCACCCAACAGGTATTGAGTAATTATTTCAAAGACAGTTTGTCTTTTTAGGGGGTAGACATGGCTGAAACAGAGCTTCGTATAGCAGGCATCGGCATCTCAAAAGATGTAATTTCAACGGTTGTCTCCGGCGCAGCTGGAAGTGTTGAAGGTGTTGCCTCCGTTGGCGGAAACGATACCCTGGCATCCAACCTTATTAACGTCTTTACCAGCAGAAGCCTTGCTCCAGAGAAGGCTGTAGAAGCAGGTGTAGAGAACGGTCAGCTCCATCTTGGAGTTCACCTTACCGTTTTCTATGGCTATCCTTTCACAAAGCTTGCTTCTGAGGTAAGACTTGCTGTTGCAACTGCCGTAAATGAGCAGATTGGCGTCAGTATTGCTTCCGTTGATGTTTACATTGACAGCCTTGTTTTTCCTAAGGAGTAGGCTTGAGCGTTAAGTTTTTTGGACGTACCCGCGCCCGTAGCCAAGCACTACAGCTTTTATTCCAGGCTGAAGCCACTAATCGCAGCGTTCATGAGGTCCTCGACGGAGACTACACGCTCTCCGAGGGACCTCTTGACGAGTATGCGCAGTCACTGGCAGTAGGAGCAGATGGCATCAGAGATGATCTTGACGACATCATTGCTGCTTACTCAAAGGATTGGGCGATTGATCGCATGCCTTCTGTTGACCGCAATCTTCTAAGAATTTCTCTCTACGAGATTCTGGAGGTTCCAGAGGTTGACGTTGCTGTTGCTATTAATGAGGTAGTTGACCTTGCTCGCGCCTACTGTGGTGACGATTCTCCTCGTTTTATTAACGGTGTTCTCGGCCGTATTGTTGATGATGTTGAGGCTGGAGAAGACATTTATTCTCTGTGCCACAAGCAGTCTGCTGAGCAGGACAATTCTGAAGAAGAGCCAGTAAGCTCTGTGGAAGATGCAGAGTAGCCATGGCAAAAATCGATACGTCTGAATATCAGAGCTTTGACCAGATAACCGCAAGACTTGATTCCATTGTTGATCAAGTTCGCGATAAGAACGTCTCGCTGGAACATTCTCTTGACCTCTTTGATGAGGCAATTGCTTTAGGTTCCAAGGCTGTCAACATGGTTGACACCACAGAGTTTACGCCAGAAGAGGAAGAACGTCTGGTTCAGGCTCAGGCAACGGGGAATGCAGCTGACGCAAGCGGCACAGCAGTTGTCACTGATGAACAAGCTTCTTCTGAGCAGATTGAGGCTTCAGCTGCATATGAAACGTCGTCTGATGACGCGGTTTCAGAAAGCGATGAGCACTAGTGGCTCAACGCATTTCTCGCCAAAGGCTCGATAAAGAGCTGGTTAGGCAAGGATTTTTCAAGGACACTCAGGCTGCGCTGCGCGCAATTCTTGCGGGCGATGTTTCTACGAGCGATAGAAGACTGACCTCAGCAGGAGAGCTTGTTCCTGAGGGATTATTTCTGCACGTAAAAGGCGCTATTCCATATGTGAGTAGAGGCGGACTTAAGCTCCAACGCGCCTTTGAAGTTTTTGATTTTACGGCACAACATAAAAAATGCTTAGATATTGGCTGTTCAACTGGTGGTTTTACCGATTGCCTGCTTCAAAATGGAGCCGCTTCGGTTACCTCAGTTGATGTTGGCTATGCGCAGTTTGATTGGTCGCTAAGAAACGATAGTAGGGTTGAACTGCTAGAACGAACAAATATAACTTCGCTGCCGGAATTGGGTTATTCTCACGTCTTTGATGTGGCGGTGTGCGACGTATCGTTTACTTCAATCCTGTCAATTCTTCCCTCTGTCTTGGATGTTCTAGCTCCTGAAGGAGTTTTTGTTACGCTGGTCAAACCGCAGTTTGAAGCTAAGAGAGAAGAAGTGGGCGAGGGTGGCATTGTGACTGATTCGTCCGTTCGCCTACATACGTTGCAAAAGGTTGCCGATGCGTTCAAAGAAGCTCATATGGGTCCTTTGGGCGCGTGTGAAAGTCCTATTCACGGCGCTAAGGGTAATGTGGAATATTTACTGTTTGGTCAGCTTGGGGCAGGGTCGTACGATTTAGATCTTGCTTCAGTGGTTTTGAACCATTCTGTAGAAATAGTGAAATAGAACGAATGTTCTATTTTGTGGTATTGTTCGTGGTTTTTTAGGTATACTAAGTACATCGAATCAGACGTTTAACTGTTTCAGTTGTGCAGTCAAGCAAAATCGGGAGAGTGGTTTGCGTGAAGGTACTTCTTGTTCCAAATTATTCAAGAGAAGTTGCTGTTTCTGGTGCACGTGAACTTGAAGAATGGCTTTTTGAGCAGGGATGTGATGTCCAGTGGGCACACGATAAAAAGCTGTTCCCAGATAAAGTTATAGACTGCTCTGACTGTCAGCTTGTTATTTCTCTTGGTGGAGATGGAACACTTCTGAGAGCTGCCAAAATTGTTGAGTATTCAGAAATTCCAATCCTGGGTATTTCATACGGTCACCTTGGCTTTTTGACCAGCGCAACCCCTAACAAAATGATTGAGATGGTAGCTGACGCCCTTGCAGGAGAGCTCCACGTTTCTAGAAGAGCAACGCTTGCTATAGAAACAGAATATGAGCTTCCATCTGGAGAAACTTATATCGAGAAGACCTTCTCGCTCAATGATTTTGCTGTTTCCAGAGGTGGAGCGGGCGATATGGTTGAGTTTACGGTTTCTGTATCGGGCAATCATATTGATAAGCTCCGCGGAGATGGCTTTGTAGTTAGTACAGCAACTGGATCTACTGGTTATGCTCTTGCTGCTGGTGGTCCTATTGTTACACCAGAGTTCTCAGGAATGGTTTGTGTACCAATTGCACCACATACTATTTTGGCTCGTGCATTTCTTACCTCACCTTCTGATGTGGTTGAAATCACCATGTCAAAAGATAGACCTGCACCATGTCACTTCTTCTCTGATGGACAAAACATCAAGCATCCAGAGGAGGGTATGGCTACCAAAGCTCGTATTAGCCGTGGACCAGGAGACATTATTCTGCTTGATAGAAGCGCCGATAGTTTCTATCGTTCAGTTTCTCGCGTGTTTTACGGTAAAACTGGTCAGTAAGCAGGTCATATATGCTTGATGAACTTCGCGTGCAAAATGTTGCACTTATTGAAGACGCTTCTCTTGCACCCGCCCCAGGTTTAACGGTTTTAACAGGAGAGACAGGTGCTGGTAAAACCGCTCTTTTATCTTCTATTAAGCTCTTAGTTGGTGAGCGTGCAGATGCTTCTGCAGTCAGAGAAGGAACCGAAGCCCTTAGGGTTGAAGCGCGTTTCTTTACCTCTCTAGAAGATCAAGAAGGAGTAGTGGTCTCTAGAAAAGTCTCTGCTGATGGTAGAGGCAGAGTAGAGATTGATGGCCACATGGCATCAGTTAAAGAGCTGGCCGGAGGTATTGGAGCATCAATTGATCTTTGTGGTCAGCATGAGCATCAAAGACTACTTGATGTAAAAAATCATGTCAGTATGTTGGATGCATGGATTGGATCAGATATTCAATCTTGTCAGACAGAGTATGTAGAAGCTCTTCATGCTTACCATGCTGCAGTCGCTGAACTTCAACGAGTTATTGAAGTAAGCCAGTCTAGCAATGCAAAGATTGATGAAGCGGCATTTCTTGTCCAAAGAATTGATGAAGTCTCTCCTAAAGAAGGAGAGCTAGAAGACCTAGAAGAGCAACTTCCTCGGTTTGAACACGCAGAGGCTCTCCTTCAAGCTGCGGGAGGAACACATGAGTTGCTCTCAGGTGATGAGGGTGTCATTGATTCTCTCTCTGATGCAGTTCAGATGCTCCAGAGTGCTTCAACATTTGATGCTACGCTAGGTAATTATGCAGAGTCTCTTTCAAGCGCACTTATAGAGATTGAGGATGTTTCTTCAGAGCTCAGAAGCTATGTTGGATTTCTCGATTTTGATGAAGAAGCACTTGAAGAGATGCAAAGCCGTATGGCTCGTCTTCAAGGTCTTATGAGAACGTATGGCCCTGGTATGAAAGACGTATTTAAAAAATACCAGGCAGCTCAAAATCTTCTTGAGGTAACCAGAGACACAGAAAAGCTTGTCCGTGAGGCACAGACAGAGGTAGATAGGGCAAAAGAGACTCTTACCGTAAAGGCTCAGGCACTTAAAAAGGTTCGTGTTGCTGCAGCTCCAAAACTTTGTGATGCTGTTACTAAGCAAATGAGTCATCTGCAGATGGGTTCAGCTCAGATTGAATTGAACTTTGAAGATCTTCCTTTTGAGCAGTGGAATAAAGTTGGCTCTACAAAGATTGAGCTTATGTACAAGCCTTCAGCTCAGATGACCGCCCGTCCGCTTAGAAAGATTGCCTCTGGTGGTGAGGTTTCTCGCGTCATGCTTGCATGCAAAGTGGTCCTAGGAGAGTCTGACGTCTGCGATACGCTTGTATTTGATGAGGTTGACGCTGGTGTTGGTGGAGCTACTGCCGTTGCTCTTGCAGAGGTTTTAGCGCAGCTTGCTAAAACACATCAGGTGATTGTGGTAACTCACTTGCCACAGGTTGCTGTTATGGCCTCTAAACAGTATGTAGTCTCAAAGACAGAAGAACATAACGCGCTCCCTATAACTTCTCTTACAGAGGTTTCTGGTACTCAGAGAGAAGAAGAGATTGCACGCATGCTTTCAGGCTCTATAACTGAGGCTTCTTTGGCTCACGCGCATGAGTTGCTGTCAGAAGCCCGCTAGATTTTTCAGAACTATATGGACATAACAATGTATTTGTTTGGAGATTAAATTTCTCGGCACTATGGGCCTTAAAGCGGAATAATATAAAGACCCGTAGAAATGTAATTGGCTAATCTTACCTACGGGAGTAATCCATGACCAAGCACATATTTGTAACAGGTGGCGTTGTTTCCTCTCTTGGAAAAGGAATCACTGCTGCATCTCTCGGCCGACTTCTTAAGGCTCGTGGCTATAAGGTCATGATGCAAAAAGCTGACCCATATCTCAATGTTGACCCAGGCACTATGAGTCCTTTCCAGCATGGTGAGGTTTTTGTCACTGAGGACGGCAAAGAGACTGACCTTGACCTTGGTCATTATGAGCGCTTTATTGACGAGAATCTTACCAGGGAGTCCAACTTCACCACTGGTCTTATTTACCAGTCTTTGATTCAGCGCGAGCGTGCTGGAGACTTCCTTGGTGGTACAGTCCAGGTTATTCCTCATGTAACCGATGCAATTAAAGCTCGTTTTGCCCGCATTGAGGAGGTTACTAACGCAGATGTAGTCATCACAGAGCTTGGTGGCACTATTGGTGATATTGAGTCTCAGCCTTTTGTTGAGGCAATTCGCCAGTTTAGAAAAGAGCGTGGCGCAAGCAACGTTGCTATTATTCACGTAAGCCTTGTTCCTTATATTGCTGCTGCTCATGAGGTTAAGACTAAGCCTACGCAGCACTCCGTAAAAGAGCTTCGTTCCCTTGGTATTCAGCCAGACTTTATCGTCTGCCGTTCTAGCCATTCTGTGGATGAATCTATTCGCGAGAAAATCGCTAATTTCTGCGACGTTGATGCAGATTGCGTTTTTGAGAACAACGATTTGCCTTCAATTTACGATGTTCCAGCACATCTGGCAGCACAGGGATTTGACAAAAAGGTACTTGAGCGTCTTGGTCTTGAAGTTCGTCCAAGCGATCTTGGCGGCTGGGAAGCATTTACTACCGCTATGCATAAGGCAAATGCGCTTGAAGACGCAACAAGAATTTATGTTGTCGGTAAGTATACGCAGCTGCCTGATGCCTACCTTTCTGTTATTGAGGCACTTCACCACTCTGGTATTTTCTATGGCAGGCACGTTGATATCCGCCTGGTAAATGGTGAAGAGCTGACAGAAGAAGACGTAGAGCAGGAGCTTGCTGGTGCGGACGGCATTTTGGTTCCTGGCGGCTTTGGTCTTCGCGGCGTAGAGGGCAAGATGGTTGCTATTCGTCGTGCTCGTGAGCTCAAGATTCCTTACCTTGGTGTTTGCCTTGGTATGCAGATGGCTGTTACTGAGTTTGCTCGTGACGTCTGCGGCATGGAGGGTGCAAATTCAGCAGAGTTTGGTCCAGATACTACATACCCTGTCATCGATCTTATGCCTGATCAGGAGGATATTACTGACAAGGGCGGTACCATGCGCCTTGGTTCTTATCCTTGCAAGGTTGTCGAGGGAACTCTTGCACACGAGGCATATGGCAACAACTTGGTTTACGAGCGTCATCGTCACCGCTATGAGGTAAGCAACGTATTCCGTAATCATCTTGTTGAGGCTGGTCTGGTCGTTTCTGGTGTTTCTCCAGACGATCGCCTTGTAGAGATGATTGAGCTTCCAGAGTCTGTTCACCCTTGGTTTGTTGCAAGTCAGGCACACCCAGAGTTTAAGAGCCGTCCAACTCATCCTGCACCTTTGTTCCGTGAGTTTGCACGTGCAGCAATCGCCCATCATGAGGGTGTTGACCGTCATGATGTAAACCAGGCTCTCTAAGCAGAATTTTTACTAGGGAAGAATACTTATGGACCTCGCTCAGGCGCGTACAGAATTTTTAGCGTACGTTGCTGTTGAGCGAGGTCTTTCTGTAAATACGCTTGATGCCTATACCAGAGATTTAGAGGGTTATTTGCTTTGGCTGAATGGCAAAAAAATTACTTTGCCCAACCAGGTGACTCGCTCAGATGTTGAAGAGTACATAGGCTCTCTGAGAGATTTAGGTATGGCTCCAGCTTCGGTTGAGCGCCACACTGCGGCACTTAGAAACTTCCACAAGTTTATGGCTGTTGAGCAAATTTGTGAGTCATCTCCAGCAGAAGATCTACCTACCGCAGCAAGAATTCAAAGGCTTCCTGATGTTATCTCTCAAGAGAAGGCAGAAGAGCTGCTTGATCAGCCATTTCCTAATTCGCCTCTAGGTATTCGCGATAGAGCCATACTTGAGTTGCTGTATGGGTGTGGGCTTCGTGTGTCTGAGCTTTGCGATCTTGAGGTTCGAGGTGTCCTTCTAGAAGATGAACTTTTGCGTGTTTTTGGTAAGGGCTCCAAAGAGCGCATAGTCCCTGTGTTGGGCTCTGCGCATCGTGCACTTAAAACATACCTTTATGAGGCTCGTTCGCTTTTGCTTAAGCACGGCCAGGTATCTGAGGTGTTTGTAAACGCCAGAGGTGGACGCATTTCTCGCCAATCAGTACATAAACTGGTGGCAAATTACGGCAGAGTAGTGGGGATTGAAGGTTTGCATCCTCATACACTGCGCCACAGTTTTGCCACACACCTTCTAGAGGGTGGCGCTGATCTTCGCTCGGTGCAGGAGCTTTTGGGACACGTTGATATTTCAACTACGCAGCTCTATACGCACGTAGATAGGTCGCACATTAGAGATGTGTACCTTGAGGCTCACCCAAGAGCCCACGTTCATGCGGACAAATAAACGCGCTTGACACAAGTGTGGGACAGGTGTGGGGCAAAGTGGTGACTGCGTAAAAGCAAGACGAAGGTTTTGTTTGAGTAACGTGTGATTTTCGCCACGAGTTCACCACAATTTCCTCAAAAAATTTCACTTCATAAAAAATTTAATAAATTGGGTCTGAGACTAAGAAAATCCGTTCTTTTGTAGTTCGGATTTTTTTAAACACTACATATTGTGGTCAAAATGTCATATCTCACATCTACGTTAAACCCCAGCTAGACCATAAGAAAAATACTTGGTGTTGGAAAGTGTTTTCTAGTGTGTCTAAGTGTCGGAATGAGTTATATTTATTTCACGTTCAATCGACGGACTATGCCCAAGCATTGCCGCGCACACACAACACAAACACAGCCCGCGCGGCAAGGGGCGCCAACGTGAAAGGGGGAGACATGCTTACTGGTCAGTATCAGCGTTCGCTGGACTCCAAGATTCGCGTGACTCTTCCTGCAGCTCAGCGCAAGCAGCTTGGCGATGTTGTCATCTTGCTCCGTCGACAGGACGCGCTTTACGGCTACTCACCTGAGGCGTATGAGGCTTGGATTGCAAGTCTGAACCTCAACCCAAGGAACCGCGACGACGTCACAGCACTTCGCATGCTGAACGCAGCAGCAACAACCGTCGACATTGACTCGGCCGGCCGCGTTGCTCTGGGAAAGATTGACGAGTCCGATCCACAGGCTAGGGAGAAGCTCCAGCTTGACCGCGACGTCACCATTGTCGGTAACGGCGACCACTTTGAGATTTGGAACACCAACAAGTGGAACAGCCTCTTCTCGGCAGATGACCGCGTTGCAACGCTCGAGGACCTCATCTTTGGCGCCTAGTGAGGCGAGAAGATCGTGAAGGCAGAAGACGGTAACTTGAAAGTCGAATATCGGCACCAACCAGTAATGCTTGCAGAAGTGCTGCGCGAGCTGGATCCCAAGCCAGGTGAAGTTGTTTGCGACTGCACCTTGGGAGGAGCGGGTCACACCGTAGAGATGGCAAAGCTGATTGCTCCAGATGGTCTTTCCATTGGAATTGACCAGGACGCAATGGCTCATCAAGCAGCAGCTGCTCGCCTGAAGCAAGAAGTACCAAACGCGGAGTTTTTGCCGCTTAAGGGAAACTTTGGCGACCTCGATGAACTTCTCGTCTCCGCAGAAGTCCCCGGAGTTGACTGTTTCCTCTTTGACATTGGTGTTTCTTCTCCTCAGCTTGATATCCCAGAGCGAGGCTTTTCGTACCACGAAGATGCCCCGTTGGATATGCGAATGGACCCGGGCAAACAAACTCCAACTGCACAAGAGGTCATCAACACCTACAACGAAGCCGACCTCGCCCGAATCCTTCGAATTTACGGAGACGAGAAATTTGCTTCACGCATTGCACGACGCATTGTACAAACGCGAGAAAAGCGTCCCATCCAAACGACGCTTGAGCTTGTTGAGGTAATCAAGGCGGCAATTCCTGCAGCAGCGCGTCGTCACGGCGGACATCCCGCCAGAAAGACGTTCCAAGCACTTCGTATTGAAGTGAACCACGAGCTTGAGGTTTTGGAGCGCGGACTACGCTCTGCAATTGCCTGGGCTAATCCAGGAGGCAGGATTTGCGTTATCTCGTACCACTCGCTTGAAGATCGCATTGTCAAGCACGTGTTCTCCGAGCTCAGTCAAGGTTGTATCTGCCCGCCAGACCTTCCGGTTTGTATGTGCGGTCAAGTGCCGATAGTTGACGTGATTACGCGCAAACCTCTTGTGGCCACTCCAGAAGAGATAGAGCGCAACCCAAGGGCGAGAAGTGCCCTGATGAGGGTAGCGGTTAAACGCGACCCAGAGAAATGAAGTACCCCATAGCACTTGTTGCTTGTTGTTAAGAAGTTTTTGAAGGGATTGAAGTTTAATGGCACGTTACGGATCAGAAGCTGTAGCACGCGCAATTCAGTTTGAGCATGAGTACGCTCCTGAACAGAGCACTCGCACATCTTTTGAGGTTGTCCCTGGTGGTGGCCTTGATGCTGATGCTCGTCGTGGCGTAAGCAGCCAGTTCATCCAGCGCGTCAAGCTTATTGCTGTTGCTGCAGCACTCTTCCTGACACTTGGTGTTGTCCGTATTGGCATCTCTACCGCTACGGTTTCAACTCTTCAGGCTAATAACGTCATCAGAAATGAAATGCGCGCAACAACCGCAACTAACGATTCCCTGCGCGTTTCTCGCTCCCTGCTTGCAAGCACAACACGCATTGAGCGCATTGCTACTCAGAATTATGGTATGACTCTTGAGACAAATCGTCCTGTTGTAGACGTAAGCAACAACGCTTAGGCGTAAAATATACGTTGTGAGTACGCAGAATCGACATACTCGCGCATCGCGCAGAAAAACTCCTGAGGCCTCGTACGACGAGGCCTCTCGTGTGCATTTTCGTGGTCATCGTGGTAGCAGCGGTGGCTCGGATGGTGTTGGCCCTGAAGGTAGACTCCGTCGCGTAGCAGCTGCTATGGCCATTATGGTGGCAATTGTTGTTCTTAGGCTTGCTTGGCTGCAAATCTTTACGGCAGCAGACCTTGCAAAGGGCGCCGAGAATAACCGCACCAACGATATTGTCTTGCACGCTCGTCGCGGCACCATTTACGACCGCAACGGCAACGTCTTAGCCATGAGCGTTGACTGCAAAGACATCTATGCCAATCCTTCAGAGATTAAAGACGCAAGCTCTGTAGCTCAGGTTTTTGCCTCACTCTTAGGCGGAAGCCCTTCAGACTACCTTGGAGACCTGCAGCAAGACACCACCTTTGTCTACGTGCGTCGTCGTGTTGACACTGATACAGCTTCTAAGATTGAGAAAGCACTTGACGAGAAAAACCTCAAGGGCGTCTATTTTGTTAATAACACCAAGCGTGTCTATCCCTATGGCAACGTTGGCGTTCAGATCCTGGGCTTTGTAAACGCAGACAACGAAGGCGCTTCTGGCCTTGAGTATTACTACAACGATATCCTTGCGGGCACTAACGGCCACATGATTGTTGAGACCGGTGCTGGTGGTACGCCAATTGCGGGCGGTACTTCAAACATCACTGAGGCACAAAACGGCCAGGATATTGTTCTTTCCATTGATATTGAGCTGCAGAAGAAGGCAGAAGAGCAGCTGACTGCTGCAGTAAAAGACTTTGAGGCCCAGCAGGGTGGCTCAATCATGGCTATGAATCCTCGTACCGGAGAGATTTATGCCGCAGCTTCATACCCTCTGCCAGATTTTAAGAGCGATAACGGCGTTGACTACGAATCTCTCAACCTCAAGCTTGTCTCAAGTATCTATGAGCCAGGCTCCGTATTTAAGGTAATTACTACCTCAATTGGTATAGATGACAACCTCTTTGGTCCAAATTCAACCTTCAACATTCCAACTGAGCTCAAGGTTGGCGATAACAAGGTTACCGACGATGACTGGCGTACCAGCGCCATGGACATGAGCGTAAGAGAGATGCTCAGACGTTCCTCAAACGTTGGTATGGCCTTCCTCGAGACACAGCTCATAGGTGATGAACGCTTTGCGGCAGGAATTGACAAGTTCGGCATTGGACACGCCACAGGCATTGACTTCCCAGGTGAGGCTACAGGAATTGTTCGCTCTCTGGACGAATACGAGGGTCCAACTGGCGGAAACATGGCGTTTGGTCAGGGCCTTGCAATTCCATTTATCCAGGTTATTCGAGCGTACACCGCTGTTGCCAATAAGGGAACTATGGTGACTCCGCACTTTATGGTTTCAAAGGGCGGCCAAGAGGTTACCTGGCCTACTAAAGACGTTATTTCTGCTTCCACAGCTTCAGCCGAGCTTGACATGATGACTACTGTTGTCAAAGAAGGCACCGGTGTTCGCGCAGGTATCTATGGCTACACTGTTGCTGGTAAAACAGGTACCGGCCAGCAGGTTGTGGAAGAAACCGGCTCGTACGGCGAGAATTCCGGTTTTGTTGACTCTTTCTGCGGTATTGTAAATCCTTCAGAATCTGATCTGATGGTTTACGTTGGACTTAACGATACTCACCAACTTGCATCGCAATCTGCCGCTGTGGTCTTCTCGCAATTTGCAAAAGACGCAGCTACACGCCTTAATATTCAACCAATCAATAACTAGGAGAGCTCATGGTTAAGCTTTCGGTTGAACAGATAGTCGCAGCTACAAATGCACGACTGCTCCACCGCGGAACCCGCGAGGTTGCGGGCGCGGCCGTCATCGACTCTCGCGAGGTCCAGGAAGGCTCGCTCTTCGTGGCCTTCGCTGGCGAGAAGGTCAATGGAAACTCCTATCTCTTATCTGCTGCCCAGGCGGGCGCTGCTGTTGTAGTGGCATCTGAGCCTGTAGCAGACAATCTGCTCGACAACCTGGCCGCCACAGGAGTCAGCGTTCTTGAAGCCGCTGACGATGACTGTGAGGCGTTTCTGCTGGCTCTTGCCGCTGCTTGGCGAGAAGCCCATCCAAATTGGCTGGTTGTAGGTGTAACCGGATCAGTTGGTAAAACTACTACCAAAGAGATGCTTCGTCGTGGCATTGGCGCTACCCGCCGTGTGCATGCTACTGCTGGCAACCACAATAACCTCATTGGCCTGCCTCTCACAGTACTTTCCACTCCGGAAGACACTGAGGTACTTGTGCTTGAGCTGGGCATGAATCACGCTGGCGAGATTACCAGGCTCACTTCGGTTGCTCGTCCAACAGTAGCAGTCATTACCAACGTTGGTACCAGCCACATTGGTCTTCTCGGCAGCAGAGAAAACATTGCGCGCGCCAAGGCAGAGATTGTCTCGGGCATGCGCGCATTTGACTCAATTGAACCTACGCTTATTCAGGCTTCGGCAGGGGACTACACCAAGTTCATTGCAGATGAGTTTGCTCGCCCTGCTCATGTTGTTTGCAAGACAGTGGGCGCTACAGAAGCTGACGTCATGAGCGCACAGCAGGTCACTCTTGACGAGGAAGGCCTTCCAACTGCCACTATTGTTGCTGCATCCGGCTGGTCACGCACGGTAACTCTTGAGGTACCTGGGCGCGTTGTGGTAGACGACCTTCTTTTGGCACTTGAGGCTATAGAAACGCTTGGTCTTGATCTTGACGCTGCCGCAGAGGCTATTGAGCAGATGCCTGCCACTCGTATGCGTCTTTCGGTACTTGACGCAACCTGCGGTGCAAAGATTATTGACGATTCTTACAACGCCAGTCCAAACTCAACAGCTGCAGCGCTTGACGTGTTGATGCAGATGCCAGCGGAAGGTCGCCGCATTGCTCTTATCGGAGAGATTGGTGAGCTTGGACCAGAGGAGAAGCGCCTTCACGGTTATGTGGGTGCCTATATTGCTGCTAAGAACCCAGACCTTGTTGCCTTTGTAGGCACGGGAGCCGCGCGTGAAATGGTTGAAGCTGCGCGCGTTATGGGTTTCTCGGAAGATAAAATTGAACAGTTCAGCGATGTTAACGAAGCACTTACCGTGCTCGGACCAGTACTTGCGCAAGGAGACGTTCTTCTCGCCAAGGCATCGAGGTCTGCCCAGCTTGATATTTTTGTAAAAGGAGTTACTGAGTAATGTTTTACCAGACTATTTACCCAACATACCAGGTGTTTGTAGCACTTGGTGTCTCCTGCATCATCACGTTGATCTTAATGCCACTCTTTATCAAGCTGATGAAGAAAGAGGGAGTGGGCCAGCAGGTTCGTGCTGATGGCCCTCAGCAGCACCTGGTTAAGCAGGGTACTCCTACTATGGGTGGCGTTGTTATGCTGGTAAGCATTGTGCTGACCTGTATTGCGCTTGCCCAGTGGAACACCGACCTCATCCTTGCTATGGCAGCGATGCTGCTCACAGGCTCGCTGGGCCTTCTGGACGATATCGAGTCTGTTGCCCATGGAAGAAGCCTTGGCCTCACCGCATCTCAGAAGATGGCCGGACTCATTACTATCTCTGTGGCATTTTGCCTGGCAGCAGTCAATATTTGGGGCATTACGCCCATTATTGCGTTCCCTGGTGGTCTTGATATCAACCTGGGTATCCTTACTACTACCGTCAATTTAGGCGGAAACATTATTTCTATCCCTTGGCTGTATCTTTTCTTTGTCTTTTTGCTCATGGCTGGCCTTTCCAACGCCGTTAACCTGACCGACGGCCTTGATGGCCTTGCAGGTGGCTGCGTTATGGTCGTCATGATTTTTATGGCTGCGGTAGCTTTCCGCTATGGCGAGAGTAGCCTTGCTGTTTTTGCCGCATCGATCGCAGGAGCTTGTATTGGTTTTTTGTGGTTTAACAGCTATCCTGCAAGTATTTTTATGGGAGACACCGGCTCTCTTGCCTGGGGCGCTGCCTTTGCAGCTCTAGCTGTCCTTACCAAGACAGAGGTAATTTCCCTGGTCATGGGCGGTCTTTTTATCATCGAGGCACTGTCCGTTATCATTCAGGTTGTCAGCTACAAGGCAACTAAAAAGCGCGTATTCTTGATGGCTCCACTGCATCATCATTTTGAGAAACTTGGCTGGAACGAGACAAAAGTAGTCTTTAGATTCTGGATTATTTCCGGCGCATTTGCTGCTCTGGGCTTTGCTCTGTACTTTCAGCTTCACTAAAGATATTGCTCTTAGAAAGGATCGCTTGCGTGTCGCTTCTAGAAACACTTGGAAATGTATGTGTTCTTGGTTTTGGTAAGACCGGCGTCTCTGTCTGCACGTATTTGCTGCAGCAGCCAGAGGGTCGTGTGTCTTCCGTAACTCTTGTGGGCGGCGCAGATGCTACTGTTGGCGAGAAGATCCAAGAGCTTGCAGATTTAGGCGTACAGGTACAATGCGGCTCTGATCAGGTTAAGGGTACCTTTGACCTGACTATTGCATCTCCTGGTATTCCAGACACCTCTGAGCTGTTCTTAAGTGCAAAGGCAGCTTCTAAGCAGATTATGGGCGAGCCAGAGTTTACCTATCAAGAGAGTCCTTCACAGTGGATTGGTATAACCGGCACAAACGGTAAAACTACTACCACAAGTTTGACCACGTCAATCCTGCAGTATGCAGGTCTTGATGCAAGCGCTGTTGGCAATATTGGATTAACTATTACGGACCAACTTGCAGAGAGAAAGCCTAAGAGCTGGTTTGTAGCAGAGCTTTCAAGCTTCCAGCTTGCTACTACTCAAAAATTGCATCCTCACGTTGCGATGCTTTTAAACATTACGCCGGATCACCTTGAGTGGCATGGTTCACTCGAGGCGTATGCAGCAGCTAAAGAGAAGATTTTTGCCAACCTTGATGCAAATGACCTGGCAATTGTCTCTGACTTGGATGAGTTCTGCCAAGACGTGTCTTCTCGCCTTGAGGCTCGCGGCATTGCCGTATGCCATCTTGCTCAGACAGATCCCGGTACGCAAAATGCCGCCTTTGTACGCAATGGAGCGCTGGTGGTCAGGCTATCTGGTAAAGAGATGGAGCTTGTAGCAGCTGATGCACTCCACATTAGGGGAGCGCACAATGCACTCAACGCTCTTGCTGCAGCTGCATGTGGCTTATTCCTGGGGCTTGATATTGTTTCTATTAGGCATGCCCTGTTGGACTTTATGCCGCTTGAGCACAGAATTGAGCCAGTTGATACGGTTAATGGTGTTTTGTACGTTAACGATTCCAAAGCAACAAACACTGATTCAGTTGAAAAATCATTAACTTCGTTCCCAGGCAAAGACGTTATTTTGCTCCTTGGCGGTCACGATAAGGGCACAGAGCTTGATGAGTTTGCTCAGAAGGTGTCCGCTACCTGTGCATACGCAATCTGCTTTGGAGAGGCAGGTCCTCGCTTTGCAGAGGCGCTTCGTCGCGTTTCTGGCGGCCATGCAGAAGTGGTAGAAGAGCCTCATATGCATGAAGCTTTTGTGCGTGCGGTAGAGCTTGCTCGTCCAGGTTCTGTAGTGCTTCTCTCACCAGCATGTTCCTCATTTGACGAGTTCACAGGCATGGCTCAGCGTGGTCGCGTCTTTAAACAGCTGGTGGCAGATCTTGCTCAAAAAGAGAGCGGTCGATAATGGCTACCAGCAGAAACAGAACAGGGGAGCGCGCGCAGCAACCACGTACTTCTCGCCAGAAATCTTCCGAGGGCTCGCAGACTAAAGGCCGCTTTGGTGCTATTCCAGAGCGTTTTATGCAGCCTCGTCTGGTGCTTCTGGTGTCAACGGCAATTCTTGTATGCTTTGGCCTGGTAATGATTTATTCCGCATCCTCGATTTCTGCAATGACTTCTGAGGACATGGGCTATAACCCCTTCTACTACGTGCAGCGTCAGCTTGGCTTTGCTGCGGCAGGAGTTGCGTTAGCGTTTATTGTTTCTCGCATTGACTACCGCGCAGTAGTAAGAAACTTTCAGGTACCTATCTGGATTGTGACCATTGGAATGCTAGCAATTATTTTTACTCCTATTGCTGGCGCTGATGCATATGGTGCAACCCGTTGGATTTCAATTGGACCGTTTTCTTTCCAGCCGTCTGAGTTTGCAAAGATTACCATCTTAATTTCTGTCTCGTATTTGGCTCAGCAGTACTTTATTGATCAGACCATAGATCAGAGGGAGTTCTTTAAAAAGTTTGCTATTGCTGCGCTTGCGCCACTGCTTCTTATTTTGGCCCAGCCAGACAAGGGCTCCACACTGATTATTGTGGGAACACTTTTGGTCATTGGCTACCTTGCTGATGTTGACCGAAGGGTTCTGGCAACTATTGCTGTTGCTGGCTTTATTGGCTTTGCCTTCTTATCTCTTAAAGATGATTATTCTCGTGCTCGCGTTGTGACTATGCTCAATCCTTGGGCTGATTATTACGGTGCAGGTTATCAGCTTGCACAGGGCTTTTATGCTTTTGGCTCTGGCGGTATTTTTGGTGTTGGCTTTGGTTTTTCTCGCCAGAAGTATTCCTATCTTCCTATGGCTCACAATGACTTTATTTTTGCGGTTATTGGAGAAGAGCTGGGCTTTATTGGCGTTTTGGGTCTTTTGGCAGTATTTGGCGCCCTGGTATGGGCAGGCTTTAAGATTGCTCGCTATGCACCGGATTTGACCGGCAGGCTTATTGCTGCAGGTTGTACCTCTATGTTTATCATTCAGGCCTTTGTTAACATTGGTGGTGTTTTGGGCCTTTTGCCTCTTTCTGGTAAGCCTCTGCCGTTTATCTCATACGGCGGTTCAACCATCATGTCTAGTATCTTGATGGTTGGTCTTTTGATGTCTGTTTCAAGGCAGTCAAGGCTTCCAGAAACCGAGTACGATAGGCAACGCGCTTCTTGGAGCATAGCTGAAGAGCAGGATACCTTTGATGCTCCAGGTTTTGCTGGTCTTACCATGGTTGATGGTGGGGTAGGGGTAGGTACGCCACTCCCACGTTCTTCTCGCCCTAAGAGCAGCGCACAAAGCTCCGCGCGCCCATCACGAGGCATTTTGCGTTCAAGAGATGACGACGCCCCTCAAGGTCGCATTACGACAGATGCCTCCGGAAGGCGCAGAATTGATTTGGGACCTTCTGCATCGGATAGGCTTCGTGGAAATAACAGGGCTCGCCGATAGCTGATTTCTAGGAGATGGATTGCATGGCAGAACAGAAGAAACTCTCTGTTGCAATTGCTGCAGGTGGAACCGCTGGTCACATTAACCCAGCCCTGGCTCTAGCTGAGGAGCTTCGTGAGCGCGGCCACCAGGTTACGTTTTACGGTCAGCCCAACAAGCTTGAAGGTACGCTGGTACCTGAGGCAGGATTTGAGCTGGTATCTATCCATGTAAATGGCTTTGATCGTAGACGTCCTTGGACGCTCATCAGCGCGGCATACAATCTTGAGCGCGCAAAGATGCAGCTGCACAAGCGCTTCAAAGAGCAGGGTGCACCTGATGTTGCTATTGGTTTTGGTGCCTATGTTGAGCTGCCTTTGCTTCAGCTTTGTGCAAAGCTACACATCCCCTATTTAATCCATGAGCAAAACTCGGTAACTGGTCTTGCTAACCGTGTATCTGCTGGCAAAGCAGATAAGGTGTGCATTGCGTTCCCAGAGGCTCGTAAGGCTTTTGAGGGCCACGTAAAAGCTCAAGACTCCATTGTGGTTACTGGTAATCCTGTACGTAAGAGTGTTCTTTCTGCTGACAGAGCCGTCTCGAGGCAAGAGTTGGGTATTGCAGACAATCAGATATTGCTGCTTATCTTTGGCGGTAGTTTGGGCGCTCGTAGTATCAACGAGACGTTTGCTGCACTTAAGCAGGAGCTTCTTACCCGCCCTAACCTGCGCATCATCCAGTCAACAGGCCAAAAGCTCTACGACGAGGTTGTCTCGCTCATGAAGCTTTCTGACGAGGAGGCTGCTCGCTGGGAGGTTAAGCCCTACATCTCCAACATGGGTGCCACCCTTGCTGCAGCTGACCTGGTGGTTTCTCGCTCCGGAGCATCTTCTGTGGCCGAGATTGCAGCGCTTGAGCTTCCCAGCATTTTGGTGCCGTACCCTCTAGCAACAGCAGATCATCAGACTACTAACGCGCATCTGTTGTCGGATGCGGGAGCAGCTATTCTGGTGCCAGATAACCAGGTGGGCACCACGACCTTCTCGACAGCTCTGTTTGAGCTGGTAGATGACGCGGACCAGCGCAAAAAGCTCTCCGAGGCAGCCGCTACACTTGACCAGCGCAGCGCCGCATCTCTTGTGGCTGACGCTGTGGAAAGTGCCGTTTGTGGTGCATAAAACAACTCGTTTTGCGTTAGAGTAAACATGTCTTGGTATGTCCAAGACTCAAACGATAACAATACTTGGAAAGGCTCTCTTATGGCAGATTCCATGGGCGAGAAGACCATCTCGCGTGCACATTTTATTGGAATTGGTGGCGCAGGTATGAGCGGAATCGCGCTTGTTCTACACGAGCGCGGCTGCACCGTTACCGGCTCCGATCTAAAGAGCTCGCATTATGTGAGAGAGCTTGAAGATGCAGGTATTCAGGTAAGCATTGGCCACACCGCAGCCACTATTGACGCTGTGATGCCTGATGTCATTGTTACCTCAACCGCAATCCCAGAGACAAACCCAGAGGTTATTCGTGCGCGCGAACTTTCCATTCCTATTTGGCCTCGCGCTAAGATGCTCTCGTATTTGTCACGCGGCCGCAAGACCATTGCTGTTGCGGGCACTCACGGCAAGACCACCACATCTTCTATGGTTGCTACCATGCTGGATAAGCTTGGCGCTGATCCATCATTTTTGATTGGTGGCGTTGTTGAGGGCTACGACACCAACGGTAAAAACGGTAATGGCCAGTATTTTGTCTGCGAAGCGGACGAGTCTGACGGTTCGTTTATGTTCCTTAACCCTAACGTGGTTGTTGTCACCAATATTGAGGCAGATCACCTTGACCACTACGGCTCTCTAGAGAATATCGAGAAGACCTTCTGTGAGTTTATGAGCTTGCTTGATAAGGAAGAAACTGTTGTTATCAACGGCGATAATCCTCATTACGTTGAACTTGCTCAGTCAACTGGTAGGCACGTAGTAACCTACGGCTTTGATTCAAGCTGCGATTTTGTTTGCACACAGGAGGAGAGAAAAGCTGGTATTGAGAATCCTCTTACCATCAAGACTCCTTCTGGTCAGACTATCTCTGTGGTACTTCCAGCTAATCCTGGTAAGCACAATGTTGCAAACGCAACCGCTGCAATTGCTGTTGCTGATGCTCTTGGCTTTGATCTTGACCAGGCCGCAGCAGCGCTTTCCCAGTTCAAGGGCGCACGCCGTCGCTTTACGCACGTAGGCGACATCAACGGTATTACCGTCGTAGACGATTACGGCCATCATCCAACCGAGATTGCAGCAACCATGTCTGCAGCTCTTCCTCTTGGCTTTAAGCGTGTTGTTGTTGTTTTCCAGCCACACCGCTACAGCAGAACGCAGGATTTGGCGGATTCGTTTGCCCATGCGTTTGACGGCATTGACGTTTTGCGCGTCATGGATGTCTTCTCAGCAGGTGAGCTGCCTATTCCAGGTGTCTCGGGCAAGACTGTCTCTTCAAGGGTTGAGGCTGCTCATACTGTTTCTGACGTGCGCTACATTCCTTCTCGCCGCGATCTTATCGCAGACCTTCTTGATACGGTTAAACCAGGAGATCTGTTGATTACTCAAGGCGCAGGTGACGTCACTCAGATTGGACCAATGTTTATCCGCGCACTCAAAGAGCGTCTTCAGAACCACTAGGACCTCTGTCGTGAGCTTGTTTAACGCCTATGTAAGCCTTTCTGGGGCCCTTGATGCAACAATCAAGCAAGATGAGCCGCTGAGCCACCATACCTCCTTTAGGATTGGTGGTAAGGCGTCGCTTTTTGCTGCTGTTCACAGCCACGTGGCGCTGGTGCGTGTGCTTGAGGTGCTTGCAGCTAATCGAGTTGATTGGGTGCTTTTGGGCAAGGGTTCAAACATCCTTGTCTCTGATAAGGGCTACAACGGCTGCGTTATTGTGCTCGACGATGAGCTTTCTACCATTTCAGTTGGCGAAAATAACCTCATTACTGCAGGTGCCGGTGCGCTTATGGCGCGCGTTTGCAATGAGGCCATGAAAGCAGGTCTTTCTGGTCTTGAGATGTGTGCTGGTATCCCCGGAACTATCGGCGGCGCTCTTTCGATGAACGCAGGTACCAGGCATGATTGGATTGGTAAAGCCGTCCGTGATTGCGTGGTACTTAAGCCTGGCAAGGGTCTTGTACGCTACGATGCCTCCGAGATTGAATGGGGTTATCGCTACACTACGTTTGCACCAGATGAGATCATTCTTGAGGCAACGTTTGCGCTGACAGCATCTAATCGTCCTAAAGTTGCTCTTGGCATGGATACACTCTTGCAGCGTAGAAGAAATACTCAGCCAACTGGTCAGCTTTGCTGCGGTTCTGTTTTTAAGAACCCAGGCAGTAGGTCTGCTGGTGCACTTATTGAAGAATGTGGTCTTAAGGGAGTTACTGAAGGCGGCGCACAGATTTCTGATGTTCATGCCAACTTTATTGTGAATACCGGTAACGCCACCGCCTCAGATGTCATTGCACTTATGCGCAGAGCACACGATGCGGTACAAGAAAAGTTTGACATTGATCTTCAGCCAGAGGTTAAACTTCTGGGTTTTGGGGCATAGGGAAGATATGGCAGAAGATACTTCAAAGCAAACAACACGCCGTAAGGGCACAAAAAGGGAGCCGTTATCGTCTGGTTCTACTCAGACGGCAGGGGCTACTAAGCCTTCTTTTATGAGTAAGGCCTTTAAGCCTAAGCCAAAGGTTGAGGCTACAGCTTCTGATGCCAAGCCTTCTGCTAAAAAGATTTCTGCCAAAAAGCCAAATAACGCTACAAAAACTGCAGCTCAAGCTCGTGCTGAGCGTATTAAACACAGCAGAAAGGTATCGTTTAAGGCAGTACGCACGGCCTTTATCGTTTTGCTTAGCCTTGCCCTTCTCGCTGGCATTGCTTTTCTCGTCCTACGTTCTTCCTCAGTCTTTGCTATTACCAACATTCAGGTAGAGCCAACAGAGCACGTCTCTAACGAGCAAATTCAAAAGCTCATTGCAGTAGAAGAGGGAACAACGCTGCTCAATATGGATGAATCCCTTATTACCCAAGAACTTCAGAAGGACCCTTGGGTAGCTTCTGCAACGTATGAGAGGCAGTTCCCTAATACGCTGCGCATTACTATCACAGAGCGTAAGGTTACAGCCATAGTGGCGCTTTCTTCTGGTCCGGTTGCATGGTATTTGGGCGAGAATAACGTCTGGCTTGAGGCAGATCAGCTTAACGTGCCAGAAGGAAAAACTACCGCTACCGTTGCACTTGAGAAGGCAACCTCAGAAGGTGAGCTGCTGATTACCGATGTTCCTGCAACGGTTTCTCCTGTAGCAGGCACCACAGCAACAGACGCAGAAATTCAAGCGGTTATGCAGTATCAGTCTACGTTCTCGTCAGAGCTCACGTCACAGATTGTAAGTTACTCAGCTAGTAGCGTTGATGCAATCTCTGTCACGCTTACCAATGGTGTGCAGGTTGCCCTAGGCTCTCCAACACAGATTGCTGACAAAGAAAAAGTGATTCTGGCAATGCTTAAGCAGTTCCCAGGAGAGCTTACGTACTTGAACGTAAGAACACCTGCAAACCCAACCTATAGGCGAGTTTCTACCGGAAACGTTCAGTCTGGCTCTGGTGTTTCGTAGGTAAACGCGCAAACTATATGTGCCGTTAGGGAATAGTTTCCTACCGTTTACCAGCTTTCTTCACAATTTCTACATATTATTTGACTTGCATGGGTCAGTTGTGCAAATATACCCCGCTTTGCATGAAGCGTAAGCCTTAACTTGAGGTTTAGGGTTTTATACAGCGGTTCTGCGAGCGCATAAACGTAGCCTAAGCGCAGTCGCGCTCCGGGACAAACGGGCACAAGCGTGCCTCAAGGAGGAAGACATGATTAAGGACACCGATACCCTTAACAACTATCTTGCTGTTATCAAGGTTGTTGGCGTTGGTGGCGGCGGAACTAACGCTGTCAACCGCATGATTGAAGAAGGCATCCGTGGCGTTGAGTTCGTTGCTGTAAACACCGATGCACAGGCTCTTGCAATCTCCGATGCTGACATTAAGGTTCACATCGGTACTGACATCACCAAGGGTCTTGGTGCTGGTGCTAACCCTGAGGTTGGTAAAGAGGCAGCAGAGGATAGCCGCGATGAGATCAAGGCTGCACTTGCTGGCGCTGATATGGTCTTCATCACTGCTGGTGAGGGTGGCGGTACTGGTACCGGCGCTGCTCCAGTTGTTGCTGATATTGCAAAGAATGACGTTGGCGCACTGACCGTTGGCGTTGTTACTAAGCCATTCTCCTTCGAGGGCCGTCGTCGTTATGGTTCTGCAGCTGACGGTATCAAGACTCTTTCCGAGAATGTTGATACTCTCATTGTTATTCCAAACGATCGTCTGCTTGATCTTTCTGAGAAGAAGACCACCATGCTTGAGGCATTCCGCATGGCTGACGATGTTCTATGCCAGGGCACCCAGGGTATTACCGACCTCATCACTGTTCCTGGCCTGATCAACCTCGACTTTGCAGACGTCTGCACCATCATGAAGGGCGCAGGTAGCGCAATGATGGGCATTGGTATTGCTGCTGGTGATAACCGCGCTGCAGATGCTGCAACTGAGGCAATTTCTAGCCGCCTGCTTGAGAGCTCTATTGAGGGCGCAACCCGCGTTCTTCTCTCTATTGCTGGTAACAAAGACCTTGGTATTCAGGAGATTAACGAGGCAGCTGACCTGGTTGCTAAGAACGTTGATCCTGATGCAAACATTATCTTTGGTACTGTTGTTGATGAGTCCCTGGGCGATCAGGTTCGCGTAACCGTTATTGCAACTGGTTTCAATGACTCTAACGTTCAGCAGCAGCTTCCAACTCTGAACACCCAGAGTACCACCCGTCCAAGCCGTCCTGCTCAGCCACAGCCAACTCGTCCTGTAGCTGCTCAGCCACAGCCTGCTCGCACCAACAACTCTTCTAATGAGAAAGAGTTTGATATTCCAGACTTCCTTAAGCGTAGCCGCATCTAAATATGTGCGCGCTGAATAGACAGTGCTTACACGGCGTGACCCTGCTCATGGATCCTGAGGTTCCATGCGGGGTCACGCTCGCATTTACTGAGCGTACTGGCGGTTTTTCAGAAGGGGAGTTTGCTTCCCTCAATCTGGGCAGCAGATGCGGAGACAATCTGCAACAGGTGCAAAAGAATCGCCAGCTAGTTTTAGAGGCTCTTGGAGCTGGCGAGTTTTTCTCGCAGCTCCTTATTCCTCATCAGGTGCACGGAAGCAAGGTAGTTTGTCTGACTTCCAATACATCAGAGGCTTTTGAACAGGCTCAAGCTGAGGCAGAAGCTGGTGCAGACGCCATAGTATGTACGGTTCAAAATACGCCTGTGATGTTGGCGTTTGCCGATTGTGTGCCCGTAATTCTTGTAGCTCCCGGCGGATTTGCGGTGGCGCATTCTGGCTGGAAAGGCACAATTGCCCGCATTTCTGCGCGCGCAACCGAGGCGCTTTGCCAGGCAACTGGCGCCAAGTCTTCTGAGGTCAAAGCCTATATTGGTCCGCACATTGGCGGCGCTGACTACGAGGTTTCTCCTGAGCTCATTCAGATGTTCTCACAAGAGTTTGGTCCCGGCGTTGTAGACCGTGCATCTGGCGAGAGGTACTTAGATCTTGGATATGCCGTCAGAGCCGCACTGGTAGATGCTGGTGTACGCGCGTCTGCTATTGAAGAGGTTACTGACTCGACCGCCTCTACAACTGAGCGGTTCTTCTCGTACCGAGCAGAGCATGGCAAGTGCGGAAGACACGCGGCTGTTGCTTACATGGCGTCAAAGTAGGGTAGAAGACGTTTAGCGCTATCGGAGAAGGTGTTTAGGTCTACGACAAAAGTCGTTAAACGTTACGTAAGATATTGATGTATTCACCGCAAGAGATGATGGCTATGGCGTACGATTCAGACGAATATCTTGAGTTTATAAAGGCTCGTAGAGCTCAGATTGAGTCACTTGTGGCGGATGCTGCAAAAAAGTCCGGCAGAAGCGCCTCTGAGATTGAAATTGTAGCTGTCTCCAAAACCGTTCCTGTTGAGGCTGTCCTTGCAGCTTATAAGGCAGGCTATAGGGTTTTTGGCGAGAATCGCCCACAAGAGCTGACACATAAACTGACGTGTTTATCTGAAACTCCATTTGCATCTGAGATATCTTTTGACATGATTGGTAATCTTCAAAAGAACAAGATTAACCAGGTAGTTGGTAAGGTTCGCTACATTCATTCAGTTTCTTCCGAGCACCTTGCAGAGGCGGTTTCAAAGCGTGCTGAGGTGAAGGGTACTGAGGAGTCTGTGCTCCTTGAGGTAAACGTCTCCGCAGAAGCCTCAAAATCGGGTTTCTCGCCAGAAGAGGTGTCTGAGTCTATTCAAAAAATCGTTGAGCTTCCTCACATTTCTGTTGTAGGTCTGATGACTATGGCACCAAAAGATGATCCAGAGCGCGCCAAGAGAACATTCTCAGGACTTCGAGAATTGCGTGATCGCTTGAGCCAACAAGTTGGTTTGAAGTTAGATGTTCTTTCTTGTGGCATGAGTGATGACTTTACGTATGCCATTGAAGAGGGTTCTACTACTATTCGCCTGGGTCGAGTATTGTTTGACCCAGCCTATACGTTGAGTGGGCACTAAAATAGTTGCAAGTTTTTGATACAGTAGTAAGAAGTTACGTGCGTTACAGAAAGGCACAATGATGAGCATTCTTGATACGCTAAGAGCAAAGCTTCGTGGTGGTCAGGACGATGAGTACTACGATGATGAGTATTATGGCGACGAAGGCTATGACGAGGTAGACGGAGCTTCTCCACGTTCGTACGATGATCGTGCACAGCAAGGCGCTTCCAACAGACTACTGGGCAATCCATCCAGACCAGAGGCAGAGAGCGTTTCTGTGTATACGCGCTCTGGCAAGCCAATCAGCACTAATCCAGCCGCTTCTTACAATCCTCAGCAGGATATGCGTTCGCGCGCTTCTGCGTATGCATCTCGTCAGGAGCCTGCCGGATACACTCCTTCTTACGAGCATACCGTGAGCCCAAATCTGCCAACTCCTGGTGATATTGGTCTTCGTCCTGTGAGCCGTACAAGCTATTCCGGACAGCTGCCACCATACGTTCTTCGTCCTGTTTCTTATGACGATGTTCAGTCGGTAGTTCGTCGTGTTCGTACTGGTCAGCCAGTTGTCCTTATCTTTAAAAACACCAACATTGAGGTTGCTAAGAGAATTTTGGACTTCAGTTTTGGCCTTTCTTATGGACTTGACGGCGCTGTTGAAGAAGTTGCTGACCGCGTTTTTGTTGTACTTCCTCATGGCGTCTCTTTGACGCAGGCTGATCTTGATAAGCTTGCTGATGAGGGCGAGATTACCAGGTAACTGGAGGTTTTTGTGTTCTCGTATTATGTTTTAAACGCACTCTATACCTTGTTTAGGATTTACAGCGTCTGCATTGTGGTATGGTGCCTGTCCTCTTGGATTACCATTTCAAATGATTCGGTTAAGAACATTCTTGAGGCAATTGGCAAAATTGTTGAACCATATCTCAATGTGTTTAGGAAGGTGATTCCTCCAATTTCTGGCGTTGACCTCTCACCGATTATTGCGCTTTTTGTGCTTAATCTTGTGGAACGTTTTGCCATTTCGACGCTGGGTCTTATACTAATATAGAAACTAGTTTGTCTTTGATTACAAACTGAGTAGTTATGATGTGTGGTACGTCTACTCGCAGACTGAAAGGGAACAAAGATGGCAATCACACCAGCAGACATCGAGCAGCAGACATTCTCTCCTGCTGAGACCGGCTACAATCCAGAGGAAGTTGACGCATTTCTTGAGCAGCTCTCTTCTGAGGTTGATGCAATGCTTCAAAAGATCGCTGACCTTAAGGGCCGTCTGACCAGCACTGAGCAGCAGCTCGCTGCAGCACAGGCTCAGGTTGCAAACCTTGAGGAGAACGCAAGCGTTCCTTCTGTTGAGGAGACAAACGCAGCCGCTATCGCTGCATCCGAGCACCAGATTTCTCAGGTCCTCATTGTTGCTCAGCAGAGCGCAGATAAGCTTGTTGCAGACGCTCGTGCAAACGCAGAGCGCATTCGCAACGAGGCAGACCAGAAGGCTCGTGAGGTTATCCGTCAGGCTCTTGCAGAGAAGCAGACTGAGCTTGATGAGATTGATCGCCTCAAGCAGTCCCGTGAGGACTTCCGCGCTGAGTACCGTAAGCTCCTCCAGCACTTCCTGGATGACGCTGACTCTGTCTTCCCAGAGACTGTTCTTACCAACAATGCTCCAACTGGTTCCCAGAATGCTGCTCAGCCTGCAGCTCAGCAGACTCAGATTTCTGCACCTGCACCTGCAGCTGGTGACTTCAACGACCTCGACTAAGTCTTAGGTCATTACCTTTGTACTGATAAGCGCTCAGCTCTGCTGGGCGCTTTTTTTGTTATCAGTCGTCTTAAGCGGCAGCTTTATAACTCAGAAGTAAGCTCTTTGCAGAATGTCTGCTTTTGTTCTATATGATGCACATCCTTTCTGTTTTCTCGCCCCTGATAGCGAGCAGGTACGCCTTGGCTACGCGCAGCTTCTGCATTTGTGCTTGCAGTGAGTTCAGGGAGTCCTTGCCATACGCGTTTTGGCATCCAATGGGAGCGCAAGTCATATCCTCTTTCTGCAGGCCCGCGACCCTCTAGACCAACTCCCTCATAGAAGCGCCTCCACATGGCTTGCACGTATTTCTCATCAGTTGCAAGGTCTGTTCTAGAGAGCAATTCTTCCAAAGAGGTATCGTCCAGCTGAATTGTTCCAAAGGTCTTCATTTCTGGTGCATAAAAACTGACTATATGATGAGCTGGATCAACAATAAAAAACCGCTCTGTACTCATCCGTTTGACAAAGTAATTGCAAGTTAGTGGCACTACGTTTGCATTAGGTTGAAATACAGACATAAAAGAGCCATCTGACATGCGAGAAAACCGCACAAATTGCCGCGTATGCTCTCGTTCAGTTTCTACCTGCCTAGCCAGCGCATTAAACTCTGCCACGGTTGGGTCTGCAATATCTTCAAGGGCTCCTACACCATAGGAGAATGCAAGACGAATGTATCGATGCACAATCTCTGGCATCGTATGAGCATCTGAAGCACATGCCAAAACAATGCGACGTGTTATTTCTCTTGTGCCTACTTTCTTCTCTAATCCAGTTAGAACTCGTTTAGCCAAGGCTACTACTGAGTCATCAGAAGGGTCTGGTCCACAGAGAACATGCTCCCCAAGACTAGGCTGACAAAAGTTTTCTCTAACAAGACGTACGTGTGCTGGGTTAGCATGTGAGAGATACGTGAGTCCTACAGCCCCTACAACGCCTTCTAAGCTTGGATTACAGGTGATAACAACCTTCTGAGGCTTGGAGAGTCTTGTAAGCCTCTGAACAAGCGAGACAAACTCTACGCTCTGATCAGAAGAGCCTGAGTTGAGAGGACTCAATACGGCGTCTTGTTTTGTTGTACGAACTTGCTTTGGCATCAGCAATTACCCTCTGTTTAATCAGTTCTTGGTCAAGTGGAGCTGAGGCATCTCTTACGCCACAGCAGGTGAGAAAGTGATGAGATCGTTTGAGCTGTATTCCCAGCCGTTTAAAATCATCAAAGGTGAGGCGAGATCGTCTTCTTGCAGCAATAATTCTTCGTGCGCCGGTAGGGCCAATACCGGGCACTCGTAAAAGTATTTCTAGTGGTGCATCCATAATCTCTACAGGAAATTGATTAAGATGTGCCAGCGCCCATCCAAGTTTTGGATCAATTTCTAAATCAAGCCAAGGTGCTTCTGGAGAAACTAGCTCATCAGGAGAAAACGCATAGTAGCGCATAAGCCAATCAGCCTGGTAAAGACGGTGTTCTCTACGCAGGGGAACAGGAGTGTCCAACTCAGGAAGACGATGGTCTTCTATAACAGGAATATAGGCAGAGAAGAATACTCGTTTCAATTCAAATTGTTGATAAAGCGCTTGCGATAAGTGCAATATTTGATTGTCTGATTCTGGAGAAGCTCCAATAATAATTTGCGTTGATTGCCCGGCAGGCGAGAAGGACCTCTTGCCTGAAGACACCCTTGATGAGCGCATAAAGGTATTCTTCAAGCAGTTTGAACGAAGGGCTAAACCTTCTTTTATGATCTGCTTCTGAGTAGGAATAACAATGCCCTTAGATTTGCCAGCAGACTTCACAATGCCCTTTGATGCGTTTTTAGCTTCAAGCAATTGACGCTCTTCAGAGACGCGCAAGCGGTGAATGAAAGACATAGGTTTAGTAACTGTTTCGGCATTTTTGTGAGGGCAAAGTTTAGTAAGTGAGGTTGAGCTAGGTAATTCCAGATTGACGGAGAGCCTATCTGCCAACCGACCAATAGTATCAATAAGATCTGGATCTGTTCCAGGAATTACTTTTGCATGAACATAGCCGTTGAACAGCAACTCATTCCTAAGGTAGGAGAGACATTCAATCATAAGTTCTGTGGTGTGGTCTGGCGATCCTATAACACCTGAGGAAAGAAAGAGCCCCTCTATGTAATTTCTTTTATAGAAATCTACGGTAAGCTCTGCTAATTCCTGTGGTGTAAAGGTAGCCCGCTTGGTTTGTGCAGAAGATCTATTGACGCAGTAAGCACAGTCATAACAGCAAGCATTAGAAAGTAAAACTTTTAGCAGCGTAATGCAGCGACCATCAGGGGTAAATGAGTGGCAACAGCCGGCCGCTGAGGCCATTCCTACCTTTCCTGCCTGCGGATCTCTGTCTACACCAGAAGAAGTGCACGCCGCGTCAAATTTGGCTGCATCTGCAAGTATGGTGAGTTTATCAAGAGTATCCATGGCAGCAACTTTCTACTTGAAAATAGAACGTCTGTTCGTATACTTAGACTATCACGAATGGGGAAGAAGTAAAGAAAAATCTAGAACAAATGTTTGTCATTTTAAAACCGCAGGAAGGATGTGAATGACGTGTGAAGGATGTATACTTTTCCCATCAACAACTGCGGAAGGAATGGCCATGAGCATACAGAAAAACAGCTCTTCACCATGCCTTTCTCGCCCCGTGAATTTACAAGTTCCCACCTACGCGTTGCGTGCATTAGAAGTTCTTGAAGATGCCGGATTTGAGGCGTGGATTGTAGGCGGCTGGGTGCGAGACGCCCTACGCGGCTCATTTGCCCATGACATTGACATCACAACATCGGCAACGTGGCAGCAGAGTAAAGCGGCTTTTGAGGCTGCAGACATTCCTGTGCATGAAACAGGTATTGCATATGGAACCGTTACTGCTGTTGTCGAAAAGCACCCTATTGAGGTCACAACGTATCGCTGTGACGGAGAATATCTTGATGGTCGTCGTCCTGATTCTGTGCAGTTTGTCTCTCGTATAGAGGAAGATCTTGCTCGTAGAGACTTCACTATTAATGCAATGGCATATCACCCAAAAAGGGGATTGCTTGATCTTTATTGCGGTCAAGAAGATTTATCTGCACGTGTAATTCGCGCTGTTGGGGAGCCTAAGGTTCGCTTTACAGAGGACGCTCTTCGTATGCTTCGAGCATTGCGGTTTGCATGCAGACTCTCGTTTTCAATTGAGGAGAAGACACATCAGGCACTTACTGAGTGTGCGCTGCTACTCTCTCAGGTTGCATCTGAGCGCATTGGCTCGGAAGTGGCTCAAATTGTTGAGGCTGGCCATATTGCCCATGCTATCAAGCTGTGTTTTCCTGTTTTAGCGGTAGCAATTCCAGAGCTCTTACCGTTGCAAAATTTTGATCAAAGAAGTCCGTATCACGCCTATGATGTGCTGGAGCATACTGCTCGGGTATGCTCTGCAGCAGAGGCTCTTACAGCAGGGTGTGCTACTCCCACTCTTAGGTGGGCGGCGCTCCTGCATGATATTGCAAAGCCAGAAATGTTTAGCGTTGACGCAGATGGTAGAGGACATTTTTACGGTCATCCAGAAAAAGGTGCAATCGTAGCAAAAGCCTTGCTTAAACGCTTGGCTTTATCGCAGCATTTAAGTAATGAAGTTTGCGCTCTTGTGGCATTGCATGACTATGATGTGGATGTTACAACGGCGTCGCTGAGGCATATGATTGCCCTGTTAGCCGAGGCAAGTAAATCGGACGGCATTGCTCTTGCGTATGACCTTTTGACGTTAAAGCAGGCAGATGCTCTGGCAAAGGCAAATCCTTATCGTAGCTATGCGGTAACGCTTGAGGCTATGAGGGCCCTTCTCTTACATGAGGTAAAACGGGGAATTGCTCAGCATCCGCAAGAGCTGTGCGTTTCGGGCGCAGAAATTATGGAAGCACTTTCTCTTCAGCCAGGACCTGCTGTGGGCGTGTACCAACGTAAGCTCTTTGAGCTTTATTTAGCAGGTCAAGTGGAGAATAGGAGAGAAGATCTTCTTGCCATTCTTGCTCAAGGTAATTGGTAAAAATAATAAAGAGTGCCAGATTTAATCAATAAAAAAGTAAGGCCTTTGTATTTTTATAGGTTCGGTAAAACGGTATAGTAGGCATAAAAAATTATCAGAGAGGCGTCATTTTATATGACGGATAGTGTCGTATGGGGGAGTTCATGGGCGAGAAGCGCGATTATATTACGTTAGAAGTCATACATCACAATGCTTATGAACAGCAGCCTACAGAAGAACCCGAGACTCCAGCGCCTTCTATTTCTCATATTCGTGCCGAAGCTCGTACTAAGAAAAGCGCAGCTACACGTAAGCGTATTATGCACGAGACAACCAAGCTCATGCTTGCTCGTGGAAATACCAACTTCAAAATGAGTGAGATTTCAGATCGTGCTCGTCTTTCAAAAGGTGCGCTGTATTACTACTTTTCCGATAGAGAGGCCCTTTTGCAGGCAATCTTTGACGAGAGTGTTGATGAGCTTGCAAAAGATATTGCGCATACCCTTGGTAATAAGCCCGCCTCAAAAGAGACGCTTCATGCAATCATCGCTCAACTTGCTGCTCATATTCTGCCTGACTCACCTTTGGTTTTGGCTTTAATTAACAAGCTTGCAAGCTCTGAGCAGGCGCTTATTACCAACATTGAAGGACCGCTTTCTCGCGTGGTTGTTCTCCTTGCTAACCAGCTTGAGATGGGAAAATTGCAAGGCTTTATTCGCCAGGGTGTTGATTCAAGACTTGCTGCCTGTTCTATTACGGGTGCATTGGTTCTCTCGGCCATTGGCCTGATGGGAGAGCGCCACGGTGCGGAGGGTTCTGATGAGCTTGCACAGAATCTGCTAGATATGACACTTGCCGGCATTGGAATAGATGAGTAATCATACGAGTTTTTGCATAATGCCAGTTTAACTATGCAATTTAAAGAGCGCCCTTGTGGTGCTCTTTTTACAATTTTCTTGACTGATCCTGCTCAAAAGTGTCTTTGGTGGGTATAGTAAGAGTGGTTGCGCGTAGAAGAACGCAAATATTCTGCATAAGCAGAGAAGCCATGCGTGAAAGGACAGTTCATGGCACACAAAAACTATTTGTTTACCTCAGAAAGTGTTACTGAGGGACATCCAGACAAGGTTTGCGATCAGATTTCTGACGCAATTCTTGATGCAATCCTGGCAAAAGAGGCGGAGCTTGAAGAGCGTGGGTACGTTTCTCCAAGTGGTGTTCCAGCTTGCTTGGATAACGTTCGTTGTGCATGTGAGACCTTTGCTACTACAGGAACTATCGTGGTGGCAGGAGAAATTCGCACTCAATCCTACGTTGATGTCCAGGAGATTGTTCGTAACACCCTCAGAAATATTGGCTACGACCGTGCTAAGTATGGTTTTGACTGTGAGACCTGCGGTGTTTTGAGCCTTATCCATGAGCAGAGCCCCGATATTGCCCAAGGCGTTGATCAGTCCTATGACACGCAGGCAGGACGCACTACCGATCCGCTTGATCTTATCGGCGCAGGTGATCAGGGCATGATGTTTGGCTTTGCCTCTGACGAGACCGATGTCCTTATGCCAATGCCAGCTTACCTGGCTCAGCGTCTGGCTCAGCGCCTTTCAGAGGTGCGTAAGTCTGGCGAGGTTGAGTACTTGCGTCCAGATGGCAAAACTCAGGTTACCGTTCGTTATGAGGACGAGAAACCCGTTGAGGTCACCGCTATTGTTGTCTCCACACAGCACGCCCCAGAGATTGAGGACATGTCCGTTATCAAGCAGGATATGATCGACCACGTTATTGCACCTGTTATGGGTGAGGTCAACATTGCTTGGGATAACGCAGACATTTACGTTAATCCAACTGGTCGCTTTGTTGTTGGTGGACCAATGGGAGACACAGGACTTACCGGCAGAAAGATTATTGTTGATACCTATGGCGGTATGGGTCGTCATGGTGGCGGCGCTTTCTCCGGAAAGGATTGCACCAAGGTTGACCGTTCAGCAGCATATGCAGCGCGCTGGGTTGCCAAAAACGTCGTAGCAGCAGGCCTTGCAAAGAAGTGCGAAGTTCAGCTTGCCTACGCCATTGGTGTTTCTCATCCACTGTCTATCATGGTTGATACTTTTGGCACTGGCATTGTTGACGATGCTGTTATTGAGCAGGCTATCGAGAAGGTCTTTGATCTTCGTCCTGGTGCCATTATCAGAGATCTTAAGCTGCGTCGTCCTATCTTCTCTAAGACAGCAGCATACGGACACTTTGGCCGCAAAGACCCAGACTTCACATGGGAAGCAACTGATCGTGTTCAAGAGCTTAAGGACGCAGTTTCTGCACTTTAGGCATAGCGTTCTTACAAGGTAATCTTGTATAACCTCATAGAGCCTTCTTCCAGCACCACCTCAAAACCTGGGGTGGTGTCTGTTATTTGCGTGATACCTCTGAAGGTTCCAGGTTTGTAAGTACTGGTAACAGCGTTGGAGTAATCAACAACGTTGTTCAGAATAAGGACATACTGCACGTTAAGGTCGCGTGCCGTTTGAAGTACCTCGGGATCGCTGGCAATGCGATTAAGGCGTTTACGAAGAATTGCACTTGCAGGACGTTCTGAAGCGTCATAGCCGTTAGGGAAGCGCCAGAGCACATGTAAGTCGTTAGTGCCATACGCCCAGAGACTGCCATCTTGAGGTAGGTTTGCAATAACAGCACCTGCAGGAACGGTAAGCTCCACGCGACGTAAAAACTCCAATTCTTCCGATGTCAAAATGTAGTGATCGCCATAGGCCTTCTCGGAAGCCTGTTTAAAGGCAGTAGCGGCAGGAATTGGCTTTTCCGATTTAAGGTTTGGCATGGGGACTACATGGTTGAGCACAACTACACATGCAATGACCGCTCCCACAATCAAAGGTTTAGCCCAAACAGTACAAAAGACGCAGGTCTGAGCTTTGGTCTGAGCCTGAATTTGGTGCTGAGTAGCTTTTTCTCGCCAAGAGGCAAACGTTTCCAGAGCAGCCCCGGCAAGAGTTGCCAGGCCAAGCGCTGCCAGCGGAATTGCCATAATGACGCAGCTTGCCGCAATGCGGAACGGATCGGTATACCAAAATCCCGAGAGATATCCCTTCAGAGGAACGTCAAACGTAATAATAAAAATGCAGAGTATAGACAGGTACATAAAGGCAGATACCATCCATCGAGCCTGCTTGTGCTTAAACGTCCATACAGCGCCTATAAGCACGCAGATTGAAAGTATCGGTTGTGGAGAAACAAGCTCTCCACCTGCGTAGGACTGTCCAATAAAGTCCATACCAAGGGCGTGCAAAATAGCATCTTGTAGGCTTGAGTAGGCGCTCCACCAGAAATTGAGAGCCACGCCTCGAACAATCAAAACATAGTAGAAAACAGACCAAATAACCAGCGCAAAGATAAAGAATACGTATGCTAGCGTGACAGGCTTGATTTGTTTTCCAAAGAGCACAACTCGGCGCTTTGACTCTCCAATGCGTGCAAAACTCCAAGGCAGAAGAACAACAATTGACGAGAAAATCGTGGAAGGATGCAAGATAAAGAGGGTAATGCAGCCAAGAATAAATATGGCAATAAGCCAGATGAGGTCGTGTTTTGGTGTTTTTGAGCGAGTCATCTGCATAAATACCCACCAAATAGAAGGCATTACGCAGAAGGCCACAGTGTTAGGAAAAATTGGTCCGTAGATTAAAAGCGACCAAGGGAAAACAAAAAATGCTAGGCAAACAAAAGCTCCACTGATAAGCGCAATGCGATGCTTAGGAAGAACTTTTGCAATAACCGAGCAGATTGAGAGCGGAAAGACAATCGCAGCACTTACAAAGTTGAGCGCATTACCGGCAATAGGAACGGTTGTAGAAACAAGCTGCGTTGTTAAAGCAACAATGATGTTCCAGCCAGAAGGATAAAATCCTGAAGTACCTGGCTCCCAAGGGGTAATTGAAGCTTCTACGGTACTGTAGAAGTCATAGTGGATAGATGAGTATTTTTGAGACTCAATCATTGCTTGTGTGACATCTAAGTGATGCACAATGTCCCAAC
>JABZHN010000006.1:0-76269 GCA_015258835.1 Atopobium sp.
ATTATAAGCTATGGAATTGACAGACACCCTTCAGCAAAAAATGTTATGGATGCATTGGGACAGGCTATTGAAATAACATCCGATTGCAAATACAGAAGAACTTTCCATTCGGATCAAGGCTGGGCTTACCAAATGAAAGCATACTCTCATCGTCTTAAGGAAGAAAGAATCTTCCAAAGTATGTCTCGTAAGGGAAACTGTCATGATAACTCCGTTATGGAGAACTTCTTTGGATTGCTTAAACAAGAGATCTATTATGGCGTTGTTTACTATAGCTATGATGAGCTAAAGTCAGAAATCGAACGATACATAAAGTATTACAACGAACAAAGAATTAAAGAAAGACTAGGATGGTTAAGTCCAGTGCAATACAGGCTTAGACTCTTGGCTGCATAAAAATAGCGTAGCAGCCATATAAACTGCTACGCTAAAAAAGTCTAACTTTTGGGGGTCACATCACGATATGCCTGCTTTTTTGTTAGTAAAAGATGTTAGAAAAGGCTGCGGTTATTTCTTACCAGTACCACCCTTGCCGCCGTTGCCAGAACCAGATGAACTGCCGCCATTGCCAGAACCAGAAGAAGTAGGTGTTACCAGCGTAAAGCCGCCCTTACCATCTGGCTGCCAAGGGAACTCAGCCTTTGGTGGATACTCATATTTAGCCCAATTATCCTCGCGGTGATTAATGAGGGCAAATTTAAGAGTATATCCAGGAGTATCAATATTGAGAACCTTTTTATCTTCCGCAGTAGTGTATAGAACAGACTTAGATATCTGTTGGTCTTTTGAAAAACCCTGAGCAAGAATGGGGAAAGAAAGACCATCTGCCGAAGGCTCTTCTGCAACAATCTGAATAGGAGAAACGCTACCGTCTGGATAGAACAGTGCAGCATTTCCGTCCTTATGAGCAGAGAAGGTATACGCTGCACCTGAACCCTTATTCATGGATTCAATCTGTTCACTAGTTAAATCTTCTTTAGAGCCATCTGCATAGTGCAGACCGAAGAGATAGTACGTACCTGGAATGGTGGCGGCAAAATTGACTACCTGACCATCAATATAAGCAATCTGTGAAGTATCATCAGGGTTATCAGAAAGCTTTTTGAAATTAAATGTAATCTCACTTTTGGCATCACTGAGCTTCAGATAGTTGTTATCGTCCTTATCAAAAAGCATTGGCACAACATCGCCATCATCATAAGTGCACTGAATGGCAACAGTTCCTTTTGCTTCCCACTTACCGTCATTCTTCACGCCTTTAAAATTGTGCATGAAGAAGCTACCGTCTTCTTTGAAAGAATAGTAAAGAACGGTTCCATCGTTATAGCCCTGATTAAGCATGCCGCCATGGTCAAAGGTTTTGCCTTCCTTTGATCCACCTTTAGTTCCAACACCATCGTCAACACACCAAACACCAGTAATAATCTTGGAAAGATCTCCGGTTAGTGTTGGGTTATCTGGAGTCTCCTCAAGCTTAACCAGATTTGACTGAGAAGTCGTATCGCCAGTACCGCCCTGACCACCATTCTGAGGATCTTGACCAGCTCCACCAAGAACAGAATCAGGATTCAAAATTGCCTGAAGGGCATCACTATTACAAGCGGCAAGCGTGCTAGCAGCACTACCTGCAGCCAATCCCGCAAAAGCGCGGCGAGTCATCATTTCTTTGTTCATACGTTCCTCCTATAAGCGTATGAAAGGCTCAACTTTTTATATTGTACTTCAAACGTATCAAATGTTATAGGAACTAAAACATTTGACTCGGTGAACTGCCTATCTTTGTTAAGGAAGATGGGACACAATCAAGGTCATAGTACCTACAAAATGAAGGTCTCCGGAAAGCGCAGGAGCAACAAAATGCGAGCCCTTATAAAGCTTATGCTCACATCCCTTACCGCCATCAGCACAAACCGCACCTTCTCCCTCAATAACACTTACGCACATAAAAGGCCATGGCTGAGCGATAGTTTTTGACTCGTGAATCTCATATTTTTCTACCGAGAAGTACTTGCAGCTCATAAGCTCAGTTTTACCATCAATTTCTGGAGCAGTAATTTCTCCAGATGTTGGAGCTTCCTGTTCATAATCGATGACCTCAAGGCTCTGTGCCAAGTGCAAATCACGAGGCTTGCCATCGTCTCCTAAACGATCATAGTCGTACACACGATACGTAACATCTGAGCTCTGCTGCGTTTCTAAAATCAACGTGCCTGTTCTAATAGCGTGAACCGTACCAGGATCAATCCTAAAGAAGTCTCCGGCCTTAATGGGCACGTAATTGAGAAGTTGGCTCCACTTGCCCTGCTCAACCATGGTTGCAAATTCCTCTTTTGAGGAAGCGTTCTGGCCAACAACAATATCGCCATTCTCTTTTGCATCAAGAATGTACCAGCATTCGGACTTACCAAGCGAGCCATTCTCGTGCTTTGCAGCATACTCATCATCTGGGTGAACCTGAACAGAGAGGTCATCTTTTGCATCAAGAATCTTAATAAGAAGTGGGAAGCAATCTCCCTCTGCATCACCAAAAAGCTCTCGATGAGTTGCCCAAAGTTCAGAAAGAGTTTTTCCAGCATAGGCACCAGAAGCAACTTCACAGTCTCCATTAGGGTGCGCACTAATTGCCCAGCACTCGCCTACTGAGCCATCGGGAATGTCATAGCCATACTCTTCAGCAAGTCTTCTTCCGCCCCAAATTTTATTGTGAAAAAGGGGCTTTAAAAAGATGAGGTCGTTATATGACTTGTCTGTGTTTTTATCTGAATCTAGCATCGTAGCTCCTTATATTCAGTGCATACATGCCTCTATGATGTGTAACTGTTTTATAGTCTAACGGATTCTAACTGCTTAAACGCTGACTCATTTAACTGCTATTGATTGGGTTTCTCGCTAATAAAAAAGGCTCAGCTAGAGAGCTGAGCCTTTACAGTCAACGAACTAAGAAAAACTTAGAACAGAACGTTGAAGGAGTCCATGCTGTAATCGGTTCCATAAAGTGCAAGGATGGTTCCACGAACAGATGCAGAAGGATCAAGCTTTACACCAGGGTCAAGGAAAGCAAAGCCCTTGGTAGTAGCGTTAGGTGCTGCATTGACAAACAGGTTCAGCTCATCCTTGCCAAGGGTAGTATCGCTTGTCTGAACGAAGATGTTCTTGTCAGTCTTGTTGACAACCTCAACCAGGTAGCCGTTGGAATTCTCAAAGTCGATACCAACGCCAGTAACGGTAACAGTGAGCTTATCAGTATCGATAAGAACTACAGTCTTATCGCCAGTCTTCTTAACGTCATCAACATACTTCTGAACGTTAGTAACCTGATCTGAAGAGTTGTGCTTATCCATCAGGGTGTCATAGAGCTTCTGAGAATCAGAGTCACCAGGACGGGTATCTGAAGGCTTAGTTGCGGTATTTGCATCAGGTGCAGCCTGCTGCTGTTGCTGCTGTTGCTGCTGCTGACCACCGCCAGTAGTGGTTCCTGGATCAGCAAGATTTGGAATAAGATTGCAGCCCGCAAGAGCAAAAACTGCGGAGGCGGAGGCTGCTACGAGGCCGAGCTTATTAAACTTCATAAAGGTCTCCTTTGGGGTTTGTTTACCTTTATTGAGAATAGCCGATTTAAGTAGATTTTGTCAATTTTTATGCACAGATGAGCATCTAATGTTCCTCAACTAGGGCTTTAATGCCACCTTGCGTAAACATTACTGCCGAATTAATGTGACTGTCAGCCTCTTCACGAGTCTCATCGTTTTTAAGAATATTGACAATAGTGGTCATCTCAGTTTGTGCAAGCCAGGTAATAATAAACTCATCATAGGGCTTAACCTGCGCAACGTTAGGATAAAGAATAGCTCTAATTGTTGAAGAGATAACCTCAGTCAATTCTTCAAAGAAGCGAACAACGTGCGGATTTTCACGGTTATTCACAAGAATCTGCACCACATACCTATTACCGTACAAAAGGTCTAAGAATTTCTCGAGCGTTTCTTTATTACCCAAAGGAGTGTCTTCAAGATCTCTTTCCTCGGAGAGCAGCAGATGATCTTTGTAATCTTCAAGAATCTGAATTGCACCTTCAGTGACGGGAATCAAAACATTCTTAAAGAGGTCCTCTTTATTCTCAAAGAAGAAATAGAGAGCGCCCGTGGTAACGCCTACATGCGCACAAATCTGTCTAAGTGAAGCTTTATCGTATCCCTGTAAAGCAAACTCTTGCTCTGCGGATTTAAGAAGTCTGTGACGTGTGTCACAACTTTCTGTTTGTGGTCGCCTCGACATTGCTGTCGCTCCTTTATAAATGTTTTAAATCCCCTTGTAATAAGGAGATTCCCCCAAATCAATACTACCTTGTTTTAGGGGAACATATAACAGAAAGTTAACTAATTATGCAGAAATCTATAAGCGTTACATAACAACTTTTGTGATATTTACTTAATTCTTTGATATAGAAAGACGAGAAACACGTCAAAGGCATAATAAAACCCTGCTATGTTACATAACAGGGTTTTTAAGACATACCGTTAACCCAAATTATCCTTGCGCTTAATAAACTCTCCGCAGATATATGACTTCCTCAGATACTCGCGATTAAACGGGTCTTTGACGGGAACAAAATCCTCTGGAGACTTAGCAAAGTGCATGGCAAAAAGCTCATGGATATGTGGATCAGCCAGCAAATAGCCGCGCGAGCAGTACGCCTGATACATTTGGGCGTCCTCGTTAAATTTAAACGAGCTAAAAGCGCAGTCTGAACAGTGTAGTCCAGCCATCTTGCACATCTCCTACTCTTCAGATAACCCCATGTCATCTGAACAACGCAGAATAATACGCGTATACCGCAAGTATGGCATTACAAACAACAAAAAGGAGTGAAAAATACTTATTCAATGCCAAGAATTTCCGGGAGCGTGTAATCTGAACCGTTCCCCGAGGAAGCAACAGGTTGGAGGTATTCTCTATTGTCATTTCCGTCATGCATAACAGTAGGATTTGGAAGATTGATACCCTCAGCCAAATTCTTCTTCTGCGTCTCTGTAAGCTCTACGCCAGCATCAACAAGATCCTTGAGGTGCTCAACCCAAAGCTGATCAAGACTTAAAGAGAAGAAGTCAGCAATAACCTTTGCTTTATCAAATGATGGCCACTTACGGCGCTCGGTGCAAATATAAGAGACATACGCACGTGACCAATGTGAGAATTCGCACAGGTCTACCTGGCGCTTGCCACTTTCTTGTAACAACCTTGCTACTGTCCTACCCAAACCTGGGTCGGTCTTTTTGGTAACACCTGCCTTAGCCATCTCACAGCCCCATCTGCTCAAACGATGTCTGAAAAACACGCGTATGTTGTATGCATAGTCCCGTGTTGTTACCGTATGATACTACACTAAAATATCTTCAGATACAATTTGTTATGTTGTTTTACAAGCACAAATTTGAAGAAAATTGCATACCTGTTACGTAAATAAATCATAAGCGACACTGACGTCTGAGACTGCAGGCTATACGAAGAATATGCAAAAACTTATTGCTCTATGCAAATTAATGTATCAACAATTTTCCCCACTAGCAAAGAACCTACAAATCATCTTGCTTTTGCTTTTAGATGATTTGTATAAGCTGATTTCTAATTCTTATAAAACCGCAGGAAGATAGCATGAAAATAGGAATCTTACTTTTAAAAACTTAAAATAATGGGTATATCAATAACAGAGCAAACAGCTCTAAAGAGATTGCCATGAGGCAGGGCAACATGTGTGCGACCACGTAAAAAGTCGTCCTGCCTCCATGGCATACGTTGCCTCGTATAACGAGAGATCTAGATGGTCGGGGCCACCTAGTAATGAAATTGAGTGTTGGGGGAACTCAATCTCTCAACGCAACGTGTAAACTATTGATAGCAGAAAAAACTTTTTATATATTCGGGAATTGGAATAATTTTTAAATTCATATAACACCTCACGATTTTAGCGTAAAAATAACGCAAGTGCTACACCAAATCCAAGAAATGGTGCAAAGGGGAATGTATACATAAATACATTATTTGAACTGGTGATTTCTTCTTTATTTCTGTCTTTTCTTTTTAAAAATTTACGCCAAATAAAGAACAGAAGAGAAAACATAACACCTAAAAAATTTGCTGAAAATAAAAAGACAAATGTCTCTTTTATTTCAAGATAAAGGCATGTTGAGAGGATAAGTTTAATATCTCCCCCTCCTAGAGAAGACATATGACCTATAAATTTTGTAACTATACTCATTGTAATCAGCACACTAATAACAAAGATTTCGCTCCAAAGACCACGTATGAGCAACCCGATTTGATCCTTATTTGTTATGAGCCAAATAGGCCATAAAACAGTAAGCAGAAGAGGGATTCTATTTGGAATAGTGCGATTTCTCATATCCGATATTGAAGCACAAATATACATAACAAAAATAACCAACTCTTTCATAGACACCTCCTCATTCAACCCTAGCAACATGAACAAGAATTAACATCCCATGTGGTCGGCGTTATTTAACTTATTGATGTAATAAGTTAGGTATTCAAAGTTCTTCTCGCTGCTCTTGGTTTTAGAGGGTCTTTTTGAATCTTCGGGATATTCTTGCGACAAAAATCGGAAAGCCGTGAATGGTACACTTAGCATTCAGTTTCTAGAAAGGTATCTCATGCCGAGCTCTTCATATAAATCAAAGCAAATGATTGTTATTCGTCGCGATCTTAAGATGCGCAAGGGAAAAATTGCTGCTCAGGCAAGCCATGCATGCGTTGAAGCTACGCTCATGGCACTTGCAAAAGAGCATCGACTTGATCAGGTTCGCGTCACCGACGATCAAAATTGGGTCTATTTGGACCATGCCGATGAAGACACCTCCGCAATCACCAACTGGTTTGATGCCGGTGTTGCAAAGGTATGTGTCTACGTTGATTCTGAAGAAGCGTTGCTTGAGCTTGCCACTGAAGGAAAAGCTCGCGGCTTTGTTGTGGCCCTTATTAGAGATGCAGGCTTTACCGAGTTCCATGGAGAACCCACGTTTACCTGCCTGGCTTTTGAGCCACTTGCTGCAGAAGATATTGATCCGTTGACGGGCGAGCTGCCTCTGTACTAGCGAGCTGCCTCTGTACGAGCTAGTTGCCGCTGTACTAGCTAGTTGCCGCTGTACGAGCGAACTACCGCTGTACTAACACAATGCCTACATCAAGAAGGTGTGGCTCATAACCTCGTCAAAGATAGTGGTAACTACAAACATACCAATTGAGGCATAAAGGATTGCTGCCTGCCAAGAAAGATGATTGGTCTCGATGTTTGAAATTCTAGGATCAAGCTTTCCGTCTTTGAGGCTAACAGGATCATCAATATCGCGGGTAAAGCCCATCTGACGGTCCTCATACTCTTTTCCACTAAAGAGCAGGCCAACGCCACAGGCAATAATTCCCAGCGAAGAAATAACATACATGACACGGCGTACCCAGTCGATACCGGTAAACATATCCATGCCGCTGGTGAAGTACGCAAATGCAAAGATAATCGCACTCATTCCAGCCGCAGTAAGACAACCATAACCAAATGCACGTAAAGCGCTCAGTGCCAGCTCTTTGAACTTCTCGCCACGAGAAGGTGTTTGTGAAAACTTGCTATCCATACACAACTCCTTGGTTGTTTATTTGTTTTCTGTATAGCTTATAGCGTATAGGAAGTCTGCGCTTGATGATACAATTTCTACAGTAAATCTTGGCAGGAGGACGCATGCGTATCGGCTTTGATAACGAGAAGTACATCACTATGCAGGCGGATCGAATCCACCAGCGTATCAGTGAGTTTGGCGGCAAGCTCTACCTGGAGTTTGGCGGTAAACTGCTCGACGATAACCACGCCTCTCGCATCCTCCCCGGCTTTGCTCCAGACGCAAAAGCCCAGATGCTCCAGCAACTTGCGCACGAGGCAGAAGTGGTCTTTGCCATCAATGCAAACGATATTGAAAACGGCAAGCGCAGAAGCGATATTGGCGTTACCTATGCCGATGACGTTCTAAGGCTTATGGACATCTTCCGAGCTCGCGGCCTTGCTATTGGCGGCGTTGTCATTACGCAGTACTCTGGCCAGCCAAAGGCAAAAGCGTATCGTGCGCGCCTGGAGAACATGGGCATTGCTGTGTATCGCCATTACCCTATTGAGGGCTATCCTTCCAACATTGACCTGATTGTCTCGGCGGAGGGCTACGGTAAAAACGAGTACGTAAAGACTACGCATCCTCTGGTAGTTGTAACAGCGCCTGGTCCTGGCTCTGGCAAGCTTGCTGTCTGCCTTTCACAGCTCTACAACGAGAATGCCCGTGGAGTCCGCGCAGGCTACGCTAAGTTTGAGACCTTCCCTGTCTGGAACCTGCCGCTTAAGCACCCCGTCAACGTTGCCTACGAGGCGGCTACGGCAGACTTGGGCGATAACAACATCATTGATCCGTATCACCTTGAGGCTCACGGCGAGGTTACCGTTAACTACAACCGTGACGTTGAAGCTTTCCCTGTGCTCAAGGCCATGATGGAGAAGATTGCAGGCACAAGCCCCTATCAGTCTCCAACCGATATGGGCGTCAATATGGTGGGTAACTGCATTATTGACGATGCGGTATGCCAGGAAGCTTCAAAGGCAGAGATTGTACGCAGGTGGTTTAGGGCTGCCGAGAAACTCGAGCGTACGGGTATGGGTGAGCGCGAACTCACCAAGATTAATCTCTTGATGAAAGACGTTAACGTTGACCAGAACTTCTCGCCAGCTCATGCTGCTTGTCTACACAAAGCAGAAGAGACAGGAAAGCTTGCGGGCGCCATGGTTATGCCTGACGGCTCCATTATTACCGGCAAGACTTCAGAGCTTTTAGGTGCGCCTGCATCGCTTTTGCTCAACGCCCTCAAATACGTCGTTGGCATTGAGAAGAAGACGTTTATTGTCTCGGATGAGGTCTTAAGGCCCATTTGCGCTCTAAAAGAGAACAACTTTAAACTAGCTCGCACCAGCCTTTGCGCTGACGAGATGCTCATTGCACTTTCTATCAGCTCAATTACCAATCCGTTGGCCGGAAAAGCCGTTGATGCCACGCAACTACTCCACGGATGTGACGCGTACTTCTCGTCAATTATTCCAAGCGACGACGAATCCATCTATCACAAGCTGGGCATTAACGTATGCTGCGAGCCAATTTTTGAACAAGGACAATTCTTTCACCAGTGATTTTTAACAGCTCACATAAAAGCAAGAAAACGAGAAACTCTACAACTCGTTCTAAAACTAAACACACACCTGCTTCTGCAAACGCTTCAAAACGTAAGCAGCGGGCGATGCATACACTTGAGAAAAATTCCCAGAACAATCCTGTTGTCAAATGGGGTCTCATAGCACTGGCCATTGTGTTTGTGCTGGCATTATTGCAATCGTGCCAGGGACTTTTTTCCCTGTCTTTTGACAACAACCTGATTATCAAAAACGAAGTCCCCTACGAGTGGAAAAACCTTATCTACGACGCAACGGGTCGCGCACATTATGTGGTTGACGGAGAAGAACTCACACGCACAGGCGTTGATGTCTCTTCTCACCAGGGGTTTATTGACTGGGAGGCCGTTGCTGCCGATAACATTCAATTTGCCATGCTTCGCATTGGCTACCGAGGCTCCACCGAAGGTGGCATTCGCGCAGATGAGCTGTTTGAAACCAACCTTAAGGGCGCGCAAAGCGCTGGCCTTGACGTGGGTGTGTACTTTTTCTCGCAGGCTATTAACGTAGAAGAGGCTCGCGAAGAGGCCGCTTTTGTCTTGCAGCAACTAAAAGAAGCAGGAGTTACAAAGCTCAATCTTCCCGTTGCATTTGACCTGGAGCCCTCCCCTGATTACAGTGGTCGCGCCGATAACCTTTCCCCCGCAGAAACTAACGCTATTGCGCGTGCGTTTTGCACCACAATTCAAGAGGCGGGATATCGCGTCATTGTCTATGGCAACAAAGTTGATTTGAATCGCTTTGACCTAGTCTCGCTTGACGAGCCCATCTGGCTGGCACAATACGTTGATCAGCCAGACGTGAACTTTAACTTTTTGATATGGCAATACACCTCAACGGGACAAGTTGACGGTATTACCGGCTCGGTTGATTTGAATCTGGACTTCTCTGCCGTCTCTACAAGCAAGAGTCCAAAGTAGAGCTGCCACGCCCGCAGCCGCTAGGCGCGTCCGCAGGAGCTGCCGCAGCTCGTAAGGCTATCCGACCTTCACGGAACCAGTCAGGGTAACGGTAGGATCAAGCGCCTGAGCGTGAGCAAAAGCGCCTCCTGGACTACATGAACTTACCAGCGTAAATACAACCCACAGAATAATGGCTGCAAGCAATACCGCCAGCGCCACACGACCCAGTCTCATGCGAGAAGAACGACGTCTTCTAGCCGCATATGCTGCCTGAGCTTCATCTCTGGGGTTGAGCGTGCCATAGTGATTGCCGTAAGCAGTTCTTGCTCGACCACGTGCACGGGCGGCATCTGCACGGGCATGGTTAACGGGATTTGTTGGGCGATCTTGCGTCATCCTACGCTGCGCCTGTGCACGGCTTCCAACAGCTGCGTGACGACCTCGTACCGCACGCGGAGACGTAGAAGACTCCCCATTGCGAGAGACAGTAGGTGGAACCTGAGCTGGACGCTTTTTCTTACCAAAACCAAAGAGGTTGTTCTCTGCCATCAACAATCCTTGCTAAAAGATTCGTTTACCGAAAAAAGAATACACCGACTTTGCTTTTCTCGCCTTGAAAAGCATCTATCCCGTTACAATAAAGCGCTATACAGACTGATTTTCTGTAAAGTCTGCACAATTGGAGTTCATGGGGGACGTGTGAAGAAACTTTTACTGATGGCGACAGGAGGAACTATTGCTTCTGTTTCCACTGAATCGGGCTTGGCTCCCTCACTTTCAGGAGAAGAGCTTTTAGCCAACGTTCCTCTTGTTCATGACCTCTGCGAATTTGATTTCAAACAAGTCATGAATATCGATAGCACCAATATGCGTCCTCAAAACTGGCTCCAGATCAGAGACGCCATTATTGAATCGTACGATGCCTACGACGGCTTTATTATCCTTCACGGCACCGATACCATGGCATATACTGCCGCTGCCCTCTCCTACCTCATTCAAAATAGCGAGAAACCCATTGTGCTCACAGGCTCTCAACAGCCAATGGCAAATCCGTTTACCGACGCCAAACTCAACCTCTACCACTCCGTTCTCTACGCGCTCGACGATAGAAGCGCTGGAGTTGTGGTGGTTTTTGGCAACGAGGTTATTGCCGGCACCCGTGCTCATAAACAGCGCACACTGAGCTTCAATGCATTTACGAGCATGAATTATCCACCGCTCGCCCACATCCGTGGCAACAAGATTATTCGTAGTGCGCCAAATGAAGAGCAGGTAGATGGCGGTCTTACAACCTATGAAACGCTCAATACACGTGTCATAGTGCTTAAACTGACCCCCGAGCTTAATCCATCTATCTTCTACCTTCTAAAGAATGACTACGACGCCATTGTGCTTGAAACCTTTGGTATTGGCGGCATCCCCTCATACGACGGCTCTTACGAGGAAGCTATCACCGATTGGATTGCGTCTGGTCGCACCGTAGTTATTACCACACAAGTTCCTGAAGAGGGTCTTGACCTGGGTGTATATGAGGTTGGTAGAACCTATCAAGATATGCCCGGCGTTCTCTCTGGAGACGATATGACCACCGAAGCCCTGGTTGCAAAAACTATGTGGATGCTTGGTCAGACCTCCGATCAACGGGAGCAAGAAAAACTATTCTACCAGGTAATTTGTAACGACAGAATTCCACAGTCCGTGGATACAGAAATTTGCGAGTAGCCGATGAGAGACGCCACGTTTAAACCTACCGTGCTCTACCTAATTGCGCTTATCATCTGCGGTTCTAACGGAATCGTTGCAAGCTTTATCAATCTTCCTAGCTACCAAATTGTCTTCTTCCGTATGCTTTTGGGCACGCTCTTTTTGCTCGTGGTTAAGCTTGTACAAAAAGAGGCTTTTACCATTCAAAACTACCCCAAGGACTTCCAGGCGCTCGTTGAATCAGGCATTGCCTTGGGTCTTCAGTGGACCTTCCTCTTTGAGGCGTATCGCCTGGTAGGCGTTGGTATTGCAACGCTTGAGTATTACTGCGGTCCCGTTATTGTAATGGCGCTCTCTCCCCTTTTATTTGGCGAGAAGCTCACTGCAAAAAAGATACTAGGATTTCTCGTAGTTGTTATTGGCGCTGCTTTAATTATTGGCTATGGAGTTGGACTGAACCTCTCGCCAGCTGGTCTTCTTTTAGGCGCCCTCTCTGCTGTTCTTTACGCTGTCATGGTTATTTGTAACAGGCAGCTCAAAGATGTTTCTGGTATTGAAGGCACCAGCATTCAGCTGGGCATTGGCTGCGCTGTTGTTGCTCTGGTTACTGTTGTGTTCCATGGCATCGAGGTGCCCGCAGATCCTGCGTCGGTGAATTGGCTGGCTGTTCTGACTATCGGTCTCTTTAACACGGGCCTTGGATCATTTTTATATTTCCCGCAGCTCACCAAGATTCCTGTTCAGCGTGTGGCGGTCTTTGGATACCTTGAGCCACTATCTGCAGTTATTTTCTCGGCACTTATCCTTGGCGAGCCCTTTGGTCTTCTCAAAATAATAGGCACCGCCTGCATCATAGGCGGTGCCATCTTTGCTGAGCTATCAGGCGCCTCTTCAAACAAATCAGAGGCTATTGAAACTCCACTTTAAGCAATAACGCAGAAGCGCGGAGAGCTTACATTGGCATAGTAGGAGCAACAAAGACGCGAGCAGCGTTCTCGCGGTCAAGATCAAACAGGTTCTTTGGATCTCCACCAAAAAGCTCTACTGCCTTGAGAAGATCGGCAGCGTTTGCCTCTTCCTCACCCTGCTCCTTAACGTACCAGTCAAGCAGCTGCATAGTGCGGAAATCGTTTGCCTTCTGAGCAACGGCATAGCACTCATTAATGCTTGCGGTAATGAACTGCTCGTGCTCGTATGCTGCCTTGATTGGCTCAACTACCTTGGAGAAGGTAAGGTCTGGCTTTGCGATTGCCTCCATGGTTGGAGTCCAATCGTTATCAAGCAGGTAACGACGAAGAATACGTGCATGAGCAAGCTCTTCCTGAGACTGGATGACATACCAGTTTGCAAAGCCCTTCAGGCCCTGCTCCTCATAGAAATCTGCAAAGGTCAGATAGAGATATGCAGAGTAAAACTCTTTGTTAATCTGCTGGTTAAGGATGTTACCGACGTTTGTATCAAGTGCCATGTTCTTCTCTTTCCTCGTAACTTTTTCTCAAAAAAAATGAGAAGCTCTTTGGCTTCTCATTTTTGATACCCAGTTGTTAGTCTCTTAAACAGATTGCACAAAATCTCAATGATAAAAATAGTTACTATTTTTATCATTTGTTTGAATGTACTACGCTTGCGCCACCTATACGTTAGTCGCGGGTGAGCTTGCGGTGAATGCGATGAGGACGAGCAGCCTCCTGACCCAGACGCTCAATACGATTGGCCTGGTAAGCCTCAAAGTTACCCTCAAACCAGAACCACTTGCCTGGGTTCTCGTCGTCACCCTCCCACGCAAGGATGTGCGTAGCAATGCGGTCCAAGAACCAACGGTCGTGGCTGGTTACCACCGAACATCCTGGGAAGCGCTCAAGTGCATCCTCAAGGCTTTCCAGCGTCTCAATATCGAGGTCGTTGGTAGGCTCGTCCAGAAGCAGGAGGTTTCCACCCTGCTTAAGCGTAAGGGCAAGGTTTAGACGGTTCCTCTCGCCACCAGAAAGGACGCCAGCACGTTTTTGCTGGTCAGGTCCTTTGAAGCCGAAGCTAGCCACATAGGCACGGCTTGGAATCTCCGTATCTCCCACCTTGATGAAGTCATTGCCGTCGGAGACAACCTCCCAGATAGTTTTATCTGGATCGATTCCTTGCCTGAGCTGGTCAACGTAAGAAATTTGAACCGTCTCGCCAATCTCAAGCGTGCCGGAAGTGAGCTCCTCCTGGCCAACAATAGCCTTGAACAGCGTAGACTTACCAACACCGTTGGGACCAATCACGCCAACAATGCCGTTTCTTGGCAGGCTAAACGAAAGGTCGTCGATAAGAACGCGGTCGCCAAAGGCTTTGTGGATGTGATCGGTCTCCAGGACCTTCTGACCCAGACGCGGACCCACAGGAATCTGGATCTCGGTGAAGTCGAGCTTCTTGGATGCACGAGCTTCTGCTTCCATCTGCTCATAGCGATCAAGACGCGCGCGATTCTTTGCCTGACGCGCCTTAGGAGACGAACGAACCCACTCCAGCTCAGCGCGCATTTTCTTTGCGCGCTTGGCGTCCTGCTGGTTTTGAGCCTCAAGGCGAGCTGCCTTGTTCTCCAGGTAAGTTGAGTAGTTACCCTCGTAAGGGTAGAGCTGACCGCGGTCAACCTCGCAGATCCACTCGGCGACGTCGTCGAGGAAGTAACGATCGTGCGTGACGGCCATGACAGCGCCGGGGTAATCGTGCAGGAACTTCTCAAGCCAGAGCACCGACTCCGCGTCAAGGTGGTTGGTGGGCTCGTCAAGAAGCAGCAGGTCAGGTGCCTCGAGAAGCAGACGACACAGGGCTACACGGCGTTTCTCGCCACCCGAGAGATGGGTGACGGGAGAGTCTGGGTCTGGGCACTGCAGCGCGTCCATTGCCTGAGAGAGCTGGCTGTCCAAATCCCAGCCGTTAGCTGCGTCGATCTCGGTCTGGAGCTGGCCCATCTCTGCCATGAGCGCGTCAAAATCGGCGTCAGGATTGCCCATCTCAACTCCAATCTCGTTGAAGCGTGCAATCTTGGCAAGCAAGTCACCGAAGGCAAGCTCGATGTTCTCCTTGACCGTTTTTGTCTCATCCAGCGGCGGCTCCTGCTGGAGCAGGCCAACGGTATAACCTGGGGTTAGCTTAGCCTCGCCGTTAGAGACGTCCTCCATGCCGGCAATAACTTTGAGCAGGGTGGACTTTCCCATTCCGTTTGGACCCACAACACCGATTTTTGCGCCTGGGTATACGCCGACGGTGACGTCATCAAGGATGACCTTTTCGCCGACAGCTTTGCGAGCCTTGTACATCTGATAGACAAACTCTGCCATGTGCTCCTCCTTAAGGGGCTGTCAGATGAAATATTCACATAGTCCATTCTAATGAAATATTGCGAGGACTCCACATCAGAGAAGCTGGAAAGAGGATATGCCTGCAAAACGCGAGGTCGCGTTGCGCTGCACGCATGTGCGATGCGGTGCGCGAGGGCGCGACGCGGTGCGCGAGGGTGCGATGCGGTGCGCGAGGGTTCGATGCGGTGCGCGAGGGTGCGACGTGGAGCGCGAGGGTGCGACGTGGAACGCGAGAACACACCTATGTCAGATAATCTGCTCAAAAGGCGTATACATTGTACTCAAAACCTCTATATCTTGCAGATTATTTGACTTAGGTGTGTTTTTTGCTTCACATTTAGCAGATTATCCGACATAGGTGTGTAGCTAGAGGCTCGAAAATAGAGGTAGTTAAACTATTTATATATAGCTATTCATCATTACGAATATTTGTCCTTATTTATACATAATAATGAATTGACCCATTAATTGCGATCATGGCTCGCGTTAGATTGCCGTCTTCGGATGGTTTGTCGCAAGGGACACCAAATCTCCAAGATATATAGCACAATCGCACTGTAAATTGCCATTCAACCGCGTCGTTACGAACGAGTAGGGAGAATGGCAACAAAATTGTGGACTAACGTAGGTTATTTTGGTTGACGTGGCCTTTTGTGGTTTAAGTGAGCTTATGGTTTTACGTGGCCCTGATTTGCTTTATCTACGGCGTCTTTGACCATCTGCGCGTACAGGGTACCGCCTCGATTAATGGAATCTGAATCAGAGCCAAAGTGAACGTAGTCAGTACCTGCCCAAATGTCAGGATTATCCTGAGCAACCTGTGCCCAATCCGCAATGGTAATGAAGTCGTACTGTTGAGCGAGTTCAAGCTCATGAGCACGGATGGCATTTGCACCAGCATTTGGATCGGAGTTTCTACCGTCATACGGAGTGACAAAAATCAGACGATGTCCGCGCGGTAGCATGTCCACAATCTTATCAACCGCATCGGAGCCGCCAACAGGGTTGGTGCCCAGGGCAACAACAACGTCCTGGTAGAGGGTGTTGTTATCGATCGCAGACTGCAGCAAATCTACGCCCATCGCCACATTTCTACTAACAGAAGCGTCAATTTGAGCATCGGGCAGCGCATCCTGCAGGTAAGAACGAGCGCGCAGCGAAACAGAATCGCCAATGTAGGTGACTCCCTCAACAACGTTGTAGTTGCTTGCCTGCGAGGTATCCGCATGCTTGCGAGTCATGGTCATGGTACTCTGCTCCTGCAACGAAGCATTGAGCAGCAGATCGTTCTGGAAATCGCTAAGCTGTGGAGCGGTTAGCGCAATAAAGGCAACGGCCGCAGCAAAAGGAATAAGCGCAAGGCCGGTACCTCGCAAAACCTTCTGACCATCAAGCTTGATGCGCGAGAAGATCTCTGGAGACTTCCCTACCAACGCTGGCTCAAGCACATAGAACGAGCAACTTGCAAATACAAACGAAAGCACCAGGGTTAGGAGTGCAGCCAGGACTGGATCGACCTTCTCGGCAAAAATAATGTACAAAGGCCAGTGGAACAGATACACGCCGTAGCTGGTATCTGCCACAAAAGAAACGATGCCAGGCTCGTTGATACCCTCGGTTTTTTGATGCAACATGCGAGCAAAGAAAATCATTGCGGCTGCTGCGAGCGAGGCAAAAAGGAAACCAAAGGTGTACGTAAAGAGGTCCTCGAAGTGCATGAAGACGCTCAAAAAGACGAGAACACCGCAGCTTGCCACAAGGCCCACAAGCGTTAGCTGAGTAGAAAGCTTCTGCTCGAGCTGGTCAAAGAGCTCGCTCGTCTGGGCAATTCCTGCAACACACGATAAAAGCGCACCGATAAAGAAGGGGAACACGTGCGTTTGCGTCGAGAAATACTGGATAGAAAGATTCGTGGAGTTTTGGGCGCCGGTGGCCATCGCCAAGTAAGTAGCAACCAACAGCACCAGGGAAGCTCCAGCAATCTTTACCTTATAGCTTCTAATTGTTTTGCTCATGCAAGCAAGCAGCCAGGCGCACAAACCCCAGAGCACATAAAAGTGCATTTCAACGGCAAGACTCCAGGTGTGCAGATACACATGAGGAGCAAATTGGTTCTCGTAGCTGTTGCCCAGAACTATCTCAAAGTAGTTAGTTACAAAGCCAAGGGCTGCGGCAATCTGATACTTAATACCGGAAATGAACTCGGTGCGCACAAGCAGAAGAAACGGCGTGCACACAAGCACCATAAACACAAGCGGCGGCACAATTCTGTAGAAACGCCTGCGCAGGAATCCAATGACGTCGATGGATCTAAAGCGAGCAAACTCGTCAATCAAGAGAGCCGTGATGAGATAGCCCGAGAACGTAAAGAATACGTCGACACCAATGAAGCCACCTGGAAGCGCGTCCTTAAAAAAGTGATATATGAGGACTAAAACAAGTCCTGTTATACGTACAAGCGAAAACCATTTAATTCGCACTTTGATAAATCCCTTGCTTAAAAGTTCCTTCGTACACAATGTTGTCTTGTGTAGTGAGCCTTCCCTGGCCATCTGCCTGGCCTTTTACAAACTGACCTTCGTACGTCCAGCCATCTTTTGAGGTGTACGTTCCCGTACCCTGGAAATACCCGTCGACAAATTCTCCCTCGTAGGTATCGCCATTCTCAAAAGTCATCTTGCCTTGACCATTCATCTTTCCCTGAATGGTAGTGCCGGTATACGTCACCTGATTGTCGCCGAATACCAGCGTTTTTTGACTTGGTCGGTTAACCAGAACAATCGAGAGCACCGCAAGCACCAAAATTGCAACAACGCTTACCAGCTCGAGCTTTCTTCTGCCCGCACTCACCGGGCGAGAATGACGCTGCTCTGGTTCTGGATCTGCTTGATTGCGAGGACGCTTCTCCACACGAATGCTTTTGCGGGCAGATAGAGGCGTTTTCTGACGCTTCTCTTTTTCTGGCTCAACTTTAGACCGCATATTTTCTGCAGGTTTTTCTGCGGGCTGTGTAGCGGACTTTTCTGCAGGCTGTGCAGCAGACACTTCTGCAGGCTTACGCTGCGCAAACGACGTAAAAGCAGACGAAAGCTGCTCAGATGCAGTCTGCAGAGAGGCCACTGGACTTGCCGTAGTATCAGCCTTCTCTACGGGAGCCTGAGGTGCTTCTACAGGTGCAACTTCCCTTGCCTCAGATGAAGGCTCAGGAACGTGCGCTGCTTTAACCATATGACGAGCGTTTCTTTTTTTAGCAGAAAAACGCGTAGGAGAACTCACTAGGTATTCCAATTCAATCGATTTGTTAACTATTTCATTGTAGCAGTTTAATATCTGCATTGTTTATATGCGTATTAAGTGCAGTTTTGTTAGTGATAAGGTTCAGAAGATACGCGTAAAAATGCCATTTGGGACGCGCTTGGGACATAAAAATACCCCTCCCAGCATAAGCCAGGAGGGGTAAATATTACTTAATTCCGGCGATGTATCCATCGTCATTGGTTGTGACTGTGATGTCACCTGTGAGAAGCTTACCTTCCTTATCGAACGCGCAGATATTGTCTGCTCCAACCTCATAAAGGCAATCTTCAACTCGTGAGCCGTCAGAGCGCAAATAGAACCAATCATCGTCGAGCTTGAGCCAGCCAGTAATCATGCGACCAGTCTCATCGAGGTAGTACTGCTTGCCGTCACGTTCAGCCCAGCCCGTGGCCATGCGGCCGTCAGATCCTAGCAAGTACCAGCTTCCGTTGTACTCAAGCCAATCGCCCGATTCAAGTGCGCCAGTATCACCGAAGTGCCACCAATACTTCTCAGAGCCTTCCCAAGAAGCGTGAACCCAGCCGGTGAGCATCCAGCCTTTCTCGTTGAAGTAATACCACTTATCACCGACCTTATACCAGCCGACAGCGTACTCGTCTGCGCTCTCGCCTGTCTGATACCACCATGAACCTTTGCTATCAGTATGCCAGCCAATTTCAGAAGTTGTACGGGTGCCCGTCATGACCTCATACCAATAACACACACGCTCCATATAGTGAGTATTCTGAGAGCCAGCAAGCTCGCCAGGGCAAGCCGTGGCCACGATCTGTTTGTGCGGTCGGACGTTACCGCCCCAGCGAGGGTAGCCAAGTCCGTACTTAATGAGCAACGCAGCAACAAGATGCGCGCCGCTCTCTAGAGTAGCTTCAGAAACAGTCCAGGGCGATGTGGAGTTGTTCGCATGCTCAATGCTGATACTCTCGCAGTTAGCGACCCAGCGACCACATGCCCAGGCGGTGTTGCTCTCCAGTACGTGCTGGGTGATAGTACCCGCACCATCCACAGAATAGTGCGCAGATTGTGCCTGCATCCTGTCCCACATAGCGGTGATGGCCGCACCGTCTAAGCCTACGGCAGCTTCATGGTGTACCACGATATACTGCACGGAATGACCGTCTCGCCCAGCTGAATATGCCGACGTTGGAATATACGCGTCTGCGGTAATCTGACCTGAAAAATCTGCCATTAGTGCTCTCCCTCGTCTAAAGGGCTCACGCTTGGTTTGTCGTAGGTCATTGCACGTGCAGAATCGCTAATACCCTTTGTAGTTGGGTCAACGGTGACACCGATAGCACCCAGCACCGCTACAACCACAGTGCCAATCAAATAAGGGTTGCTGATGAACTTCACAAATACATCAGCAAGGCTGCCCCATGTAGTGAGGTCAGAATAAGCCAGTCCAAGATATGCCAGGACGGGACTCATGACAATGCCAGCCATACCAAGCCACCAAGCGGGGTTATGAAGACGTACTTTCCAGTTAATCATTTCTAATCTCCTTAAATCAGAATTAGTGTGTATGCGCCTGTTCCAGGCGTTCCAGCCGTCCCGCCTGATTGCGGGTCACATCCTCAACCACAGCAAGACGGGTGTCGTGAACGCTAAGCGTGTCACGGATGTTGGTGATTGTTTCATCTGTTCGCGCCATGTACGCTGTGAAGGCTTTCTGAGTATCGTCTATGTCACTCTTGAGCTGCTTCACGCCTTCCTCAATGCGTACAAGTCGCATCGCGTCTTCCTGGCTTGCACGGTTCATCGCCTTGGCTCCGTTGATGAGCGTCAGCACCATGCCGAGAAACGATACCGCTGCCACGATCTGTTCGAATGTTAGTGGGTTCATCCTGCCACCTCTATTCCATACTCTTAGGAATGATAGGAATGACACCAGAGCAATAACCGCTATCGTAATTGTATAGATATACATGACCGTCACCACCACCAGCAGCGCCAAGCCACATTTTTGCAGTATTGTTTCCTTGCTGTGTCGCAAGTGGATAATATGCAGCCTTCGCCGGTAGCAGATTATCGGGAATCTGTGTTGGCGTTGTGTAGCTCGGATAACCTCCAGTCATCCAACAATCAAGGTACATAAACCCACTTCGTACACAATATCGAACCCTGACCCATTGATTATTAACTAGGTCAGTCCACGGGACAAACTTCATAAGTTTTACGAGGTCTGTATACTTAATATTCCCTTGCGATGCATTGTTATCGGTAGATACGTTTACGCTCGTGTCGTTCAGTCCGATGTCGGTAAAGTGCATTCTGTCTGAACTTGTCACTTTTGCTATAACAGCCTGCGATTCACTTGCGACAAAGCCCGTAGGCTTAAATAGGATATTGTCGGTCATTAAAGCTGTAGCCCTGTCACCTCTATTATCCTGGTAGCCAGCGACAATATTAAGCGCGTTATCCCCTAGGCTGATAATGCCGCCCTCAAAACTTGCGATTTGGCTTTCACCATTAAATATGCTCATTCCGTCACTTTTTACAGTGACATGACCTGCTTTTTTATCTCCTACGTGTGCGCCGTCCTGATCGTGCGAGAAGGCGTTTGTCAAATCCTCGACTGTGCTCTTTACTTCGTCAGCCTTGTTGCTTGCTTCTGTTGCCATAGTCTTTGCCTCCTTTGCTGCTGTTGTTGCGTTCTTTGCGTCTGTGGCCACGTGGCTCACTTCCTCTGCTGCACGCTCAGCCTTAGCCGCGACAGTCTCAACCTTCTCGGCAGCCGCTGTTGCCGTGGTTGCTACGTCTGCAATCTTCTCTGTGGCTGCGTCGGCTTTCTTCTCAACCGCTACCGCTTTCTCCTCAACGGCTGCAACTTTGATAGTTGTTGTTGCTGCGTCTTCTACCGTCTTGCGTGTGGTCGATGCGAGGGCGGTCAGACGCTTCTCAGTGGCTTCCTGCGTGCGTTCCTGGGACGTTGTTCCGCTCTTGGTCAGCGTGCCTTCGATTGCGCCGAAGCTGTATCGCGTGGCCTTTGGGTCAACGAGGTTGATCGTGCGACCAACACAGAGCATCATGCGGTCGATGCCATGCGGCTCACTTGTAACCTGGACACGCTGCAAGTAGTCAATCTGCTGGACGGTCGCGTCTGCGTAGTGCAAGTCCGTAGCGCTTACGGTGATGGAATCAGAGAGCTTGCCCGCGGCAAGGTCGGCCACTGCTTTGTCTGCGAGTGCCTGTGGCTGGTTCAGATGGTCATACTCCATCAGCTTCTCGATAACGCCGTAACGCTCAGCCATTGTGGTATCAACTACTGCGTCACCGACAATGTCATAACCACCGCCAACATAGGCGTGTTCGTCATCGATGGTTACGTCCTTCTCGTCTTCACCCTCGCCGGTCTTTCCTACAGGCACGATGGCCGTGTAGATGTCCTTACCGTCCGCACCGGTGTTTAGATCTAGAAGGTTCTGGCCAAGCTCTACAGACTGAGCGGCTTCGCTTGAACCGTCCGCGTTCAGCCAATCGAGGTAGTTATCCTCGCCCACATAACGAACGCGGAAATAACCGCCGCAGAGCTTCGTGAGCTTCTCGCGCATCTCCTTCAATGTGGTTGGGCGAGTTCCTGTACCACGCTGAAGCGCGCCGAAGTTAATGCCGGCGTTAATGCCTACCTTGAACTTCTCGCATCGGTTAGACACGCGCGAGTTATGTTGCTCGATGAACCACTCGAACAGCTCGCCAGCTTTAGCGGGGGCGTTAATCTCGCAGTCAATCTCGTCGGTATCGTATGTCTTATATGGACGAACGGTGGTGTCGTTGAGATATGCCATAGCGCCCTCGCAGGTGACATCAATAGACCCATCCATGGACATCGACACTTTGCGAATACGACCACGGAAGAGAATCTTTTGTGTCTCGTGTTCCGTGAGCTCAATCTCGCGCTCGGTGTTCATAACCGATTCACGATTAAATGCGCGCCAGAGTGGGTGTGTCGGTTGCACGGCAAAAGAAAGAGTCGGAGATTGCCCCGACTCTTCTACAAGCTTACCGGTTGAGATTTGCACGCCTTCCTCACGCGGATCATGAATGACGTTTCCCGCATAAGTCAGCACATACATTTAGGCCACCCTCTCCCACATATAAACCGCGCGATATGGTGGCATGTTGTTGTGAGGTTGGCCGCCACCAACCGCGTCAACTTGGAAGCGGTAATTGGTGTAGGTGTCCGCCGAGCGTGCCGTCCACTGAGTACCGCCACCGTTGTCCGTGCCATAGTGCATGCTCGTGTCATGGCTGTGACTTGGCATTTCGTTGATAGTCAGCGTGTGAGTGTCCTCACCGCCCGTTGAGCCCGCGGGGAATTTCTGCGACTGAGCCAAGAGGAATACACCGTTTAATGCTTGCCACGTACCGCCAAGAAATGTGGATGGGTCGGTTGGTTTGGTACTTTGATAAATCGCTCCTACTGGGAACATTGCGTCCAGGAGGTCGAAATTCTTGGCGAGGTCCTTAATAGTCTGAACAGTCTCGTCCGTGACATCAGGCTTCGTGAGACCCAGCCTTGGAGTCTTTGTGCTCATTAAATATCCTTCCAATCGAAGTCGAGCGTTACTGTTGTGTTGTTGTGCGTCTCTGCGTCATCGACGTACGCATGCTCGCGCCACGTTCCGCGTATGTTCTGCCACGCTTTACCGGCAAGACTGGACCACTTCAGACCCTTGAGCCTGTTCTTTCCAGCGCGTCCGACGTATGCCAGGCTTGTGCCGTCAAACTTATCCCACGTGAGCCCCGCATAATCACGCCATATCGCCGTTCCGTAGTCCGGCGTGGTGTTCACGGTTACGCGGTTCTTTCCGTTGTGCAGCTCCAAGTCGCGGTTTATCCACACACCCGGCTGAAGGTCAACGGTTCGCCCGTTAATATTAACCAGGGCGCGTGTTTGGCATGTGATGGTCGGAACCACCGCATGCGCGGGACCGTCGATGATGTAGGTCTTGCCAAGCTCACCGTCAAGCTCATAGTGCATGACACCGCGCGACTTGTATGGGTCTGCAGTAATCGTGAGCTTGATGGCCGCCGTCTCGTCGTAGAGCGTCTGGGAGGTGACCTCGAAGCGTCCTGTGTACGTATAACCCTCGTCCCAGGACAGTGTGAAATCCAGTCGCCTACCGTGGAGCATGTTACGCAGAGCGGTCAGCGTCGTCTCAACGCTTGCCCAGTCGTGCGTGTCGAGCGGTGAAAGTGTGATGGTGATTGTTCGCTTGTCGAACACCGGCGCGCCTGTCAACCACTCAGACAAGTCCAGCACACCATCACGTCCAGGGATAGACACCGTAGACGTTCTAGTGGCTGGCGGCTTGTCGGTGTAGTTCGTAACTGCCAAGCGGTAGGTGGCGCAAAGCGGCACTCCATCAACCACAACTTCATATGTGTCTGTTAGTTCCGTCATCTGTTTGCCACCACCTTATATTCACCGAGGTTCGAATCCACATACGGCGAGACGATTGAACCGACCGTCTGGCCATCCATCACAACGCGCATGTTGCGTACATCTTCACGCAGTCCAGCAATCTCGCTAATCAGCTCGTCGTCACTCTTAGAGTTGTTCACCGCGTCACTGATGTAGCCTGTGAGCGTGCTAATTGGTGCGACTGCTTCTGGTCCTGCTTCTCCGCCAAACATGGCATTATTTCCGTTCATGCCGAACATGGTCGGCTGCGTAAGTACGGCACCCTTTGCGTACCATTCAATGCCCAAGCTTGGGACTGATGGTGGCGCGAGCGAGAATGTGCCGGAAATGCTGAAGTGCGGAAGCTTAATCTTTGGGAACTCCAGATGTAGGCCACGGAAGAATCCCGCAATGGCGTCCAGGGCACCGGATACGGTGTTCTTGGCGTCGCCCATGACGTTGCCAATCGTGCTCGAGATACCGTGGAAGATGTTGCCCACCGTGCTCGAGATACCGTTGAACACTGCCTGGAACGTTCCAGCGATTCCGTTGACAATGCCAGACAGAGCAGACGAGAGACCGTTCACGATGCTCGTGACGGTTGTACTCATGCCCTGGAATACTGTCTGCGCGCCGTTTGCGGCCATCTGCCAGTTGCCTGTGAAGATGCCAACAAACACGCCGATGACCGTCTGAATTACGCCGACTGTGGTTTGAATGATGCCGGAGATTGTTCCCATTACCGCCATGACGATGCCGCCGACAACCTCAAACGCCGCACCAAATACCACGGACACGATTGTGGCCACTGTGGTAAATGCCACGCCCAAGTTCTGAAGTACCGTGTCAACAAGTGGCTGAGCCGCTGCAGCAAACTGAGAAATGGCGTCTCGTGCTGTTTCGATGTATGGCGATAGAGTCTCAAACGCTCCGCCGACAGCTTCGCCAAAACCGCTGAACGCTTCAACGATAAGACCAGCGCCCGTGCTTAGTCCGTCAAGTGCAGGCTGCAGGATACTCATAACGAAGTCGGCCACCGGCTGCATAGACTGAAGCCACGCGTCAAATCCTCCGCCAGTGGATAGATTCGTGATTGCGTCCGCCAGTTGCTTGATTAGATCCGCTGCGCCATTAACGACGACCGCAAACGCTCCGCCGAGCACCTCAACGATTGAGTTCAGCACTGGAACGATGGCGTCTATTGCAGCGCCGAAGATTGGCCCTAGGGCGTTACCAAGCTCACCAAGCGCGCCCATAAGATTGCCGAGCGCTTCTTGCAGTGGTGGAGACACCGCGACCAATCCAGCAAACGCAGCGATGGCGATTCCAACGGGACCACCTAGCGCACTAAGCAAGCCAGACAAAGGGCCGAGCATAGCACCAAGCACTGGGATATTAGCAATAACCGGAGCAAGGCCACTGAGAGCCATAGCACTAAACGCCGCGGCGATAGGAGCCACGAACGTCGGAATATTGCCGAGTTGCTTGCCCATGGCATCAATAGCCGGTGCCGCTTGCTTGAATGCATCGACCAATACTTGAATGGCTTGTGTGAAGATTGGAGCAGTCAGACGTGATAGAGCGGCGCGGACGTTAGCGAATGAGCCAGCCAGTGTGTTACCGGATGACAGAGCCGCTTCGCCTAGACCGATGCGCATGGCTTCTGAGAATGTATGGAAGTCAATCTGTCCCTTGGAGACCATGTCGGAGACTTCCTTGGACGTCTTGCCAAGGTACTCGCCCAAAAGCTGCAGAACCGGTACGCCAGAGCTTGAAAGCTGCAGCATGTCGTCGCCCATCAGCTTGCCACGCGATGCGACAGAACTGAAGATAACGCCGATATCGTTGAACGCTCGACCAGATGCTGCCGCAACGTTCGCGACAGACTTCAGTGTGTTGGTCATATCTTCGCCGGACTTAATGCCAGCTGCAGAAAGCGTTGCCGCTGCCGTTGCTGCGTCGCCCAGACCAAACGCCGTGCCACGTACTGATTGCGTGGCCGAGTCCATGATGGATTCAATGTCCTGTGCGTCATGGCCAAAGCCAGCAAGCTTCTTCCGTGCGTTATCAATGTTCAGCGCGCGGTCGATTCCGCCCTGGATGGCCATACCAGCAACCGCGGCAATTCCCGCCTGGCCTACACCAATCAGTGAGCTCGTGATTTGCTGGGTGTTGGTACGCACCGCGTTCCATGCGTTGGTCAGTCCGTTTCTCGCGCTTGTCGCGATGCCACTGAAAATGTTCTGAGCCCGCGACCTAAGCTCTGCAAACGATGACTGCACGCTGCCGGATGCGTCGCCCATGCTGTGATCCATAGAGCGCGAAACTTCCTGCGCCTTGTTCTGGATCTGACTGAGTGAAGACTGCGCCTTGTTTACGCCATCAATGAAGCCGTCGGCGTTGACGGTGAACTTTGCGGAGAGTGTATAGTCACTTGCCATATATACCTCCTCTCATGTTTATTTCTGTTGATTCGATAGAGCCTTCTCAAGCGCGGCCATTTTTGCGCGCGCTTCTTTCGCGCTCATGGTCTTTCTGTCAGGCTTATTTGCTTCGACCCACAGAAGCTCAGGCTCTTCGCTCTTCTTCTTGTAACCGTTGGCGAGCGCGTTCGCGATTGCTTCGTTGAGAAGCATTTGGTCAGACGCAACACGGTCATGCTCAGCTACTTGAAGAAGGGCAATCTGAGCCGCTGTGAGCCTGTCAAACTCGTCTGGCGTCCACCCAAAGCGAACAGCCGCCCACGCCCACAACTTGTCGCGCTCATAGCCTGTTAGTGGCTTCTGTGGCGCTTCTTGTGGTTGGTTGGCTTGTTGTGTGGTTGTGGACGGTCTGACCCAGCGCGGGCTCTTCAGATCTACTGGAATAAAAAACCGCAGTCCTTCATAAGTGAGTCGCTTACGGCTTCAATCATCTGAGCGTAGCCATGCTCCTGCAGGTACTTTCCAGCAAGCTCGATGGCCTGTGTTGGGTTAACCCATGCACTCTGGCCACTCTCACGGATGCCATACGCGAAGATGGTCTTAGTCTCGCGCAGGGTTGGCTGAGCAGTGAACACGGAAATAATGCTTTTGTTGCCAATCGCACTCTCGGCCATCTCAACACGCTTCTCCGCGTAAAGAAGCTCGTATGTAGTACCGTCAACCTCGAAGGTAAAATCTGCCATTTCTTACTCCTTAACTAATAAAAAAGGGGCAGCCGAAGCTACCCCGTGAGTTGTGTTAGTGGACGCTTATCGTCCTGTTGGCTTGGTGATTGCCTTAGCCTTAGCGGCTGCGTCAATGTCGAACCACGTCCACTTGCCTGTGCCTGTGAGAGACACAGACGCGGTGCGTACGTCATCGGTTGGCGAGTCTGCCTCGTACTTGGTAACGATGACAGCGCCGCCACCGATTGGCGTGAAATCTGCGTTGTCCAAGAACTCCTTGACGCACAGAATAGTGCCGTCGGCAAGTGCCTGGCGGAACAGTTTATCGCTCTCAGCGTCCTTGACGGCCACCGTATCAACGGAAACCTCGAAGGAACGGGTAGATGCGCGATTGACCTTCCAAGCACCGCGAGAAGACTTTGTGGAGACGCTCGTAGTATCAGCGGAAAGCGATACCTTGTGAGACTTCTCGCCGGCGATTGCGAGGAGCTTAGAACCGTCCGCGCTGAATACGCCGAGAAGTACCTCTGCGCCGTTTACAGCGTTAACGCCACCAGCAGAAACGTCGCAATATGCACCACTATCGAATGCAGTTGAATCTGGCATAGTAATGCCCCTTTCTACTTAATAATCAGACCATAGGAGACGACCACCTCAAACGGCACAACCGCGTGCCATTCTCCCGTCTCGTCTCGCTTGATTGTGTTTAGACCGTTATCCGTTTGACGGATGACCTGGAACGGACAAGCCAGACTAATAGGCTGGCTCATGGCTTCTTCTAGAGCCGTCACCATCTTGAATATCTCCTCGCGCGTTTTAGACGGCTTAGAGATTGCGTGAAGCTCGATGGTGTAGACGTCCAGCCACATTGTTTTTGTTTTGTCCGGACGAACTGAGAGTGCGCCGACGGAATAAAGAGGAGAGGGTTCTTTATTCGCGTCGGTCACACATTTAACGCCCGTGCCTTCTTTGACACGCGCCACAACCGCCGCGACAAAGTCGTCGAGCGGGAGTCGCTTTAGTGCTTGCCTCATAAGCCCTTACTCCTTAAATACTCGCCGCACCGCTTCTTCAGAACAGCGCGCGCCGCCTTAATCTCCGTAGCAAAGAAGTGCTGGCCTTCCACGAATGGAGCCTTTAGGCGCTTCCCAATCCTCGGAACGTACTGACCAACGTTTTGACGGTGGCCATACTCAACATGTGGCGCGTACTCGCCCGTGTAGCCAATCTCTCCTTCGCCACCTTTGACGCTTTGACGAATAGATCCTATCAACTCGCCTGTGTCTCTTGGTGTGGTTGCGCGTAGGTCTTCGGCTATCTCATTCACGGTGCGCTTCATAACAACTTCAGGCTTGATGTTTGCGAGCTCTTTCAGTGCGTCACCAAGTCCACCATCGTCAAACTCCAGGCGAACACTAGGCATACGCATCACCCTTTAGCTTCTTCAGTGACAAAACGCGGCGGCGTCCGAAGTCACTCACATGGATGACCTCATAGACGTCGCCAGCATCAATCACGGGAAAGCGTACAAGAGACGCACGGAGGGCAAGCTCGGCGGGTACTGTCGTGATAAGTGTCAGGTCACACGCCGCGTAGTCGTTGCCTTCGTTTTGCGTCTCTACAAGGGACGCAGGGCATACCCTCGCCCGGGTGGTTGTAAGCACCCGGCGCGAGAGCACGCGGTTTCCTAGCTTGTCGCGCGCATCGGTATCCGCGAGCTCAATCAGCTCACACATCCGCCACCTCATACGAACCTCACCTTTGGGAACTGCAGAGCGGCGGTAGTGTCCGCCCTAGCAATCTCAGCCAAGGCGGCAAGCTCCGCGGCGTACTCGGCGAGTAAATCGTCCACAAACTGAAGGGACAAGGTTCCACCCTGTCCCTCCGCCTCCTGTGTAATGCCTTCATCGAATCGGCGATTTACCGCCTTGACGGTTGCATCGACCACAAGGGACTCGGCTGTGGTGGGTAGCGTGGACACGCCAACGCGCAAACAGATGCGGTCCGTGAGCGTATGCGTGACCTCTTCCAGCCACTTATCGCTCGGCTTATCTTCGACCGCTTCGAGTCGTGTCTTGACACGATCTAATACGCTCATACGCTCACCTCCTTACTTGTGGATTAGACGGTAGCCTTAATCTCAGCCTTAACAACGCCGTCGGTAATCTCTGGGAAGATCTTGACGCCAGACATAACCAAGGTGTCGCAGGTTGCGTTATTGGTGTTGATATTGTGGGTGATACCAACGAAGCCGGTAGCGTCGGAGGTCAGACCGAAGGTGGAAGCAAGGTCAGAACCGTTTGCTGGGATATATGCCAGGTTGAGGTTCATAGCTGCAGTACCAAAGAGAGTACCTGCCCTAACCGCGGAAGAGGTGATTGCGGTACCCAGGCCAAGGAAGTCCTTGAGGTAGGTGATGCCTGCAGCGTTCTGGGTGGTTACGGTTGCAGTGCCGAGGTAGTCAGCCACATCAAGAGGATTGACGAAGAAGACGAATGGGTTGGCTGCGTCAGTATCGAATCCGTCATAACCCTCGAACTTAGTGGTAAGGGTTGCCCAGAGGTTAGCCATAGCTGCCTGAAGGGTCTTGCCCTGCTTAGCTGCAGCTGTAGTGGTGGAGACGCTTGCAATCAGGTCGTTTCTGATACCGCTCTGAATGGTGCCAATAAGCTGAGCGTCAGCTTCATTGATTGCACGATCGCGTCCGCGAAGCTGGATAGCTTCGGCAGAGGTTACGCGGCGATACTTTTTAAGAGGAAGCTCGATGGTCTGGTCAAGCTGACGCTTGATGTTAGACGCTGGAATGGTGTCACCCTCAGCAACTACGCCATTCTTAACGTCCTTCACGAACTTGTAGGTCTTGATGGTGCCGCCCTGTGGTACTGGGATAAGGTTGGTAATACCGAGAGCCTTCTGAAGCTCCTGGATGCCCTGGGAGAATCGGTTGACATAGTCGATTGAAATCTCAGGAGCGATGTCGGTCTTTACGGTAAGTCCTGTTTCTGCTGGCATAATAAGCCACCTTTCTTAGTGTTAAACAAATAATCCAATGTTGTCGCGGATGGCTGCCTGGCGAGCGATTGGGTCCTTGATGGCCAAGATCTCTTCTTTGGTCATCGTCTTAGTGGCCACACCCGCCGCAGGAGCTTTGCCCGCGAGCTGTTTCTTCACGGCATCTTCTACGGCCGCCGTGAAAGCCGTTGAGAAAGCGTCAACGGACGCCTTTGTTTCCTCTGCAGTCTCACCCACTAAACGCGCGAGAATGTCATCACTGACCGCGATACCTTGCTCAGAGAGTTGACGACGAGACTCAGCCACCATCGCGTTTACTGTATCGCGGCGCTTGTACTCATCAAGCTCCTTCTGAACCTTGTCACGTTCGTACTCTGCTTTTTGCTGAGCGTTCATCTCGGCCAGTTTTGCAGCTTCTTCGACCTTTGCGGCTTGCTGCTTCTCCCACTTCGCGAGACGCTTAGAGACAATCTCGTCAACATCAGCGTCCGTGTACTTTGGCTGCTGCTTGTTGTCCTGCTTTGGCTCTGTCTGTGTGGTGGTGGTCGCGTCCTTGTTAGCGCCCTCGCCATCCACTACAGGAGCCTGAGCTTGCTTAGTCTCCTCTGTGGTCTCTGTGGTTGTTGCTGCGTTTGTTTCTGCACCCATTGTTTTTTCTCCTAATCCCCGGCGCTCCAAGGCGCGTCGGCGTGCCTTTTCTCCTTAGCTTTTAGCGACTTCAAAGCTTGGTCGGCGCATTAAAAAAGCGACTGTCTAGTCGCTTTCAATACACAGTTCAACAATTTTTTCTAGTACTTCATCCGTGGGACATCCTCGGCAACGCATGAGCTCGCGCTCCCCCGCGTCCACAACACACACCGTCGGAAGGTGAGTGATGCTCTTCGCGTCCCTGGACCTCGGTGAGCTATCCACGTCGATAATCTCGTACTCGATATCTTCTTCAGACAGAGCCGGCACTATCCTCTTGATAGTCCCGCGGCAGATGCTGCACCACTCAGCCATATAGATCACTACTCGCGCCATATTCTCACCTCCTTGGCGGTCTAACAAAAAAGCCACCCGGAGGTGGCTCGTGAAAGCTAGTTGGTTGGTGAAGGCTAGAAAGTAATTAGATTGATATGGAGACCGTCTTGATCTTTGCTCCACTCTTCTTCGCACTCGTCTTTGACAAATTTCTCCGGAACATAATCCGAACCAAGTGACCAAAATGATTCGAACTCTTTAGCGTCACTGAAGTCGACTAACCAACCAGATAAATCCATGGCCAGCATGTTGTCAAATTCTGCCATGTTGCCTTCACCGCAGTCAAGAAAGAACACTTTTCCTTGTTTATTGGCTTCTTCTTGTACACGATTAAAGAAGTTAACGAACTGAGCATCACTTAAGTCGTGCTTTGATTTAAGTCCCACTACCTTCTGTAGAACGCCTGTATCTGACATTAGTCGCACCCCCTCGCATAATTGTTACAAAATCACCGTTTGCATCTACGATTACAAGATTACCATCGTACTCATAGAAAGTGCAAGGATTATTACCTTCTTGTCCCCACCAGTCACCGGTAGAAACACGCTCAGCTTTCTCAATAATTTCGTTACATATTTCTACGAACTTATCTCTGTCCTCTTTTAACGACGGATTTAGCTTCCATTCTCTAGCATGCTTGCGCATCTTTTTGCCAACTTGCTCTTTCGTAAACGCAACTTTATCCGTCTCGAAGAAAACGGTTCGTTTAGACTTCTTCGCTCCGACGCCGCCCCAATTCTCGCGAGCGTCTTCCGTGGCTTTCTGTCTCGCCAGCTCCTCTTGCTTTTGTTGCCAGGCGTCCCAGTCATCCACGGCTGGCGCAATCTGACAGCGGCAGTATGGATGAAGCGGTGGGAAGTTCACGCCCACCTGCATATCCTCAAAACGGAACGTAGATCCATTCACGCCTTCACACTCTTCGCAGGCGCGCTCGTCATGCACTACCTCGATGGTGTAAGAGTCAAAGCCTTCACGCTTCAACTCCTCAACCTGCGCCATGCGTGAAACGTAAGTGCCCTCGGTGTAAACCAGGCGCATAAGCGATGACTGCGGAACGTCCACAAAACGCTTCTCGAGCGCCTTCGCGATTCGCTGGTACGAATCACCGCGCGCGAGAGCCTTCGACATGTCCTGCGCCACGTAAGACGCGAGGGTCTCCGTGTTGTCCCAGATGCGCTGAGAGTATGACGTGTTACCCGTCCACACCGTATCAACAAAACGGCGGACCACGTCAGAATCCATACTGTAGAACGACCGACCAAATCCCATGGCTTCAGCCGCTGTGTTTGCACCGCGTAGAGACTGGCGCATGATGTGGTTGTCAATGCGCTGAGCAACGTCTCCTGTAGCTTGATAGAGGTGCAAGCGTGCCGACGCCTGCAAGCCTTCGAGCCTGTTCAGTTGGTAGATGCTCTTACGCACGTCCACAATGGACTGCATATCCGGGTGCTGGCGTAGAAACTCGTCACAGTCACGGATAAGAAGCTCGCGGTCTTTAGGGTCCATCGTCTCCATAAGACGGCGATATTCCAGGACGCCATTCTCGCCGTAGCGCTGATAATACTCCGCAATCTCGCGATTCAAACGGCGGAGCTCGCTCTCGTAGGCGTTATGGACGCGTACCGACAGAGCGCGTTCGTCTTTCTCCATCGCTGCGTCAGCGAGTGTTTGGCGACTATGCCAATACGAGTCCATGTTGCTCCTTACTTAACAACTTCCGGCATAGCATCGCCCAAAAGAATCGAGCGTGCTTTGTCATGATCTACTCCAATAGACGCACTAATGACGCTTATCGCCTGAGCTTCTGACAGGCTTCCCGCGGCGTACTGTGCAATGACAGAGAGAAGTGATTGGGTCTGTGCTCCGTTAAGCGACTTCAGACCTCCGTCACTCGCGCCACCGTCTGTACGGTCTGGGACCATCTGCGCGGCCTGCTCGGCGCGCTCGTCGGCCATGCGCTGCATTTCAGCCTGTGGCGAATCAACGCACGACAGAACGGAGAGCTGCGTCTCCTCGGAGGTAATACCGGAGAGGTTGCCCGCAATCTGAGACTCTTCGAGCAAGTTCGATGGTAGGTTGCGCGTGAAGGTGGCGCGTACAGTTGTCCATGCCTTAGCGTCTAGGCGTGTGTTTCCTGCGTAGTTACACAGGAGCTTCCAGCGCCTAGAGAGTGAACGGCGGAACTTCCTCTGCTTTACTACGGCGATATCGCTCATAGCCTGAAGGCGATACTTAATAGCAATGCCGGAGCTGGTATCGAACTTCTCGCTTGAGAGGTCTGACACCATCGACAAAACGAAAATGAGACGCTCCACGCGATCAATGAAGTTTTCCTGCGTGCCGTCTGCGTCAGGCTTAGACAAAAACTCAACGGTGACGTTTGCCGCGTCTCTCGAGTCCAGGTTGATGATGCGCGAGTCTCTCAAGTTCTGCAGCGTCTGTTCATCCAGACGTGCGCCAAGAATCTTCAGATAAGCGTCAGCATAGTACTCGACATCATTAGCCTTCTCAGAGATTGCTTTGTTGTATGCGTTAATGAGTGACATGACGCCCTCGAACAAACCGAGGCGCTCTTCATTGTCCACATACTCAACCACAGGCACATCGTCAAAGCCGTGAATAACAGGCTCACCAAAGATGACCTTCGAGCCGTCCATCACGAACGGCGTCTCGAACATGGAATCGTAGAGCGTGCCGCGGAGTGTGTCGCGAGCATTATCAAAAAGGTTATCGTCCAACCAGAAGCGCACCGCGTAGATGATGTCATTCTCTACCGTGTCATCGCGGACAACAAAGCAATTCATTGGCGTGACTGAACAAGAACGCGCGAAGGCTTCCTCATCACGCCACATCAGCTCGTAGCCTGCGCCATAGATGTCCGCCAGCTTGGAAAGCTCTGCGTCTAGGTCATCGGAGTCATTGACCGCACTCCACACATCCAAATACTCCGCGAATGCTTCATCGTCAGCGGTAGTGCGAATGGGAACGCCCAGGAAGTAGCCGACCATGGAGTCCACGATCTGCTTGGCGAAGTTGGCCACGAGCCTATTGTCCGGCTTGTATTCTGCCTTTTCCTTTTGGTGCAGAATGTCGTGGTCGCCTTCGTATGCTTTGCGTAGGCTGGTCAAGCGGTTAACCTGCTTTGCGCGGTAATCCACCAAAAGCTTGCCAAGAAGCTCCGCGGTCATCTGTGTGTCCTTTGGTAGGCGATAGCCGCCCCTTTGCTCAAACGTGGAAGCGTTTGCTCCCTTAACGTCAGCACTCACTAAATGCCTCCTCTAAATAGTTGAATGGTCGGCGCGTTATCGTGTAAGCGAATAGCGCATGAGAGAGAATCAGGCGCGTCATCGTGCTCCGCTCCCTCGGTGAAGTCCATGACTTCGTTCCAGTAATCAACGCTAGCTTCGCGGACACTCTCAAGCCTGGACAGTTTTGACCATGTGCCGCGACCATACGTCGCAATCTTGATGAACTTGTTTGCGGTCTCTGAATACGTATGGACGGGCAACCCGTACCCGTCGAGCTTGTCAGCCACGTACCCTTTATCCGCGTTCTTCTCCATGTAGACCGTGCCAAGTCTTAGCTCGCGGTGTAGCTCCAAGATGCGCGCCATGCACCTGTCAACGTGCGTCTCGCGATACAGTTCACCATGGACGAATGCTTCATCGCCCACCCACTTGATACACGTGATGGCCGTACCGTCTGAGCCACCGTAAGCCGCATCCACGTGCATGATGCCGTCAAAAAGAAGGCTCTCGTCTTTGAAGGTTTTACAGTCGCCCTCGAAGACCACGCCCTCCTCTGCCACATGGCGGAGCTCGTAGTTAGCCGCAAAGAGTGAGTGCGTCATCGACGCCTTCAGTTCTGTGGCCACGTCTACACTCACAAGTCCTGTGGTGTCCCATGGCCACTTCTCAGCGGGTGGCATGATGGTGAACGCGTCGTCTTTGTGCCACGGGGTTCCCGTGTTGATGATGCGTCCGCCGCGGTTCTTGACGTTCTGAAGCTCGCGGTAAATCTGCTTTGTGCGCTCACGCTCAGCGCGGCTCACACGGTCACGCAGTGTGACGATGTCGTCCGTGAAGATGATGTCCCAGTGCTTACCAGTGAGCGAGCCGCCAATGCCAATGCCCGTCAGTTGCGGTGATCCGGAGACGTTACACGCGAGACTGGTCGAGATTGCCGTAGAGCTTGCTGTGGTCAGCTTCAGTGGCTGGCCATAGATGCTCTGCGCAATCTCCTGGGTGAGTGGATGCTCGACCATACGTTTGACCGCCGCGAGTACCTCCGCGACGTCATTCTCGCCTTTGCGTTGGAATCCCACGGTCAAGTCTGGGCGTGTAAGCAGTATCAACCACAGAGCAACCTCGACGCAGGTCGTCTTGTATGAGCCACGATGCGACTGAAGCGTCATGTCTCCGTGGCCAAATACCATCGCATGGATCCATTTGTCGTGGAGTCCTTCGCGCAGAAGGTCATAACCTAGCTCATGCGCTAAGCGCACCGGGTGCTTGGCTATAAGCGTCGCGAGTGCTCTATTGGTCTCCATCGCTCTCTACCTCGTCGAGCAAACTCTTAAACGCGGCGCTGGCTTCCTTAGCGTTGGCAGAAACTTCCATCTGCTGCACGGGCTTCTGCCCGGAAGAATCACGGACGAACTCAGCCGCGCGCACGTCTCCCTCGAGTGCTTGGGTGAGCATAGCAAGCGCCATGGCTTCGCTGGCGGTCACATTCTTACCAGTGAGCCCTGCGATGGTGGACGCCTCGGACAACTTGCCAGGTTTCATCGGCATGGCGAGAAGATCTAGAAGCGTCTCACGAATCTCGCGCCTGCGCTTCTGAACCGCGTTAGACTTCGCGGCACCCTTCTTGCCTATCTCGCTCAGCTCAGCCTTAGTGCGCTGACTGTTAGGCGTTAGGTTCTTCGCCGCGTTCGGATTGTTTAGTCTTGCCATCTAACTCCCTAATAATTGCCAACTCACGCTCGGAAAGGTCGAATGCATACTCTTCCACTCGTGCCTCTGCTCGTGCCTCTGCTCGTGCCTCTGCTCGTGCCAGCCTGCGCGTCATATCGCTAGACAACAAAAAGCCAGCACCATACATAGCTTTTCGCAGTGGCTTCTGGCTTTCAAGTTGTCGAATGAAATACGTATCAGTTTTGGGAATCTCTATCTCTTCACCTTTGCTGGATAGTCTTCCCAATCGCGTGGCCATAAGGACACACTTCGGATAGTTGAGCTTCGGTTGCTGTTTGTTTTCTTGCTTGCACGCTTCCTCGATTATGTCCTTCAGCTCCGGTGTGGTGATTGCTGCGTTGACCATGTCGAGGTTCGTAACGAATGAGGTGCGCACCTTGGCACCGTTGGCGTATTCAATGTTTGCAAACGTGCATACCGCGCAATCAATCATGTCGCGTATGAAGATGGTGAGAGACGGCGCAAACAGAAAATACTTGATGCCGCGCTCTGTGTACCACCGGCGGATGGATGCCAGGATAGAGAAAGGCGGGTTGTCTACAACAACGCAACCATCTGGATATTCCTCGCTCTGGTAGTCTCCGCCTGGGCGGAATGGCCTGACGATTGGTGCGTCGCCTAGATCATACTTATCTCGCACCCACTCAAGCACGGCGTCATACACCGCGGGGGGGGTAAAGCAATCGTCTGTGGTCAGCTTCGGCTTGAACTTCTCAACGAATGCTTCATAGTCTTCGAGTTTTTCTTTGCTTGATGACGATACACCCATTTGTATAAACCCCTCCACTTATGCATAAAAATGAATATTGAGCTAACAAAAAAGCGCCCTCATTTCTGAGAGCGCCCGAGTCGCTTTGTTAACTTTCGTACATTCCTACGGTATCAAAATACCACGTTTTAATATGAATATAACTGCAAGATTATGCACGATTTATGAATATTCTTCCTGCTTTATACACAGCTTAGCAATACCCACCGTGTTTGTAAACTCCAAAGAACGTTCGCGCAGGATAAACGCTTGACGCATGGAAACGTGCGCCCTTTTAGCTGTCTCCGCCCACGTGTAACCTTCGACGAAGTACAGCTGCATCACGAGGGCCGCGTCTTGGCCAAGTGCTTCGCCGATTGTGTTGCATGCGGCGTAACCGTCAAGAATGACGCTCTCCAATTCGTCTAACAAACCCTCTAGAAACGCCTGTGCGGTCATTTCCGCCATACTTACACGCGCCGTCGGGTCAGAAGTCGAATTCTTAGTTCCCGCGCCGCTAGAAGCCTTCAGAGGCTCTCTAACGGCGTTTAACCTGTTGCGAGCGCTTTCAATGTCTTTCGCGGCCTGCCTAACACTCTCCCACCATTCCAGCCCAGTCATACCACTACCTCGCCTTTTCCTACAATTCCTCGACCGAGAAATAGATGCCCATGGTGTCAGCGTAGCCTTTGTCGAGCCTTTCGCTGCAGATAAAGCGGTCGTCTTCAATTATTCCACACCTGGTCAGACAGTCTTCAAACGTCTTCAGCATGTTAGACATGTCCGGCTTTTCCGTCATGGGGCTGCCATCGGGATGCTTAGGGCTCGCAGGAAAGCACCACTTCACCACACAGCGCAGAGGTCCAGTCAGTGGCTGGAAGTTGTCCGACACCTTCGTGACCGACTTCAGCCACACACAAATCAGATCCTCCGCGGTCTTCAGTTCGTCCGACTTTCGGATGGCGGCGTGCATTCCTTTGCCACCGCCCACAATGTACGCCACAAGGGCGTTATGCGTCACGCTCGGTGGCTTCATGGGCAAGAATGCCGACACACGCCTTTTCGCGTCTTGTGCGGGCTCTGCGTGCCTTGTACGGCCGCCCGCGCTACTTCTTGGGTCAACCACATCAATCAATCTCCTAATCGTGAATCGTGAATCGTGAATCTCAAAAAAATGGAACCGCGCCAATTACGCGGGCGCGCGCGGAAGAATCTTTAGCTGTGTGACGCACCACAAGCGTTAGCGAAACACATAGCGTAAGGCGGTTGGCGCGCGCCTTTGGCGCCAACTGCCTAGCTTGTGGGCGTACACACACAAAGATGATGAAAAACCACCGTTGCCACCAATATAGGGAGATATACCTATATAAGCGGTGTCCCGTTTTTGGTGGCATTAGTCGTCTTCATCGTCTAAAAAGCCTTGTTCAGCTGCAGAAATGGCATCAAAATACATCGTCATTTTGCGAGTACGGCCTCGTGAGCCCTCAACCTCAACTTTGCGCTTCCCAATCGGACACCAATCTTGCTTCGTCCAGTACTGAATATCGCGTGCGGATGGCTTCACTTCGTACCCCTCCGGGTCTATGCGCGTGCCGATTCGCTCAAGCAGATCCTCTTGGGTGACGTATCCGTTATCGTCCGCGCAACCATCGGCCACCGCGGTGTCGTAAGCGTCCTGCATCAGCTCCGCCGCTTCCTTCTGGATGCGGTGGTTCTTCGCCAGTTTACTCTCACGTCCCTTGGCGAACGGGTCAGCGCCTTCCGTCTCAAACTTCGCGAGCATGCCCGTTGGGTCGTCGTAGAACCGTGGCCACTTGAAGATGACGTCACGCTCTGGCGGCGTCGGAAAGCTCCTCGTGGTCATGGATACGCGGTAGGCCGGACAATCATTCAAGCGTGTGCGGCGAAACTCCTCCGGAATCTCTAGCGGTGTGAAGTCACACATTGAGTCCGCATCGCGTGCATAAACACCAGAGCCGCTCATGCGGTCCATTGCCTTCTTCTGGCCGGCAGTACCCTTTGGATGGTGGTGCGCATAAACAACAGCGCATCCGCACTCCTCCGTGATACGGTCGATGGCGTTGGTGAACTCTGCCACCATGCGAGAATCGTTATCGTCTCCGCCGTTGACCTTATAGACCGGGTCAACGATGACCATGGTGAAAAAACCCTTCTCGCCATGTGCCAAAACACGGCGAATCAGTATCGGCGTTAAGTCCTTCATAAGGCGAGCCTTGCCGCGCAGATTCCATGCATAAAAGTTGGTCTTTAAATCATCGAGTGCGCCAGGCTGTTTATCGCCGTGACGGGCGTCCCAAACCGTGTGGAGACGCTGTCTAAACTCATTCGCTTCGATTTCTAGATTTACGTATAAAACGCGTCCTTTGATACATGGCATACCCAGCCACGTGCTACCCGTGCAGACCGCTTCGGCTAAGTCAATGAGCGCGTAGGATTTACCCATCTTAGAGTCGCCCGTGAGAATCATCTTCTGGCCCTGGCGCAGAAGTCCCGCGCCCTCAATACCGATAAGCGGTGCGTTCAACTCCACCGGCTCGTCCCAGTCTGAACAATCGGCTTCGTCTGGAAGGTCATCCTCTGACTCATCCGCCCATTTCTCCCATTCGTCCCAGTCCTTGCAGCCAATGTTGAGCTTTAGAAGTCTCTGACGATTCTCGCCACGCGTGATGCCTGGCATACGTGAGAGACGGCTGGGATTCTTGTTAGCCATGTCTGGCGAAAACTTACGGCGTGCGCAGAACTGGTACAGCTTCTCTACGCGCTTCCTGTACAAGTTTTCATCCGTGCCCGCGTCAATGTGGACGATAGCGTGAACGCTCTTGTTGCCGCTTGATACCACGGCCACGCATGGAAGCTTCATCGCCTGGATCATGCCAAGCTGCTTTTCCACTTCCAGCGTGTCAGACTCAACAAGTGCGTATCTGAACTCGGTGATGTTTTGGTTGGAGCGGCCCTTACCGTCTACCGGATTAAAGCAGATCCATGCGCCCGCTTCCGGGTTCCAGTCGCCCAGTACCTTGCCCAAGTCTCCGCCGCACTTGGCGAGCTCCTCTCGAAGCTCGCCTGCGTTTCTGTCCCAGTGTCCACGCTTTGGCATATACTTGCCGTCTTTTTCATAGACCTCATTGACGTAGCACACACGGTCGGAATCCTCAAACACCGCCGCCAGATAGTCCGCCAAGTCTTTAGCCTGGTCCCAGTCTCCGTCCATAACATCAACGTCAACCTCGTCCGCCCAGTCTGGTGTAATGCCGAAGGCGTCTCCCGGGTCGATAATTTCATCGTCCCAACCAATGGCGTAACTCTTTGTGCCTGGCGACCATCCACGAGCACGCGCGAACGCGATAATGGTTCCGCTTTTAACGCGTGACGGTGAGCGGCCGAAACTCTTCCACTTACGCTCACACTCGCCCTCGTGATAGCGGTAGATGTCCATGCGACTCCATGCGTCCCAGTCCTGCCATGAGAAGCCGGACTCATGAAGCGCCATGCCACAGTCCACCCACTGTTGATAATCAAGCTCGGAGGGGTCTATCCAACTAAGCGCTTCCAGGAGGTCTTTGTGGTCGTCTTTATTTCCCATAGTTGTTCACCATATCCACAAGTGCTCGATAAAAAGGCCTGATTTTCGCGAATGCCGCATTCAGTGACATATCGACGACTTCAATACCACATGCCTCGGCCACGCGGTTTTCAATCTGCGCGCCTTTGCTCTTCGTCCATCCAGGGAGAAGAATCATCACTTCATACATTGGATAATATGGTTCGTCTTCACCGTCTCTGACTCTAAGCGATAGAGCCTGCAGGCACGTGGCCATAGCGGCCTCGTATGGAGAGTCTGAAGGTATCTCTGTGGCTGGGTTGAACACCATGCCATCGCTTACTTTGTTCAATACTTTCTCCATGAAGACGAAGGGGCATCTGTAGCCCTTCACGCCCGTGATTGGTCCAGAAAGGTACACGTTCCTACCCTTCAAAAAATGAAGGTCGCTCTCCGTGACACTTTCTGCAGCAAGCTCTGCGAGCTTATCAGTATATTCATCGAGGTTCATCATTTGAATACATCTCCTAGTCCTAGACTTGCGGACAAATCTGCGAGCTCGTCGAATCTTGTCTTTGCTTCTTTGTTAGCGCATGGGCCGTTGATGAAGTCTTCCGCGTACTTCAGAGCATCCTCTGCGCTTTCTTTTTTGCCCACTGAGACAATGGTGCAAAGTGCCGCGGTAAATCCCGCGTCGAAGCCTTCTTCGCGGCCAATGTCATAGAAGTCTTTAGCTAGTTTCTTCAGAAGCTCAACACTGAATGCAGACATTCCAATTTCTTCAAGATCCATTAGTCTCTCCTTAGTGGCATGCTTGCTACCATCGCGACAATAATTGCGATAACTCCAATACCTGCAACAACCGCAACGTTTTGGGTATCTCCCGTATTTGGCAGTACAGCCTTTTTCTTAGTCTTCTTGACTGGCTTTGCTGGCTCGGGCTGTGGTTCGGGGTCTGTGTCCTGTGGCGTTGGTACTGGCTCGGGTGTAGGTGTTGGAGTTGGCGGTGTCTCTGGTTCGGGCTGTGGCTGTGGCTGTGGCTCTACTGGTTCAACTGGTCGGTTGTCACCGTTGCCATTTCCGCCGCTGTCCTGGCTAACAAACTGATAACGTGAGCTTTGCGTGGTCTCGCGGCTCTTTAGCTGGATAGAGTTCGAGGTCGTCTCCGTGCCTTCCGTTTCGTAATACATGAAGTATTGGTTGCTTTGGAAGTCAACACTGGACAAGTCCCAAGTGAAGCCGCTGCCGCTAATAGTTGGCTCGGGAACGTTGACGCGAACCCAGCTTGCAGGGTCAATGTTGCTGTATGCGTCCATGTGAACGCGGTATAGACGGAATGAGCCAGGGATAATGCGTGTGCCGTCTTGCGCTGTATCCTCCAGTACAACGTTAGTGAGGTTCTCCGCTGCGTGGTTGAGTCTGACTGACCATTCAACCGTGCCATGGTCGGTTTTGACACCCCATTTTGCAATAACTTCGTGCTGGATAATGCCGTAATGCCGTGTCTCGAAGCTAGTCTCGACAACCTGCCCAGTTGCTTCATCGATAAGCCTTAGTGTGGTTGTTCCTGCCGCTGCGTTACCCTTAACATGAGCAGCAAGCCATAGCGTACCCTGTACGTTGTCTTTGCCGTTGACCCATGACGTGTAAGTGATCGTGACGCGTCCAGGCGTCACTTCCGCTGTTGCCATGACGGCACCGTCTGGCGCGTAAATGTTAAAGCTGGCTGCGTTTGTTGCGGGAAAGTCGAGAATATCTGGGATACCCAGCGAGAACATGTCACCCTCGTGAACCTCGTCCGTTGCGCTCCATGAAGCCGTCAAGTAAATGTCTTGATTAGTGTATGCAGAGGTCAAATCCTGCTTGTTCTTGTCGGTGACCTTAAAGCCTGTAATTGTGGTTGGTACTGTCTGAGCCTGTGCAAATGCTGGCACAAACACCAGTACCGCAAAGACAGCAACAACCAGCCATTGAAGAACCTTCTTCATGGTTAAACCTTTCTATTAGGTTGTTAAAAAATAGGGAATTAAATAAATCGTTATTTGTTTGGATCATATGTTGCGGGATCAATGTCGCGCGGAACAATCCAGCGGTTCATGGCCAAACGGCTCATCATGTGGCTGGCTTGCTCAAACGTCCAAAGCCCGGGGTGCTGGAAGCCTTTACGCTCCAACATGCGCACCTGCTTAGGCGTGGCCAGATGTGCATCGATGCGCTCGTGTGCTTTCTTCAGCACCAGCTCCGCATATCCTTGCGTCATGCCGGCCGGGTCAATGCCAAGCTTCTCCAACTGCTTGGACTGCGCGTCTGTGGCGGGGTTTTCTTCCCACGCAAACGATGGCTCGAAGGTTTGTAGATCTAAATCGCAAATACTGACCGCGTACTGCAGAGGGTTCACGAATTGCGCTTTGCGTTTACGCATACGCTCAAGCTCCGCCGCCACCGCAAGCTCGCGCTCTAAGGCCACGTCTTGCTCAGCGATTGGTTCAGCGCCTAGGAGATCTATAGCGCACCCAGCTTCTTGTGTCATCTCAGTTATGCGCTTAGCTACATCATCAGATGTGGCGAAAAGTGCCGCCGGGCGTACCAGATTGTGGCGTCCGGTCATCCATAAGAAGTCAAGCAGGAGAAGTTTCTCTTTGCCTGTCTCAGGCGAGAGACGAGTCCCTCGGCCAACCATCTGAACGTATAGACTTCGGCTCTTGGTTGGACGAAGGCACACAATACAGTCCACCGCGGGGCAGTCCCAGCCTTCCGTGAGCAACATGGAGTTGCAGAGTACTTGGTACTTTCCGCGGTTGAAGTCTGAAAGAATCTCCTCGCGGTCTTCTGACTGTCCATCCACTTCGCACGCCGTGAGCCCGCGCTCTATAAGCTTCTCCGTGAACTTTTTAGCTGTTCTAATAAGCGGCAAAAACACCACGGTGCGCCTGTCCTGGCAGCGCGTAACCATAGCGTCCGCGATTGCGTCCAGATAGGGCTCTAGAGCGTCTCCGAGCTGTCCCGCTTGGTAGTCGCCATGCGTTACCGATACGCTCGACAGGTCAACCTGTAGAGGTACCATCTCCGCTTCAATCGGACACAAGTAACCATCGTTTATGGCGTGCGCCATGTCGTACTCGTAAGCGATGGAATCGTACACCTCGCCAAGGTCTTTTCTGTCCGCGCGGTCGGCGGTTGCGGTAACGCCTAGAACGTTAGCATTTTCAAAGTGGTCGAGGATGCGGGTGTAGCCTTCCGCGAGTGTGTGGTGAGCTTCGTCAACCACGATACAGTCAAAGGCATCTGGCTTAAACTGTGACAGCCGGCTCTCGCGCATAAGCGTTTGAACTGAACCAACCGTGACTGATGTCCAGGAATTGAGACTGGTATTCTCCGCCTTTTCCAGCGCACATTTCAGATTGGCAGTTTGCTCAATCTTCGTCGCGGCTTGCTCTAAGAGCTCACCGCGGTGCGCCAGGATAAGAGAGCGCCCGCCGCGTGATGCCACACGACGGACGACCTCGGCGAAGCATATGGTCTTACCCGTTCCGGTTGCTTGAACCAGCAACGTGCGCTTTCGACCTTGCTCCCACTCTCTGAATACTGACTCAACCGCCTCGACCTGATAGGGTCTCAGCTCCATAATTACAGCCCCTGATACTGACTAGGCTGTGGCGCTACCTGCCCAGGTTGTACAACGCTCTGGGCAGGAATAGTGGCTTGCTGTGGCTGTGGTTGTGGCTGTGGTGCGTACATTGGCTGTGCCTGTGTTTGTGGCTGAGCGTAGTACGCAGCGGGAGCGGCTTGTGGCATTGGAGCTGGCGCGGGTGCGGGCGCGGGCGCGGCTGCAGGATCTGGAACGATGAAGTCGTCCACTTCGTTGTAATCCTTGCCGTTATAGACACGCGTCTTAATCTTGCACTTGCCGCTCTTGCCGATGATGTTGTTCCAGTCAACGTGGAACTTCTGACCTTTACTGTCACCCGCTGGCATGTCACCGATGGACTTGGCAAACTTAGACAGCTTGAAGGCTACCGCGCTGGACAAGAACAAGTTAGTAAATACGGTGGTCTCTTGGACGCCATTGGAACACCTGAGCGTCAGCTTGGCCATGGAGCAAGCGTCCATCTTCTCACTTCCGTCGAAGTGGCCACGCTCGAAGCCTGTGATGGTGAAGTCGTAGATGCCAGGCGTGAGCAGAACAAACTCTGGCTCTCCTGGGTCAATGATCTCATCGTCCCAGCTGATTGCGTAACCTTTTGTACTAGCCATGTTTTATCTCCTTTTTCTAGCTAATAAATACCGATTTAATTGAATGGAACAGGTGCGTTCTTTGCCGCTTCAATGGCGCGCGCAGGCAGGATGTACTTGTTCATGACGGTGTCCCAGCCACTCACGAGATAATCCGCGAAGCCTTCTGGGTAGTCCACGGGTGAGCACTCTGCAGGGAAGTTGCCCGTCTTGCCGACGGCGTCTCGAAGCTCTGCGTCTGTAACCTTGTTGGCCACCATCAGATCTACAAGCTTCTTCATGCGCTCTGGGTAATCCGGCGCGCTGTATTCGTTTGTTGTGGTTGTTGTGGCTGTCGTGGGTGTTGTGGTCGGCTCAGCCTGTACAGGCGCGGCTGGCGCTGCCTGTGGCGCTATTGTGGCCACCGGAGCCACCGGGGCGGCTGCACCCTGTTCTGCCACCATGTCTGGAATAACCTCTCCCAGCTGTACGGGCATCTCGCCCAGCTTCAGCGGAAGCTCGTCAGGTAGTCCGAAGCGATTCTTTGCGTCCCATGTGGGAGCGTGAGTGGTACGGATAACACGCGCTCCGCCTGTGGCCTTAGCCTTTCCGGCTTTGTTTGTCTCGACGTAGGTCTTGTAATCGCAGAACAGAACCATGTCCGCCCACTCTTTCACCATGGGCGATACTTGTTTCGTCAGCTTAAGTTCAAAGCGATCATAGGCGCCTGACTCGTCAGGGCGTTCAAACTTGCGCATGGTTGAGTGTCCCAGGACTACAACGTTAATGCCTGAAGCGGCGGTGTCCGTGAGGTAGTCGAGCAAGCGACCAAACTCCTCTTGAAGGATGGTATAACCTTTACCGTAACCCCATTCTTCGATGCTCTTCTTACCGTCGCGCGCCATAATGTACTCCGCGCACATGCGCTCGGCTGCGTCCATGGTGTCGATAACTACCGTAGAACACGGAATCTCGCGGTTCTTAATGGCCGTAAGTTCCGCGCGAAGCATCGACCAGCTTGAAGGCGTCTCAAGTCGCACGACTGGCAGCTGGTTTGTGCCACCCTCCAAATCGATGAAGATTGGGTTTGGCCACATGGCGGCGAGGGTTGATTTACCAATGCCCTCGGGTCCGTAAATCAGCGTTTTAATGGCGGTACGCTGCACACCGCAGATGACATTAAACTGTGCCATTACAATCCCTTCCATTGCTGAGTTGTAGGCTGTGTGGTTGTGGTTGGCTGAGTTGCTTCGCCGTCCCAATCAAGCGCGTGTGACTTCTCCGGAGCTGGCTCTGCGAGGTCTTGGCCCTCAATGCGACCGTCCACAATCACAACGGTGCAGGAGTCGTCGGTGGCCACGCGGGTGCCGATAATCTGTAGTCCTTCGCCTTTCGCCCACTCGCCGAACTTCTTAAGCTCGTCTGTGTCGAACTGCTCAAGCTTATCGACCAACACAAAGCCACACTCTGGCTTGGTTGCGCGAACGATTGCGGTAGCTACAACCAACTGCTCGGCCCCACTCATGTCGCCCCATGTATGATCCTTGTAGGTAAGCGCGCCCTCGTCATCAATAGACAGCTCCGGCAGTGGCAGTGGCGCGCCGTCGAGAAGTCCGCGACGCTTTGCGCGCAAATCTTCAAGCTTCTGTGTAAGACCGTCGTACTCTTGCTCTACGCGTATGGCTTCCGCATCCGCTTCCGCCTTCGCCTGGTTGTCGCGCACCTGATTGTTAATCGTCTCAATGTTTGCGATGGACGCTTCAATTTCCTCGGTGCTTTCAAGAACCAGCTCGGCGGTGCTCTGTAGTAGAACCTTTGCCTTTTCTTCGGCTTCCTCAGCTTCCTTTGTGCGTCTAGCCAACTCGGCGCGTGCTTCTGTGAGTTGCTGCTCTAGGTCTGCAACGCGCATATTGGAAGCGCTTACCGCCGTGCGTGCAAACTCCGCTTTCTTTGCGGTGTCTTCCGCGTCTTGCTTGGCCTTTAGCTTCTCTCCGTTGCGTGCCAGGATTGCTTGCTGCTCCTGGATAAGCTTGGCGGCGCTTACAGGCGTGGCGGGTGCGTCCTCATGGTGTGGAAGCTTCTCAGCGTGTGCGCGCTTTGCCTTGGCGTCACGGCCGACCAGCTGGCGGTCTTGGAAGGTCGCACGAATTGAACCGTCAATCTTTGCAAGCTCCGCGTCAATGCCGAGCGTCTGCAGAAGCGCGGTTGCTTTGTCGGCGTCTGAGCCGTTCATGAAGCGCGGAATGTTAAGCGCTAACTGGCTGATGAAGTCGTTCAGTAGTTGCTGGCCGGCTTTCTTGCCCGTTGTGTCGGTGACATGGAGCGAGCCATTCTTGCCCTTACGCTCAACCACGATGCCGTTAGACAGCTCAACGCGTAGCCTTGCGGGTGTTGCTCCGCCTTTGCGATTGGGGTCGGCAGGCTTCATCTTGTCGCCGCCCAGCGCCCATGCGATGGCGTCAAGTACGCTCGTCTTGCCCTGGGCGTTCTTGCCACCGATGACGGTGAGCCCGTCCTGTGCTGGTTCCAACTCGACGGCGTGAATACGCTTGACATTTTCCAACTCAAGCGATGCGATTTTTACACTCATGTATTACCTACTCTCTAAGTCTGTTTTGTTAATCCAATGGATCATGATTGCGGCGGATAAAACCGCGACTAAAAACGCAGGCGCGAAGCCGAACTTCCACATCAGCCACAAGATAATGAGCGGCGTAACACCGCACAAGCTCATGGCCACAAATAGCTGCGGGATGAACCTCTTGGCTTTACCTGCTAAAATAGAGAGGTCAAACGTCTGGTGAGATTTGTTTGACCCGCTCCTGCGACTCTGCAAAGTCGTGGGAGCACTTTTTGTTACTCTCAACTCTTAAACCTCCATCTCGCGCATCCATTTAAGAAGCTCAGCCTTCTTGATGCGACGACCGCGAACGTACCCATGTGGCAGAAGGCTTTTAAGCTCTCCGCGTTTGATGGCTGTACGAATTACTACTCGCGAGAAGCCAGAAATCGTCGAAGCTTCAGCGATTGAAACCGTTAACTTTTCAGGCGTCTCTGTTGTTATGGCCATGTAACCTCCTATTCCTTTTCGTTAACGATGACGTTGTTCACCTTGCACCGTAGCGCGTGGCAGATTTTGGAAAGAGTCACAAACTGTGGCCCCTTTGTAAATCCAGTCTCTATATCGGCGATAGTTTGATAAGAAACGCCAGTTTTTCTGGTGATGTCACTAATCGACATTCCTCTGTAGTTACGAATTGCTTCGAGTCTCTTTCCGTCAATTCGTTCCATGTGCCTCCTTTCCGTTTGTTGGTTTGATAGGTCTACTAGATGGCGGGCGTCACCGGCTCCCCCGTCTCACGTCACATCTAGCTATTCAGCTTTCAAGGTTCAACAATCAAGTAGTGCGGTGGTGCTTAGTGGTTGGCTGCGACGTCTTCATCGACGACGTCGGAGACCGAGCATCCGATTGCTTTGCAGATTGCGAGCAAAGTGTCGATGCGTGGAAGATGACGATTAACCTCGGCGTTCAAAATTGCCTGCTCGGTTACACCGCTCTCGAAAGAGATCTGGCGCAGTGTCTTTCCGCTTGCTCTGCGAAGCTCACGCAGCTTCTGTCCGTTCATGTTTTCACCTCCTTGGCTACACGGTGACCTTGTAGCATCTGTATATAAAAACTTATATACACGCTAACCGTGTACTATTTATAATAGGTAACCGTGTACTTGTCAAGTATATTTTTCGTATAAAATAATTAGTAAGCGAGTATTTTTCAGAAGGAGCAGGTAAAGATATGCTTTACGAGTTAAAAAATCTCCGCAAAGCGAGTGGTTTTACTCAAGCAAGCATGGCCGAAAAACTTGGAGTGCCGCTTGGAACATATAGAAACTGGGAGCAAGGAATATATGCTCCACAAGATATATCGCTTATTAAACAGATCGCTGACATTCTTCACGTGAGCATGGAGGCTCTGTTTGGATATGATGCCTTCGAGCCTGGAGCGCTTGATGAAGGACTAAGTGACGAAGAACAATTCGTCTATGTCCCTCTCTATGGTCGTATTGCAGCTGGCCAGCCACTATATATGGACGCAGTCGAAGACCATATTCTCGCACCACGTGAAATCCGCCGCCGTCACCCTAACGCGTTCTTCTTGACCGTCGATGGTGAGAGCATGAACAACGTCCTGCCAAACGGGTGCTATGCCTTAGTAGATCCGGAGAAGAAGTCCCCCGTTGTGGATGGCACGGCATACGCTGTCTGTGTGAACGGATACGATGCGACCATCAAGCGCATCAAGCAGCTAGAAAACGGCGTAGAGCTTATTCCAGACTCTAAGGACCCTACCTTCCACGCTCAGGTCTACGATAAGACAGTGGAAGGAACTGAGTCCATCACGGTCATCGGCGAGGTGGTGTGGTATTCCATACCATTCGACTTCAAGATTTAAGAGGAGTGTATAAAGCCTAAAAGATTTTGTTGGACATAAAGAATAGTTACTGTCCAATAAAAAATTTTATTGGCCAATAAACGAAATAAAAAGCTCCCTGCGTCCGCCAAGACAATACAGGGAGCAACCTCCATCTCGTTAGGAAGGTATATACATTATGCCACGAAAAGCGATGCGCAGTAATTGGGGCAGCGTAACAGAAATCGAGAAAAATAAGCGCTACCGGATTCGGTATTGGTCGGAAACATCCAAGGGGTATCGTCGCGCGTCTGAGACGGTGCGCGGTACTAAGCGCCAAGCATACGACAGACTGGCAGAGCTTCGGCTCAACCACTCAGAAGATGCACCAGCGCCCACGCTGGCACAGGCGTGGTCTATGTGGGTGCTTCCTCGCTTAGAAGAGCGTCTCGCGTCTGGCGACATCTCAGAGACGACCATAGACGCATACAAGCGCACCTGGCGTCTTGTGTTTACAGATCATAGACGCGACAAGAACCCCGTTAATACAGTTCGCCCATTGGTTGTGCAGTCGTGGTTTGACGAGATGACCGTCTCGCACGCGAGAAACGCAAAGGTTATTCTCAGGCTTATATATTCAGAGTGTGAGCTCCGCGATGTTTGCTCCGCGGATATTGCCAGACGCCCCTACCACATGCCGAAGAATGGTCAAAAACGTGAGAATGGTATCTGGACGCTTGACGAATTACATAAGCTTTATGGATCTATCCGTGGCACATACTTAGAGGCGTGGTTTATCGCGGCGGCCTTCGGTGGTGCACGCGTTGGTGAGACATTGGCCATCAGAAACGATGAAATTGAGCTGGTCAAGTTTGACGGTGTTCCCGTGGCCATTATTCCAATTACTAGGCAGATGACGCAAAAATACGGCCTCTCTAGCCGCCTAAAGACCACGCAAAGCGTTCACGCGTCTGTTGTTCCTGGACCTCTCGGAGCGCGTCTCTATGAGCTTGTGAGAGCGTCTGAAGATGAATGGATACTACAAGGGCCAGACGATATACCGATGACACAATATCATCTATTCAATGTGTGGCGGCCGTTAATCGAGCAAGTGGGTGGCATTCCCTATCGCCCCGTGAGCCGCCTGCGTAATTCATGGCAAACATTCACCCACTGGGAGCTAGGCGTTGAGCGTGAGAAAATTGAACGTATGATGGGCCACAAAGGTACGAGTGTCACAGAGGTTCACTACGATAAACCAGAAGCGGAAATGCTCGCGAAGACTATCGCCGTCGCATACAAAGCCCATCCATATGCAAAAAATTGGGACGAATTGGGACTGAAATAATTTCTATATAGCCGTTTACCTGTGAAAATAATAGATAGAAATAGTCTATTTCATTGTACTAATTTCCTTCAACTTTTGAATTGTCATTTGTCCTATACACATTTACCAGATTCACAGGTACGCCCGCTGTTTTTCTGCGATTTTCTGTTCTAAGTAAAAAGAGAGAGGGGTACACTACAAGGTGGTATTAAAAAAGAAACAAAATGTGCTTACTAAAGTGTGTTCTAATTAGAAAGTTACATCATCGACATTACCAGGGAGGCGAAGATGGCAGAAGCAATTCGTAAAGTAAATATCATTGGCCATTTGAACCCAGATACAGACAGCATTTGTGCTGCAATTTCTTATGCGTATCTCAAAAATCAGATTGATAACCCTATCTATGAAGCTCGTCGCGCTGGCTCACTCAACCGTGAGACCGCCTTTGTTTTAAATCACTTTGGCTTTGAAGAGCCGCAGCTTATTACTACGGTTACTCCTCAGATCAAAGATGCAGAGATTCAGGCTCAGCCAAAAGTTGATGCTGGAATGAGCCTCTATGCTGCTTGGCAGCTTATGCAGGACGTTAAGCTTGATACACTCTGCGTTACTGATGAGGAAGAAGAGCTTACCGGCCTGATTGCCGTTAAAGATATTGCAAATGCAAACATGAGTCTTTCCGAGCCAAACCTGCTCTCTAAGGCTAAGACAAGCTATGAAAATATCGTTTCTACGCTTGGCGGCACCATGGTTCTTGGTGATCCTCAGGGCGTTGTTAAGCAGGGCAATATTCGCGTTGGTACCAGCGCTTCCGCCCTTTCAGAGATTGTTGATGCTGGCGATATCATTGTTGTTGCTGGCAACCATGAAAACCAGACTATCGCAGTTGAGCACGGTGCTTCCTGCCTTATTGTCTCTTGTGATGCTCCAATTGCTCAGGACGTTATTGACCTGGCTAAAAAGCGTAATTGCGCTATTATCAGCACTCCTCGCGATACCTTTGAGGTAGCTCGCCTGCTTATCATGTCTATGCCTGTACGTGAGAAGATGCTCACTGACGACATCCTTAAGTTCAGCGTCAACACCGCAATTGATGATGCTCGTAAGGAAATGACCAACTCAAGGCACCGCTTCTTCCCTGTTATCAACGAGAACGGCACCTTTGCAGGTCTTATCAGCGGTCCTGGTCTTTTGAACCCTCGCAAGAAGCATGTCATTCTTGTTGACCACAACGAGCGCACTCAGGCAGTTGATGGTCTTGAGCAGGCAGAGATCATGGAGATTGTTGATCACCACCGCATCGGCTCCATTGAGACTTCTAACCCAATTACCTTTAGAAACGTCCCTGTTGGCTGCACCTGCACCATCATCTATGGCCTCTACCACGAGTACGGCATCGAGATTCCAAAGAATATTGCTGGCCTCATGCTCTCTGCAATTCTTTCCGACACCCTTGCATTCCGCTCCCCTACCTGCACCGAGCGCGACATTGTTGCTGGTAAAAAGCTTGCAGAGATTTGCGGAGAAGACATTGACGCTTACTCTGAGCAAATGTTTGACGCTGGCGCAGACCTCACTGGTCGTACTGCAGAAGAAGTCTTCCACGGTGACTACAAGGTATTCAGCCGTGGCGGCGTAAAGTTTGGCGTTGGCCAGGGCTCCTTCATGACCGAGTCCAGCCGCAAAGCTGCAGAGGAACTTGTTGGACCATTCTTGGAGACTGCCGCTAAGTCCGAAGAGCTCCCAATGGTCTTCTACATGTTCACCGACGTAAAGAGCCAGGTCACCGAGATGCTCTTCTACGGTGCAAACGCTGCCAACGTCATCGAGCGCGCCTTTAACGTAAAGGTTGACGGCAACATTGCTGTTCTTCCAGGAGTTGTCAGTCGTAAGAAGCAGGTTGTTCCATCTCTCATGGCAACGCTTCAGACGCTCGCCGAGGAATCCGCCAACTAACACGGGTTTCTCGCGCGTCGGGCCTTATGCGAGCTTCCACTGCGCGACTTTCTCGCGCGTCGCGCCTCATGCGAGCTTCCGCTGCGCGGGTTTCTCGCCATTGGCTGAAAAGACAACGCCTACCTGCACTTTTGCGGGTAGGCGTTTTTCTACAGGAGCTGTTCTATGACGGCGCCTATTTTGTCTCTGATCACCAGATTGGCGCGATTATCGTACGGCGTAGGCTGGTCGTTAATAATTGCCATCTTGTTGCCCTCGTAGTAGTCGAGAAGACCGGCGGCAGGCTGCACTACCAGCGAACTTCCTGCAACTACAAGAACCTCCGCTTGCGAGATGGCGTTCAGGGCTCCATACACGGTGTCCATATTGAGGCCTTCTCCGTAGAAGACAATATCAGGCCTAATAACTGCACCGCATTGGCAAAGCGGCACCACAGATGACTGCTCTTCAATCTGATCAAGCGTGTAGGTGTGGCCGCACTCGGGACAATAAAAACGCGTCTCGTTGCCGTGGAGCTCAAACACACGCTTGCTACCAGCAGCTTGATGCAGTCCGTCGATGTTTTGCGTCACCACCGCGCGCAACTTTCCCGCAGCTTCCAAGTCTGCCAGCCACTTGTGAGCAATGTTTGGCTGAGCCTCCCCCAAATGATGAGAGTTTCTAAAATACGTGTAATACGCTGCGGGGTAATCTAAAAACACATCGAGCGAGAAGATCTCTTCAAGCGTAAAGTCTGGCGCCTTGCTGTAGGCAAAAGACTCCTCATTGTCGGGATCAACCGTTACACCATTTCCCAGGTCGTAGGCTTCTTTTCCCATGTCGTAGCCGTCTTGGCCTAGACCAATGGTCATGTTTTCAACCTTGATACCGCCCTGGCGATACAGACCGTTAGTACCCCTAAAATCAGGAATACCGCTTTCTGTTGACACGCCGGCGCCACCAAAGAAAACAATGTTATCTGACGACTGAATCCAGTCTTTAAGCTGCTCAATCTTGGTCATTAGGCACCTCTAACCTAAAAAGGGACCCGGATAAACTGGGTCCCTCGTCTCAAGCGCCGGAGCTCTTGGCGCTGAAAACGCTAGTAGTCAAACTCGTCAGGAACATACTCGGTAAGGCATGCATCCAGACCGGCTTCAATTTCCTCATGGTTCATATGACGGCCAATGAAGCACAGCTTAGTTTGACGATCGCCCAGTTCATCATCCCATTCTGCGCGTAGCTCGGGTTTCTCGTCAAGAAGGGTTTCTCGCTCATCCTCTGGCAGCGATGCGTAGAACATGCCGTTCTCGTAGAACTGGACCTGCTTGCCAGCCTGCTCAAAGACAAAGCTCATCTCGGGATCTTGCGAAATCCAAACGCTGCCCTTGACGCGAATGATGTTCTTTGGCCAGCTAGCCACAAACTGGTTGAGTTTGTCCAGGTCAAATGGCTGACGGCGGCGATACACAAAGGTAGTAATCTCATACTCCAAGACCTCTGGGTCTTCGTGCTCCTCAGGATGCTCCATTGCATCCATCCAGGCAGCGGAGGCGTAAGCTTTGTCAAAGTCAAAACGGCCCGTATTGATAAGCTCGCTCATTGGAATGTCACCGTTGACCGCCTCAACAATAACAGCGTCTTTCTGCAGGCCACGAACAAGCGCCTTAAGCTCGTGAAGCTGCTCTGGAGTAACCAGATCGGTCTTGTTGAGCACCAGCGTAGAGCAGAACTCAATCTGCTGAATAAGCAGGTTCTCGATGTCGTCCTCTTCAATATCAGGGTCGAGAAGATCGGCGCCGTTGTGGAACTCCTCAAACATGCGAGCACAGTCAACAACTGCGACGATGTTATCAAGGTTGAGGTGAGAGTGATTAGTTGCATGCTGGCTCTGATTGCAGAATGCAGAAATGTTATAGGTAATGGGGATTGGCTCGCAGATGCCCGAAGCCTCAATAATGATGTAGTCAAACTCCTCGGTATCGGCCAAATCACCCAACTGAAGTGCCAAGTCATTAGAAAGGGTGCAGCAGAGGCAACCGTTAGTGAGAGGAATAACGTCGCCTTCTTTAGCGTAACCGCCGTCTTTAATAAGACCAGCATCAACGTTAATCTCGCCAATATCATTGACGATAACTGCTGCGTGAATACCTTCAGTGTTAGAGAGAATGTGGTTCAAAATAGTGGTCTTACCTGCGCCTAAATAGCCAGTAAGCAGCACAATTTTCACCTGCTTTGGTTCAGACATAGTGAGCTCCTTCAAATGTCAAACTTTTATATCAAAGAATAAACTTCTTACCGGTAAAAGTGGGCCCTGACGCTTAAGTGAGTCAGGGCCCAACCTTCGCGTTACAAATTATCGAGCTGGAAGCTTAGAAGCTACCGCGATCAATAATCTTGCCTTCCTTCATGATGACGTCCATGTTCTCAGGCGTGAGGTCGCGGATGTTGTTAGCAACGTCGCCCTTGACTACGAGGATATCAGCGGAGAGGCCTTCCTTGACAGCACCAAACTCGTTCTCCTTGCCAAGCATCTTTGCGCCGTTGTAAGTAGCAGCTGCAACAGTATCAAGGATGGAGATGCCAACCTTCTCGACAAAGTCATACATCTCATCGATGGTGACGTAGCCGTAAGGAGTGACAAAGCTGAAGGAGTCGGAGCCGATGGTAATGGTGATGCCCATGTCATAAGCCTTACGCAGGTTAGCGTAGGTGCGTGCAAGGCCCTTCTCGACAACAGTCTCGCCTGGGAATGCGTCAAGCTCTGGAGTCCAGTCTGGTGGATAAGTTCCGTACCAAGTTGGCAGGAAGCCGATGGTTGGGGTGAAGTATGTTCCCTGCTCTGCCATAAGCTTCATGGTGCGCTCGTCTAGCTCAAAGCCGTGAATGAGCTGCTTGCAACCAAAGCGGACGCAGTCATATGCAGCGTCAAAGTTGTTGTAAGAGTGAGCGTACAGAGGGATGCCTACCAGTGCGCACTCGTCAGCAATTGCCTTGATTTCCTCGGTGCAGAAGAGCTGCAGACGGTCGGAGTCCCAGCGCCAAATGCCGCCACCGGTTGCCCAGATCTTGATGCCGTCAGGCTCTTCACGGAGACGACGACGAATTGCCTTACGAAGCTCCCATGGACCGTCTACCTGGTCGCCCCAAGGGTGTCCGTCCTTGGAAATCTGCAGTGGCAGGTGGTGAGAGTCACCATGACCAGCAACGCGGCAAAGGCCAAGGCCGGTAGCAAAGATACGAGGACCCTGCATAATGCCCATGTTAACGAGGTCGCGGATAGCGATACCGTTACGGCCAATCTCAACGACGGTTGTGAGGCCGTGGGTAAGAGCATCATAAGCCTGCTTGACTGCGCATGCCTGCTTCTGAGCAACGGACTCGATAACCCAGTCGTTATCGTTGTCGGTCAGGTTGCCGGAGAAGTGCAGGTGTGTATCAACAAGACCAGGCATTACGGTATGACCGGATGCGTCACGTACCTCATATCCCTCTGGGACCTCTTTGCGAGGACCAGCATAGGTAATCTTGTCGTCATCGATAAGGACAAGGGAGTCCTCAACTGGAGCAGCGCCAGTACCGTCAACGAGCTTGCCGCCTACAAAAGCATACTTACTCATGTTTCCCATCCTTCCTTTGTTGTCCGCTCACTTCTTTTAAACGGACAAGGTTTACTTGCATAGTAAGCCCGGGTTAACTCCTTTAGAATAAGTTAGCCATGGTTGCCGGTAAGCGGAGCAAAAATACCCATGAACGGATGTTCAGATATCAATAATTTCATATAAACATCTAAAGTATTTGATTACTTCATATTTGCTATGACTACATTGCATAGTTGTGTCAAAACAGTTTTTGTCCGGTATCCGTGGTAAGGTTGAGAAAACAAATTAAGGAGGGGCAATGTCTCAGAATTCTTCGTCGCAGTCCAGCTTTTTTGCACTTATCTCTCGCATGCGCTACATTGAGCGCTGGTCGCTTATGCGCAATTCTCGATCAGAAAGCCTTGCTGAACACGCCCTTGACGTAGCCGTTATTTCTCACTGCCTAGCAACTATTGCAAATGTGCGCTACCACAGAAATCTTGACGCAGATCGTGCAGCTCTTATTGGTATATATCACGATGCATCAGAGATTATCACCGGAGACATGCCCACGCCGGTAAAGTATGCTAATTCAGAGATTAGAGATGCCTATCATCAGGTAGAGGCACGTGCCGAGAAAACCATTCTCTCCACACTGCCAGAAGACCTGCAAGATGCCTATGCTCAGGTGCTTACTCACAGCGCTGAGGCTTCAGAGAGTGAAGCTTATCTTAGAAAGCTTATTAAAGCTGCAGATAAGATTGCAGCACTCATTAAGTGTATTGAGGAGGCTCAGTCTGGAAACTCAGAATTTATTACCGCTGAAGCCTCAACTCGTGGAGTTGTTGAAGATTTAGCAGATTCTCTTCCAGAAGTGCGCGATTTTATGACAGAATTCCTACCTTCGTACGGAGAAACGCTTGATCAGCTTCTGTAAAGAAACGCTGATTTTGCCTGCTTTTGAGGAGTTGCTTTGCGCGCACTACATGCACGTTTGCCTAAAAACTTTGTTCTGGAAGAGCGCTTAGAGGCGTATTCCAGCGTTATTGAGCCTCATCCAGAGGCTTTGAGAGGTACGTGGGCTTCTGCGTGTGCGCCAATTACTGCTGAGGGGCATGTTCCCTTCTCTGAGGTCCGTGTAGACCTTGGCTGTGGTAAGGGATCTTTTACTGCTGCTCAAGCTAAGGCAAATCCTGATGTGCTCTTTGTGGCCATTGATACAGAGCCTATCTGCATTTCATACGCTGCAAAAACAATCTACGAGGCAGGAATACCTAACGCCATCGTAGTTCCTGGTACCGGCATGAAGATAGATGAGTACTTCTCGCCAGAAGAAGTCTCTGTTATTTACCTCAATTTCCCTGCACCATTTCCTCGAATCAGACAAGCAAAACTGCGCCTCACCGATGCTGAGCGTCTTATGCAGTATAGAAATGTTTTGGCTAAAGAGGGTGTTGTTCGTCTTAAAACGGACAGTCAGCCACTTTTTGATTTTTCTCTTGAGCAAGTTGAAGTTGCTGGTTACAACTTTATTTGGAAAACGCGAGATGCACAGACAGATTTTCCTCACGATGTTCCTAGTGAGTACGAACAAAAACTTGGCGCCCAGGGCGCTAAGGTTCATGCCTACCTGATTGCTCCGGGTCCTATACCAGCAGATTTCACACCCACAGAGCCTGTCAGTCTTGTTGACTACCTTCCAGAAGATTTAGAATCGCTAACCTACGTTCCTCATGGAATGGAAAGCACGGTCCGCAATCTTGCAAACCGTGCTCGTAGACTTCGTAAGAAGGCTCAGTAATTTGTAATTGGCTATGTGTAGAAACAGCCGTTTGCCAAAAAAACCTTTGTAGGAGCGCTCCTTTGCGAGCGCTCTTTTTTAGGCCAGCAGCCCTGACTCTTTTACTTAATCGACTTTATATTCAAAGCTCTAGTGGAATTAAGAACCGCAAGCACCATAACGCCTATGTCTCCAAAGACCGCTAGCCACATGGGAGCCAAACCAAAGGCTGCAAGGATCAAAACAGCAACCTTAACGCCAATAGCAAACACAATATTTTGCTTTGCAATACCCAAGGTATGACGAGCAATCTTTACGGCCTTTGAGAGCTTAGAAAGCTTGTCGTCCATAAGAACTACGTCGGCGGCCTCAATAGCAGCATCAGACCCCAAACCGCCCATAGCAACGCCTACATCAGCGCGTGCAAGAACGGGTGCATCATTGATGCCGTCACCGACAAAAGCAAGGGACTTACCAGCTGTCTTTTGGGCGAGAAGGCCTTCGACCGCAGCTACCTTATCCTGTGGAAGCAGTTCAGAGCGAACCTCGGTGATACCCATCTGAGCTGCAATCTCTTCTGCAACGTCGCGTTTATCGCCCGTGAGCATAACAACCTTAGAAACGCCAACGTTTTTGAGGGAAGCGATTGCTGCTGGAGCATCAGCTCGTTCGCGATCAGAAATAACAATGTGGCCCATGTAGGTCCCATCAACAGCTACGTGAATGATGGTTCCGTGGTTCTCGCACGCTTTCCAAGAAGCTCCTACACTCTCCATAAGTGCGCAGTTGCCAACAGCAACGCTCTTACCATTTACGTTAGCGCAAATGCCCTGACCAGCAATTTCTTTGATGTCCGTGATAACACAGTCATCGTCCTCGCTTGGATAAGCAGCACGAAGAGCTGCAGCAATGGGATGCGTGGAGTGCATCTCAACGTGAGAAGCTAGGTGCAGAAGGTCCTTCTCGCCAATGGCCTGAGGATGGACAGCAAGGACCTCAAAAACACCCTCGGTCAGCGTACCGGTCTTATCAAATGCAACGGTATCAAGGGTAGAAAGCATATCAATGTACGCAGAGCCCTTGATTAGGATGCCCTCCTTTGAAGCAGCGCCAATACCGCCAAAGAAGGCCAGTGGCACAGAAACTACCAGCGCGCATGGGCAAGACGCAATAAGGAAGGTGAGCGCCCTTACAACCCAGGTAGAAACGTTAGCTACAAAGTCTCCCGAAAGCAGTGGTGGCAAAAACGCCAGCGCAATGGCACTGTAAACAACTGCTGGAGTATACACGCGAGAAAAACGACGAATAAACCTCTCGCTCTTGGACTTGTTTTGGTTTGAGCTCTCTACCAGCTTAATGATGCGGGAAGCAGTAGAGTCTTCAAAGAGGTGAGTAACGCGGGCTCGTACCACACCAGAAAGGTTTACACAGCCTGAGATAATGTTATCCCCCACCGTTGCGTCACGAGGCACGCTCTCACCAGTAAGAGCGACGGTATCAAGACTGGTAGAACCCTCGACGATCTCTGCGTCAACAGGAACACGGTCGCCGGGTTTAACCAAAATAATCTCTCCCAGCTTAATCTCTTCTGGAGAGATAGTGAGCAGCTGTCCGTCACGTTCAACCGTTGCGCTGTCAGGGCGAATATCCATAAGCTTGGCAATAGACTTCTTGCTGTTATCGGAAGCAAGGTGTTCAAACACCTCTCCTACCTGGAAGAACAGCATGACAAAGACAGCCTCATCAAACATAGGAGAACCGTTAGGCACAAAGCCAATGAGCAAGGCACCAACAGTAGCAATGGTCATGAGCAAGTCTTCGTTAAAGCACTCGCCCTCAGTGATGCTCTCCCATGCTTCTAGAACAACATCGTATCCCGCAACAGCGTAAGGCAACAGGTAAAGCAGCAGTGCCTGCCAGAGCTGCAGGTCAAATGCGTGTTCAACCGCGTAAGCAATACCTAGCAAAACAGCAGAACAGACAATGCGAGCAATTTTCACCTTTGTCTTTGAGCTCATAGCTCCTCCTTGGGTTGTTGTTATGCCTAGTCTACTCCTTAAATTGATATATGTACATATATTCATACAACAATCTTAAGGAACTTTTACAAGAAACTCCACGGGCGAGAAACCCGTGGAGTCCCAGATAAACCTATAAATTTTGGCCGTAATTTAAGCCAAACGTTCTTCTCGCCAGCTGGAAAGCTAGTTGATCAGCGACGCGGGAGTTGGAATGAATCCCTCAAAAATGACAGGCGCACCTTCAAGCTCGGAGGCAATCATGTCCTCCTCGCTCCTAACGGTCCAGGTAATGAGATGTGCGCCCATGGTATTGCAAGCCAGCTTAACAAAGGGATTCTTGCGATCTTCAAACTTGTATGAAATGAAGTCTGGGCGACCAACAGAATTACCAAAGAGAGCTGTAGCGCCAGCTCGTGTAGCAATGTTCATGTGCTTAGTCTGACGGTCAACCAGGAAATTCTCTGAGAGCTGGCCGCGAAGCATCTCAGGACGGTTCTGACGCAGCCACTGCAAAATGCGAGGGTCAAAGCTCTCGATGCATGCACGAACGGGACGAAGATCAAGAGCCTGCATAATCTTTTCTGTCAGCTGCTCAGCGTTATTGTTGCGTGTCTTAGCCTCAATAATCAAAGGTGCAGGTAGCTCACCGGAGCCACTCCATGCATAAACCTCAAGGACTTCCTCAAATGTTGGAATCTGCTCGTCGGTAGCAAGAAGCCTCAAACCACGAAGCTCCTCTAGCGTGGACTCCTCAACAATCTTCTGTACGCCACAGAGGCGATCAAGTGCTGAATCGTGAACAACTACCAACTTGTTGTCTGCGGTCAGGTGAACATCAACCTCGGAGCCAAAGCCCTTCTCGACAGCTGCGCGGAAAGCAAGCAGGGAGTTCTCTGGAATGCCCGCCTCGTTGTTGTAGAGGCCACGGTGAGCATAGCGATGACGAGCAATCTCGTGCCAGCGCTCCAGAAGCAGGCGATCATTTTGCTTGCGTGGAGCAATGGAATAAGCGCCGTATGCAGCTAAACCAAGAGCAGCACCAGCCACAACGCCACCGGCAATTGCAACGTTTCTAAACGATTTACGCTTCTTGGTAGAAGCTAACAGAGCGTCAGATTCCTGTCCGCTTTGAGCAGCAATTTCCTCAGCAACATCTGCAACTGCGATATCTGCGGCAGCATCCTGGTGCTCGGCCAGGGTCTCCCCCATCTCTTCAAGCGACTCTGCAGTGCTTGCAAGCTGCTTTGAAAGCTTGTTCTTTGGGCGAGAAAAACGATTCTCTAGATTAGACTGAAGCTGTGCCTGAGCAGCCAAAACTGAAGTCTGAGCCGAACGAAGCGCAGACTGAGCACGAGCGACTGATGACTGAATAGCATCGCCACTTGGCAGTGCTGGCCTAATATGAGCATTAAACCCAGCGGTAAGCTGCTCTTTAGCGATATTGCCAGCCAAGTTGGCAGCTTTAGAAGCCGTTGTGGCAAGCAACTTTCTTCCAGCCTCGGATTGAAGTGCTGCCTTTGCGGCATACTGAGTAATTGCTAAACCTGCGGCTCTAACTGCAGCTCTCTTAATAAAACGACCAATCATGTAAGCTCCCTTCAATCTAGCTTTATTCTATCAGTCCAGTTCTCGCTTTTTCGCTACGTATTGCGACTTTCTGTGCGTAATCAGTATCTTTGTCTGTTCAAAATCGAGTAGTATGTAGTCCACTAACTACTATCTCAGGAGCATCATGGCTGTTATAAAACAAGAACACGCTCTCTACCTGTATAAACTACTCAAAGCTACCATTGGCGTCTCTAAGCAGACTCCCCTCTCTACCGTTGAGGGTGTGCTCATTGAAGACGACCTTGCACCGCAGGATTTTGGCTTTGACGACATCCGCGCTCTCATGGAGGCGTGCCCCGATTTCATCAAAATCACTGCGTTCAAAAAAGGTTACGTCTACGCAACGCTTTTGACTTTTGACATCTTTGAGGCTGCCCTTGTAGCTGGCGAGAAAAACGTCGAGGCGCAAAACAACGGCAAGCCTTGGAAACGCCGACGTGGGGCAAAGTCCATTCGCGCACTCAAGCCAAAGCACCTAGTAGTTGAAGCGGAACCTGAAGTTGAGGAGCTTCCTGCACAGGAAGAGTTGACGGAGCCAGAGGAGCTACCTGTCACGGAGAGCTCGGAGGAACTGTCAGCTGCAGAAACAGCACTAGTCACAGAGGAATCTGCTGCTGGGACACCTGTTGTAGCAACGCCTTGTGCAGAGGCGCCTGAAGAAGACTTCCAGCAAGAATCTGCCGATGATGTCACTCCAGAGCCCGCTGGAACCGCTGATGACGCATCTCCAGAACCTGATGAGACCGAAACGCCAGCTCCAGAGTCTAAAACTGCTGAGCCGACAGTGCCCGAACCTGTAGTGCCTGAGCCAACCATCTCGCTTACCGTAACCTATAACCCCTACGACGGCTCCGATGAAGAGAAGACGCTTGAAGCTGCTCCTTCAGTATTGCAGCAGGCACTGAATGCAACAAGTTCTGCCTCTAGCATTACAGCTTCTGAATCCCAAACTTCTACGCAGGTAATCAATCAGAATGAAGCTCCTGCCCCTGCCCCAACATACCCAGCCGATTTTGAAGAAGAACTCCACGTCAACAACGAGCTTCTCGGCATTTTGTACCAGATGGCTCCCGTTGACGCCAACGTCCTCAAGCAGCTGGAGGAAGACTTCAAACTTGCAGTGTCTTCTCGCGCGCTCATTTCCAAGGGCGGCACGTTTACGTTTAACACGCGTTACAAAAAACCGCAGACAGACGAGGTAATTACCGCTACCATTCGCAAATCTAAGCGCGGGGCTCTGCGTCCCTGGACGCTTTTGGAGCTCAGCGTTTCCGCAGATGAATTGCATGATCAGACAGTTGACGTGCTTCGTGGACTGCCAAAGTCTGCCATTGCTTCGTGGGAAAAGCTCCCTGCAGCGGCAAAGCAGCTGCCTGTCAACCCAGTTGACGTGGTTATGAACGAGGCTCCTGTCTCCGATTGGAATGCGCTTAGCACCACCTATCTGAGCGACGCGCCCTCGTTGCAGGCAGCGCAAGCTTGCCTTTCCGCAGCGTACGTCTACAGAAAGAACGAGCAGCAGCTCATGCATACTGACGCTGACTTTTCGCTTCCCGTTCCAGGTGCCGCGCCTCTGCTCTTTGATCCCGAGTGCGGATTTGATGACGACTCGCCTCTGGTGCAAAACGCCCTGCGAGCAGCAAAACATGGATGGCGCATGGCCGTTGAGCTCTACAATCCATCCAGGCACTGCGTCTACCTTGCGCTTCCTACCTCTGATGGCGAGAAACCCCTTGCGCTGGTATTTGATGCATCAGCAGAGGGCCCTTATCACGTTGTTGCAACACTGACTGTTGAAGAGGCATACCCCCTCGCACGTATCTTCTCTGATGGTCTTCCTACCTGGATTTTGCCACAGTAGTCCCAGCTCACAGGTAAGCTCTCTTCGCAGAACAGCTCACATAACTGGTCACCAAAAAAGCCGCGTCGTGTGGACGCGGCTTTTCTTGTAGTTGGATTTCTCTACGGTGAGTACACCGGGTTTCTCGCCAGTGGGCTGTTGCCGGACACCTAACTTAGTCGTGCCATGGTTCAACAGGCCATTCGTTGCCCGTAAGACTCCAGTCTTTCATGTCATTAGCATTGCCGTTGATGACAAACTCCCTAACAAAGATGTCTCGCTTGCCATTTGAAATAGTCTCGATGTAGTAGCGAGGACGAACATCTCCCTCGTGGACCTCATCGAGAGGTGTGGTGTAGTTGGATAGTGTCTGCTGATCAACACCCATGTCCTTAAGCGTCTGCGCCAAGATATCGTAGTGCCAGACAGGTGCGTCAGAAATCTGCATAGGCTGAGCCGCCTCTTCAGCAGTCTGACCTGCAGGCTTGTACATGATTACTGGAGCGGAAGGTGTCTGAATATCGCCGCCCGTCAAGTACCAATCACCATGGTCAGCGGTAATGATGAAAGACGTATTCTCATACACTCCCAAACGCTTGAGCTCAGCGATGTAGGCTTCAACAATTCTGTAAGCCGCGATGGTTTGCTCGTCAACGTTTTGCTTGCTTGGATCTTCAGTGCGCTCAACGTTGCGATCAAGCGTGTAAGGTGGATGCGAGCCAAACAGATGAATGAAACGGAATGAACCGTTCTGACCAGTATTGTCAATCGAGAGTCCGTAGTGCTGCAACTCCTGATAATACTTGAGATCGTCCTCGGTGTATGGCTGTGAAGAGAGATCAACTTCGTCCATGTTGACTGACTTGCGCATGCGCATATTAAGATCCTCGGTATAATACCAGAATCGAGGCTTAAACACCCAAGGCATGTCCCTGCAGAACGCCGTCTTATAGAGAATGCGCAGTGCACCAAAAACATCCAGCTGATTATCAAGTCCCCTACCAACAGGTGGATGGTAGTTAACGGAATATTTCTGAGCTGTTCCTCTATAACGGTTGTAATTGAGCTGGTCGGTGTACAGGCCAGCCTCAAATCCAGCATTCTGGATATCCCTGAGATACTGATCACTCTGTGCCCAGTTATAAACAAACTCGTTGAAATTCTCGCCAGGCTGAGGACGTGTTCCAAAAAGCAGCGATGGTACACCATATCGAGTAGGAATCATAGAACCTACAGAGTTTCTATACCACGTAAATCCTGTTAAACCGGCAAATGTCTCTGGACGTTCATCGTAGAGTCTCTGAACAAAGGCGGTGTCGGTAGTATCAAGGACAAACACCACGACGTTCTTCTTGGAGGAAACGTTGTAGAGGCCCTCGCGCGTTGCGATAACCTGCTGGTTTTCGGCATGAGCATCTATCGACGCTGCGATTGCAGGACCCCAGAGACTTGCAACGCCCACTGTCTGGACAATGATAAGAGCGGTTGCGGTTACTAGAAGACCTGTTCTAAGCTGACGTGCTTTTAGGAGCGAGAAGGCCACTGCAGCTGCAATGATTGCCAGCCAGATGAGGCCAGAGACAATCATTTGGGTTGTGAAATCTGACCAAATAACCTCGTGACCATCTGCAAGTGGCATACCACCGTTCAAGAATACTGCCTGAACGTATGACGCCACACCGACGGCGCCTACAAATGCAACGGCAACGTTAAACACACGCTTACGCAGGAGTGATAGAAGCACTGTAAGAATGATCGTAAGGATAAGACCTGCAATAATAACGGGACCTGCAACATCGTTGAGGTTGAAAGAAAGGTCTCGCGCATTGCTTGCCACCAGCTCAAGTGGGGCTACGACCAAGATAGTAAAGACAGTAAAGAAAGAGACAAGAAATGCGACACCAATACGACCCTTAGGTTTGAGGGTTCCCTCTTTTTGTTCCTTGAGACGAACAGCTTCTGCTGCAAGGATTTCTTTCATCTGAACGTTTGCAGCTTCTGCACCTTTGGCGTCAACCTTGTGAACTTTGCCTTCGACAATCTTATTGGCGTTCTCATCAATCTTAAGCAGACGGAAGAGCACCTTACGAGAGCGCCTAAACGCAACGCCAAGGACCGCAGAGAGTGCAACTACAACTGCTGCCAGCGCCTGGATGGTGTAGGTCATGACAGATGGGTCAACGTAAGCCTGCGCTGTTGCAGGCAGAAGAGCCCACCATACAAATGTCAGTACTGCGACAAAAAACGCTCCATGAAGGAAGGACGCGCTGCTTTGAATAGCGGCGCTGCAAGAGTTTCTCATGGTAGAAGTTGTTGTTTTAGTCACGAGAAACACCGTCCTCATCAGTTGTCTTTGTGGCGTCTTTAGTGGAGCTGACGGCGTCGCTTTTCTCGGCGTCGTCTGCAGCGTCCGCAGCAGCGTTCTTCTTGGTAGTAGCGTCGTCTGCAACCTCAGCAGCGTCCTCCTCCTGGTGCGCCAAAACGCGCTCGAGGATGAACTTACCTGCGGCCTCTCCGCCGTGGCCAAGGTTGAAGATCATGTTGTTACGAATCTCTTCAATCTTGTGTGACCAGCTATCGGTCTCCTCAAGCATCTGCGCAACCGCGTCGCCCAGGCCCGAGAGGTCCTTAGGATCAAAGCTGCGGCCAATCTCATTCCTGAGCGTAATGTCGCAGGGATCTGTGTGAATCTTGCTCCAGTCGGGGTTATTCTCCTTCATTGCAGTGTCAATGAAGACTGACGGCTTGAGCGTGGTAAACGAGAACTCCTCGGCAACACTCGACCAGTCAGTAAACAGCAGGTCAGCCGAGAGAACCGAAGTATTGGAGCTGAAGTCGGTCTCAAAGGAGAGCTCCTCTGGGTCCGCGTCAGCGTAGCGAGCAAGAATCTCCTCCATACGAGCAGGATAGCGCTTCAAATACTCTGGGTGCGGGCGGACCACAATGCGCCAGCCGCGGCCCATGAGCTGCTCAAGCAGGCCGTCAAGGCAGCTGTCCATCAAGTTGTCATACTGCCACGAAGGACCAATCAGCAACAGGGGTTTCTCGCCAGGTTTCCGCTGACCCAGATTCTGCTTCTTATAGTTCTGGATTGACCTATCGAGAAGATCGTAGCCAATAGCAGGCTTTCTCTTGGATGGCGTGCCGTAGTACTTCTCGACCAGCTCAAGATCATGCTGCTGATGAGGGCCAACGCAGAGGATGTCGTCGTAGTAGGTGTACTCGTTGCGCGTTGAGGTAACCGTCATGGAAGTCATGTGGTGGCACATATACATGTACTCAGCGTCTTTGCGCACGTAGGAGCGCTTCATGTAGGAGCTCTCCAGGTCACCGAGGGAAGTTACCACAACATCAGCGTCGAGCTTCATGAAAAGCGTGATAAGGCGACGCTGACCCAAGTAATACGGAATCAGGCGAGGCTGCTGTTTTGCCAGCTCAAAGACCTGGTCGTTAGGGTCAGAGGTGACATAGTGGATACGAATGTCAGAGTTTGCCAGCAGCCACTCGATGGCGCCCTGGAAGTACTTGTAGAAACCGCTTGACTCGGAATAGAAAACCAGGTGCTTGCCGATGGTATCAAAGAAGCGCTTGTAGTCCTCTTTTTCTCGAGCGGCATGAGGGTCGCGCTGGAACCACTTGTGAGTGGACTTGGTTGCCGCGTCCATTGCCTCAAACTCGTCTCGAGAAGCGTTGAGATCGTCGTAATCAACCTGCTTACGAGGGTCGATAATAATATTGCAGACAATTTGGACCAGAATTGAGAGAAGGTTTGAGCAAACCCAGTAGAATGCCATGCCACAGACAACGTAGACTGCAAGCACAAGTGACATTGCAATAGAAAGGCCATTAGTGGTGTTCTTCTCTGCACGAGACTGCTCGCGCTGGAGCGGGTTCAGCTTATTGGAAGCAAGGCCAAGAGCAACCGAGGACAAAGCTGCTGCCAGTGGCATAATCCAGGTGATACCACCGTCGATAATTGGGGTCATCCCCAAAAACTCTGTGCCAGGCGCGCCGGAATCAGTGATGCCATGGATGACGTCTACCAGGCCAAACAGAATGACTACCTGGATTGCCAGAGGAATAAGACTCAATAGCGGGTGATAACCTGCCTTTTTGTTGAGCTCGTTGGAGCGCTCCTCGATGGTCTCCCTGTCGCCGAAGTAGCGAGTCTTCAAACGGAAGGTCTCGGGCATAAGACGCACCATAACAATAGAATTTTGTTGTGTCCAAAGTGCCAGAGGCATCAGGATGATTTTAGTTGCAAGAGTAAAAAGAAAGATTGCCGCCCACCAACTGCCGGTCAAGTCGTATGCGGGCTGAACGATAAGTGAAAAAACGTGTGCAAGCTGCTCCATATACAAACCTTCTACGAGAAAACTCAACAGAAGCCAATAAAACCTAAACCTAAAACCTAAAACCTGCAAAACCAATGGAATTCATGGCAAACTAAAAGAAAGCTACGACATCTCAATGAAGTTTGCAGTATCTAAAGTTAACCTAAAGAAACCATTTGTGCATAACTAATTCATGGTATCAAAAAACGCTATTTATCGGCAGTTTAAAGCGAATAATCAAAATGTAAAATCTTTAATTTGAATGGATAAAATTTATTCATAAATTGTTCTTTTTAAAATCATTCTATAAAAGTTACGTAGGCAATTGTCTTTCTCGTTAATCAAAAATTAACCCCTGAAATGGCATTTTATTTGATTTTGGGGTTGCAATCGCGGTTCTGCTGGCTAAAATACTCTCCATGTTATTTTTAATATTCGGCGCAATTGAGCGCTTGTGAAATGAGGAGATTCTATGCAGACTAATCTGCAGGAGCTAAAAGAGACCTATTCGCGGCAGACGTATAGTGTGTTTTCGATCAACCGCCAACAGAAGATTGCTGACTCCCAAGTTACCTTTTCGCTTGCTCATTCTGTTTTCATCATTCCTGTTTTTGGAGCTGCCGAGATTACTATTGGTGGAAATGAATTTGTCTGCGAAGGAACCACGGTTGTACATGTTCCTGCAGGTCAGACCGTAACGTATCGAACCCTTTATGGACGCTCGTTTGACCACGTAAACATCTACTATGATGGCATTCAAGGCGATGTCACCAGCCCAATCTTCAATGCCTATGCATTTGATCCTCAGGGATTCGACCGCATTCTTGATAAGGTGCTTGACCTGGAAAAACTTAACACCACCCCATCGCTGGACAATCGTGTTGCTCAGATTGTCAATGGCACCGAGCTCATCAAGTCTATGTTCCTACTCACCAACAGCCAAAAGGTTCAGGAGAGCATGGCTGAGGCTCGCACGTACATTGAGCTCCACTTTGCAGATCCAATTACCATCCCTGGCCTGGCTAAACGTTGCGGAATGAGCACTCAACGTTTCTCCAACAATTTTGTCCAAACATTTGGCGTTCGCCCAATGACATTCATTATTGCAAAGCGTCTTGATCATGCTCAACAGCTACTTCAATCTGGTCTTTCTGTGCGAGAGACTTCCGAGGCGGTTGGCTATAGCGATCCGTTCTATTTCAGCAGACTATATAAGAAGCACATGGGCGTCACGCCTCAGGATGTTCATGACAGCTATGAAGGAAACGTCCTGATTAAGTAGCTGTCGTTTAAGACTGCCTGTTGCTACTTGCAGAAATTACTTGCCCAATTACTTGTGGCAAAGCTGGTCGCAGGTTTTATTGCAAATCAAAGGGTTAGAACGTTCCGCTCTGACCCTTTTTTGCATAATCCGGTTGTAATATTCATTTCCATGAATACGTAATTTTTGCGCTCAAAATTATGTGCCGAAAAAGGTAAAAAATGCGTTTAGTTGGAAATGAAAATTGAAAATTAGACGTTTTATCTCCAACTAAGACGATTTTTTACCGCCTCAAAAAATTTTATCTGGGCAAACGTTGTATGCAGAAAAATGAAATCTCCAACTAAACGCATTTTTTACCACTTGGAGACTTATTCGAGTGATTCGCGAAGGATCTCTGCATCCACCGCCCCCCCTATCAGCCGTCTATTGCCATTCTTCGAGCGTCTTTACAAAGAGTCAGTGCTGTTTCGCAGCACAAAAAATCCCAGCACCACTAGGTGCTGGGATTTTGTGCTTGAACTGTAGAACTTGTTAAGCAGCCTCAACAACTTTCTCTGAAGTGTTGTCTTTCTTAGCAAAGTGCTCAGCGACATAACCAGTAATCAGTGGTGTCAGGATTGCAGTAACGATAACTGCAGCTGCTACCTGTGCATTTGCTGTTGCAAGAGCAGCACCACCATACAGGGCTGGGTTTGCCTCTGCCATAGCAGCAGGTGTAAGTGCGTTTGCGCCTGCGCAGGAAGAAATTGCAACGCCTGCAATTCCGGTTCCACCAGTTGCTTTATCAACAAAGTAGTTGATAAAACCACCGCAAACGGAGCAGATAACGCCAAGCAAAATACCTGCAGGACCAGCCATGATGAGCGAATCAAACTTCATGGTTGTGCCCATTGCAAAGAAGGTCATGACAATAATTGCTGGCAAAGCGCTTGTGAGCATCTTCTTCATGGATGGGAAGCAGTTGCCAAGCAGAATACCCAGAATAATTGGGAGAACTGCACCAAGCAAAGACCAGTTGATTGGAGACTGACCAGTTGCGCCAAGAGCAAGCATGGTAACTGGAGGACCAACTACCAGCGTAGTAATTGCAACTGCACCCTGCTCATACTCGTTACCATAATCAGCCATCAGGCCTGCATACATAGAATTGTTTGCACCAGAGCAAGCAGCAAGGATGACCATGGAAGAAAGACCAAGCAGGTTGTCGTTCAGGAAGAACAGAACAGCAAGACCAAGAGCAACGCAGAACACAACCTTGGAGATGATGATGATTGCTCCGCGAAGAGCAGCCTTTGGTGCACTCTTGAACGAGATAGTTGCGCCAACACACAGCATGAAAGCGCCAACCAGAGCAGCAGTACCCTTAACGGTCATAGCTGCAGTAAAGCTACCAAGCGTTGGGAATACATCTGGAAAAAATGTGTTCATGAAAACGCCAAGAAGCAGTGGTACCAGGATGTTTGCGCCTGGAATGCGGCCCAGCGCCTTAAATGGGTGCTGAATAGAAATTGGTTCTTTTGTAGCCATCAACAATCACCTAGTCCATAACAATGCCGCCGTCGCAGTCGCCAACCTCACCGTTGACGAAGCTAGCAGCGTCGGAAGCAAAGAACAGTACCATCTGTGCAGGCTCAGATGCCTGTGCAGGACGGCCGAGAGGAATAATGCCTACGACCTTCTTGTACTTCTCCTCATCGTTGGAGAGTGCAGTGGTCATATCTGTAATGGTGAAAGATGGGCAAACTGCGTTACAAGAAATGCCGTACTTGCCGCCCTCTTTAGCGATAGCCTTGGTAAAGCCGTTCATACCAGCCTTGGAAGATGCATAAGCAACGGTACCAAGGAGGCCGCCGCCAATCTTGCCTGCGACGGAAGAAACGTTAACAATACGAGCGCCGCCACGGTCAATAAAGTGCTGCCAGAGAGCGTGAGTTACGTTGTAGGTACCAGTGAGGTTGGTGTTGATGGTGTTGTTCCACTCTTTGTCGTCAACCTCGGTGAAAGGAACGGAGCTAATGCGACCAGCGCAGTTGATAAGAACGTTGACGTCGCCACACTCCTCAAGAATCTGAGCAACGGTCTTCTTAACGCCCTCTGCGTCTGCAATGTCCATTGTGTAGAAGAAGTTACCCTCGCCAAGCTTCTCGACAAACTTGCGGCCAGTGTCCTCGTGACGAGAGCAAACGATTACGTGTCCACCTCCATCAACAATACCCTTGGAGATCTCAGCGCCAATACCAGCGCTTCCGCCTGTAACCAGAACCAGCTTACCTGTAAAATCGAATGCCATGCTCTCTCCTTTTTTAACGAGCACAAACCATTAGGAAACAAAATAAATTCTAGCCATATTCACATAATTTGCTATAGAAAAATTATTTTTGTTTCACAAATCCTATGGTAAATAAGCCAAAGGAAAATAATTTGCTTAAAATGCGACATAAATGACACATTAAATTTCATGTTCAATCTTTTGGACATTTGTCTGCAAATCTAACCATTTTTCTTTCCTCGTAAATTTCAAAAGTTAGACAAAGCTAACTTTTAGGAATACAATAGGGAGAGAAACCAGTTGAGCTCGTAGCTCCAAACTCCTAACTCTTGGCTTCACGCTATCAGTTTCTTGCTTTCAGCCCCGCAGCTACTTGCTCTCATATCTTTTAAGGAAGTGACTATGAAACATCACTGCACGCATATCTCAGCAGTCGCAAACCCACAACTGCACGCTACCCGCAATCCTCTCCTAACCCGCAGGTCAGCGCTGACCTTGCTCAGCGCAAGCTCTGCGGCCACCATCGCTTTTCTCGCCGCATGTAGTCCACGCGATTCTGCAGCCAACTCAAGCACCGCGCAAAACCAAAACTCCTCGGCTCCCCTCGTCTTGACCACCTTCACCGTGATCCAGGACATGGCTTCTCGCGTTGCAGGCGAGTTTTGCCAGGTAGAATCCATCACCAAGGCCGGCGCCGAAATCCACGACTACGAGCCTACGCCCGACGACCTCAAGCGCGCGCAAAAGGCCCAGCTCATCCTCAACAACGGACTGGGGCTTGAGCGCTGGTTTGAGCGCTTCGTCGATGACTCGCCTGCTCAACGCGCCGACCTCAGCGAAGGCATCACCGCCATCCCCATCGCCGAGGGTAACTACCAGGGCCAGGCCAATCCGCATGCGTGGATGTCGCCCGCAAACGGCAAGATCTATGTCGAGAATATCGTCCGCGCGCTCAGCAACCTTGTCCCTGACCACGCCAAGGACTTCGAGGCTAACGGCGACGCATACAAAAAGGAACTCGACAACATCTCCTCTCATCTGATTGAGGAGCTTAGCGCCCTGCCGGAGAGCCAGCGCACGCTTGTGACCTGCGAGGGAGCGTTCTCGTACCTGTGCCGCGACACCAACATGAAGGAGCTCTACCTCTGGCCCGTCAACGCTGCTGACGAAGGTACTCCACAGCAGATCGCCAAGGTTGTCGAAGCCGTAAAGGCGCAGCAAATTCCTGCGGTGTTCTGTGAGTCAACGGTCAGTCCTAAGGCAATGCAGCAGGTAGCCGACGAGACGGGTGCTGTCCTCAAAACTGACGAGAAGAACATCTTGTACGTAGACTCCCTTTCGGAAGCTGACGGCCCCGTGCCCACCTATCTTGACCTGCTGCAACACGACGCAGATGCAATCGTATCTGGTCTCATGGGAAGGTAGTGCGCTCGATGAATCTTTGTGTTTCGCAACTTTGCGCCTGGTACGAGAAAAAAGACCGCGAGAAACCCGTCATTTATGACGTGAATTTCTCGCTCTCAACAGGAGATCTTTGCGCACTTGTAGGCGTCAATGGCGCCGGAAAATCTACGCTCTTCAAAGCACTGATGGACACCATCGCATGGGAGGGTTCACTTACTTGGGGTCAGCAACCTCTTTCACAGGCGCGCAAGCAGGGCAAAGTAGCCTACGTTCCTCAAACGGAGGCAATTGACGCGACGTTTCCGCTGCTCGTAAAAGACGTTGTTATGCAGGGAAGATATGTTCATCAGGGTTGGATGCGCATACCTTCCGCTCAGGACAAAGAGCTGGTTGCCCAGGCGCTTGAACGCGTTAACCTGGCCGACCTTGCAGATCGTCCACTTGCCCAACTCTCGGGCGGACAAAGAAAGCGTGTTTTTGTGGCTCGTGGAATAGCACAAGCTGCTGAGCTGGTATTTCTCGACGAACCGTTTGCGGGAGTAGATGCTCGCTCTGAGGCCATTATCACCGAACAACTCAATAATCTCAGTAAAGAAGGCAAAACATTGCTCGTTTCAATTCACGACATCAATTTGGCCCAGCAAAAATTCCCGCTCTGCCTGGTCATCAATAAAACCATAACCGCGCAGGGTCCATCGAAAGAAATTCTTTCTGGAGACGCCCTCCTGCAGAACCTTGGCATTTCCGAAGATGCCCACATTGAGGAGGTGCTCCATGCCTGAGGTAGACATTCTCCAATACGCATTCATGCAGCGAGCCCTCATCACCGGAATTGCAACCGCCATAGTCTGCGGGCTTTTGAGCTGCTGGATCACACACATGGGATGGTCGCTTATGGGCGACGCCATCTCGCATTCTATTCTCCCAGGCGTGGTCATTGCTCACCTACTGGGGCTTCCTTATCTGGTGGGAGCACTTGTGTTTGCTCTCATTACCGTGGTGTTGGTCGGACAAGTCAAAAAGAGCCAAATTGTGCGCCCTGATACTGCTATCGGCATTGTATTTACAACATTTTTTGCGCTAGGAACAGTTCTTATATCAAAGGTTCCAAGCCAAATTAACTTGTCCCACATTCTGTTTGGAAACCTTCTGGGGGTCACTACTCCCGACATGCTGCAAGTTCTTTGTATTGGCCTGCCTATTGCAATCCTGCTCATCCTTAAAAACAAGGACCTGACCTTGCTTTCATTTGATCCCACGCAGGTTCAAGCAATCGGTCTTTCTACTAAAACACTCACTTCATTTTTGCTTGTTGCCCTAGCCCTCGCAATTGTCATATCGCTCCAGGCAGTTGGCGTCATTTTGTCAGTCTCGCTGCTTATTGTTCCGGGTGCCTGCGCAAGGCTTCTTACCAATCAGATGCGACATATGCTCTGGATTTCTCCGCTTATTGCCACGATTAGCGTTTTGATTGGAATAACAGGCAGTTATTACTTAGACGCCTCTTCTGGAGGAATGATTGGACTCACCCTCGGCGTAGTTTTTTGTATCATTTTTATACTAAAGAGTTTACCTAAGCTTACTTTTGGGCATATACTAGATAAGAACTAAGAAAGGAGGACCAATGCATACACTCAACACTTCAGAAGCCCAGCTCACGGACGCAACCCGCGCGCAAAAGCTCTTGCACAGGCAAGCCTCAGCGGCTCTCAGAACATCCATTGGTCTTATGGTCGGAGCTCTTCTTATTGCGATGGTTCATTAAGGCTTCAACTCAAATAATCACCCAAGTTTGGCGAGAAACCCCTTCTATTCAAAGGGTTTCTCGCCAAATTTTTATATAAGTGTTTGAACGAGAATACCTACGGTAACTGACGCAAGGTTGGCCAAGATTGAAAGAGTCCATGGGGTGTTGCTTACTCTTTTTACCTTGTAAATGAGACCTTCGACAGCAATAACAACCAGCTCAACAGTTATGACGCACGCCCAGTACTGAACGTCGTTAGCAACCACATCAACAAGGGCGCTTGTGATAAAAACGGCAATTGGATTAGTAAGCACTTGAGCAGCAACAACAATCAACAGCGCTTGATTGTCTTTAACGCCCAGCGATTTTGCGACAATAAGCTCAACAGTAATAGTCAGAATCAGACAAAACGCAAATATTGGAATAATGGTAATCAAATACGGCAACAAAAATATTTGGTCGTCCATGCCATTAGCCTTCTGCTTGTTTGTCTTCAGCCACAAGATAGTCTTCAGCCACACACTCATCTTCAACCGCAAGCTCATCAACCTGATCAGATAGCTCTGCGATTAGATTATCTTCCTCTGCAGTCTCAGCAACCTGTGCTGCTTGAAGCATGCGCTCATGTCCAAATGGCCCCGTAGCCACGGAATCTTTGACTAACGTAAGACCTACGCCCAACGCAAGTGCCGAGACCAAACTGATACCAGAGAGCATTGCAGGATGTTCAATACGGAATCCTGCGAGCGCAGGCAACGCACCTACAGCTAGTGAGAAACTGGCCAGTCCAAACGCGGTGCCTTTTGCGTTAGGCAAGATATTTGCCAGAGATGCCAACGTAATGGACATAGTAAAGTTGAAGAAAAATACACCCAGAAGGCCCAGAACCGGTATCTCCCATGAGGGCACAAACAAGGTGGCTGCAGCAATGAGCGAGAAGATAGCTGTAGTCCTGAAGCCAATACGATCAGCAACCACTCCACCAAGCGCTTTACCTGCAAATACACCAAGGATACTTAATACCAGTAAGAGCATCTCACTCTTCCAAGGAAATGCCGTAACCATGCCAGCATAGCTTCTCAGCGCCACCACAAGGCTCAGCAGTACAATCGCAAGCAATGTATTGAATGAAAGCTCCGAAATATCAAACGAAACGTTATGCACGTTCCAGTACTTCTTGTTAACCTTTTGTACTACAAGCGTGATAAGCGCGCATAAGAACAACAGCACAAGCAGGGAAAACGCAATCTGAAGCCTTTCCATTTGAGCACTTTGTGTACCTAAAAAGACTCCAATTGCACCAGTTGCAATAAAGATTCCCGAAGGTCCTGCATGTTTTTGCGAGATATTAAGGACGCTCAGTCCACCTGCACTATGGAAGAGCGCGTTTCCAATCGCAAGCAAAAGAATCGCAGGCCACTCGAGAAGGGCTATAGGGACCAGCGAAAGAATAACTCCAGCACCCACTAAAGCATACGAAAGTAAGGCGGCATAGGAGTTCTTATCCAGCTGATCCAGCGCAATGCCTATAGGGAGCTGCAGGGTAAAGGCAACTATGTCATACAGTAAAATACTTAGCGCAACAACTTCCATCGAACCCTGGCCAGACTCGCCCAACACTCGGCTTACCGCGCAGAGCATGGTAGATACGCATGCAAAGTCAACTACAAAATGACAAAGTGCATACGCAAAGGTAGTGACTTCTTTTTTAGGAAGAATCTGCTGTGTTGTGGACAAGGTTTTACCTGCGACGCCTTATGATCATAATGAAGCCAATTACTGCCACAAGAGTAGAAATTGCAGCCATGGCTAAGAAGCTAGATGATCTACCGATTCTTGGCGTAGAAATAACATCAGCTTTTGCAATAACGGGAAACGCAATTGTCATAACAAAAGTGCTGGCAGCAAGCGCGATTTTTTGGGCTGAACCCAAACTAGAACGTAGATGACGATACAGTGACATAGTACCTCCTTCATCAACTTTTTAATATTTTACCAGTACACACGTCGCGTTCCAAATGCACTCCCGTAAACGGCATAAAAAAGCGCCCGACGATGAACTGCCTCCCATTTCTTGGACATAAGAAATGGGAGGCAGTTCATATGCGGGTGATTATGATTCTGCAGCGTGTTAGC
>JABZHN010000007.1:0-890 GCA_015258835.1 Atopobium sp.
CCTGCAGTTATCGGCGCCAATGGTGTCGAGAAGGTCTTTGTGCCCGAGCTCTCCGACTCCGAGATTGAGGCATGGCGCAAGTCCTGCGAGCACGTCAAGGGCAACATCGACCAGCTTGGCTGGCTTGAGGTAGACGCTCGTATTGACTAGCACGCCGCACGCCGTGCCGCTGTGGCCGCGAGTCACATCGCGTCGTGGGCTGCGACCAGGCAATAGTGCACACCGAACACACCTTGGGGGCTTCTCCCGAGGTGTGTTTTTGTGCAACCGAGCTATTCTCCACCATCTTTTGATTGCCTCTAGTTATGAGCCTGAAAACCGCATCAAGTCTGAGTAAAACAGCTCAGACATGGCGAGCAAAACCGGCAAATAGCTCAGACTTGGTGCACTTTTCCGGCAAATCGTTCAGACATGGCGAGAAAATCAGGCTCCATAAGAGTGCTCATGAAACTAACCTCGGATTCAAAAGTCACGTCACGAAAGGTCTGCCTGAAAAGTGCAAAGAATCTGTGTTTGGGACACAGATTCTTTGATGAAATCAGGCAGAATCCACCGATTCTTTGATGTTTTCAGGCAAACGTTACAGATTCTTTGCAGAAATCAGGCGCGCTTAGTCCAAGCCTTACAGATCGGTTACTTTTCTCGAAGAGACGAACTTCTCGCCACGCGCCACACGCACCTCGCGCGACCAAGCGCTCGTCTCATGCCGTGCGCCGAGGCAAAAACCACCATCTCACCTGCAATTTTTAAACAACATTTAAATAAAAATTTTATTGACTTGCAATCAATGTGATATCATAATGATGCCAACATAAAGCTCATTGTCACAAAGGAGATCTTATGAGCACCGAGAAAATCATTAAGTCCAAGAGTGGTTGGCTGTTCCTGCT
>JABZHN010000007.1:900-68595 GCA_015258835.1 Atopobium sp.
AAAGCTCATTGTCACAAAGGAGATCTTATGAGCACCGAGAAAATCATTAAGTCCAAGAGTGGTTGGCTGTTCCTGCTGATTACCATTGTTCTTTTTGCAGTTGCAGCCCTGTTTTTGGCTAATTTTGTATTCAGCGCTATCGCTGCAGACAGAAATCCTCGCCTGGACCCATCGTTCCCAAGCATCATTGGTGCACTGGTATTCTTCTTTGCAGGAATGTTTGTTTCAAGTGGCCTGTTCAGCCTTCAGCCTGGTCAGGCAAAGGTGTGCGTGCTATTTGGTAAGTATATTGGCACCGTTAAGGACGAGGGCCTTCGTTGGGCAAATCCTTACTACGCCAAGACCCTTTCTACAAACGTGGGTGACCTCTCTTCTCTCGCTGCAGGCGTTACTCCCAGTGTAAACGTGCACACCTCCATCATTTCCACTCGTGCTCGCACGCTGAACGGCGACGTCCTCAAGGTCAACGACCGCATGGGTAACCCAATCGAGATCGCCGAGGTTGTTGTTTGGCGCGTGAGCGATACCGCAAAGGCCCTCTTTGATGTCGACGACTACGACAGCTACGTTACTATGCAGGCAGAGACCGCGCTCAGGCACGTCGCGAGCATCTACAGCTACGACCACATGGAGGACGAGTCCGAGTCCAACACCGCAATTACTCTGCGCTCCAACATCGAGGAAGTCTCCGAGGCGCTTCAGTCCGAGCTGAGCCGCAACCTTTCCGTCGCTGGTATCACCGTTGACGATGCTCGCCTCACGCACCTGTCCTACGCTCCTGAAATCGCGCAGGCAATGCTTCGCCGCCAGCAGGCAGAGGCAATCATCGCCGCACGTAAGAAGATCGTCGAGGGCGCCGTTTCCATGGTTGACATGGCTCTCACTCAGCTCTCCGAGAATGGCGTTGTTGAGTTCGACGAGGACCGCAAGGCCGTCATGGCATCCAACCTCATGGTTGTTCTCTGCGGCGAGTCCGAGGCTCAGCCTGTGCTTAACACCGGTTCCTTGCAGCAGTAAAGCATGGCGAGAAACCCATGGCACCTCGCAAACAATATCCACTTCGTGTAGCTCCAGAAGTCTGGGAGGCGGTTGAACGCTGGGCGCAAGACGACATGCGTTCAACTAACGCTCAGGTAGAATGGATTTTGCGCGATGCTCTGAGAAGGGCAAAGCGCTCTCCAAAAGTTCAAGACACTCGTGTGAACAAGATAGATAAATTGGAAGAAGGAAACTAACATGGCCGACAATATTCCACAGCCACCTGTTCCTAACGCTCCCGTACCTCCAGCAGCTCCAGCCGCGCCCGCAGCTCCAGCTGCACCCGCAGCGCCCGCAGCTCCAGCACCATCAGCACCTGCAACTCCAGTGGCACCTGGCGAGGTTGTTCCCGTGCTGAGCGTTCAGCACTTCACCAAGAAGTATGGCTCTAAGGTGGCTGTTTCTGATCTTTCGCTCGACGTTATGCCTGGCGACATCTACGGTTTTATCGGCCACAACGGCGCAGGTAAAACCACGCTTATCAAGTCCATCGTTGGTGCTCAGCCATTTGAGGGCGGCGTCATCTTCGTGGACTCCAAGAACGTGCTGGTTGACCCTGTGGGAACAAAGCAGGTCATCGCTTACGTCCCAGATAACCCAGACATTTACGAGTTCATGAGCGGCATCAAGTACCTCAATTACGTTTGCGACATTTTTGGCGTTCCTGCGGAGAACCGCGTCGAGCGCATTACTACGCTGGCCAACCGCCTGGGCATCACCGACTCCCTGGCAAATGCTATTGGCAGCTACTCTCACGGTATGAAGCAGAAGCTGGTTCTGATTTCCGCCCTGCTCCACGAGCCAAAGCTCATCATTTTGGACGAGCCATTTGTTGGCTTGGACCCAGCAGCAAGCTTCGAGCTCAAGAAGATGCTGCACGAGCTTGCCGACCGCGGATCTGCTGTGTTCTTCTCGTCACATGTTCTTGAGGTTGTCGAGAAACTCTGCAATAAAATTGCAATTATTCGTCAGGGCAAGCTTCTTGCCGCAGGTAAAACGGACGAGATTCGCGGCAATGCTTCACTTGAGGAAGTCTTCCTTGGTCTTGAGGCTGGCGCGCCTGGCGTTTCTGCCGAGATTGCTCAGGATATGGCTACCACGAAGGACGGCGCCGCTGTTCAGCCAGTCATTCCTGGCGCGCCTGTAGCCGCAGCACCTGCGGCGCCAGCCGCGCCAGCAGCTCCAGCAGCACCTGCAGCACCTGCTGCACCAGCTGCACCTGCAGCACCCGCTGCGCCAGCCGCACCTGCAGCTCCTGTTGCACCAGCCGCACCAGCCGCACCTGCAGCACCAGCTGCGCCTGCAGTCCCTGCGGCTCCAACCGCGCCCGGAGCACCAGTTCCTCCAGGTGCTCCAGTTCCTCCCTCCTTCCCTAAGGAGAACTAGTCATGGCAAACAACGTTCCACAGGCTCCTCAGCGCCCCGATGTGCCTGAGCAGAACCTGCAACTTTCAGGAGATGTGTTTATTCCAGCTCAAGTAAGCGCTGGTCAAGTTCCTGTTCTCGATCGCTCTGAGCTCAAACTGCCTTCTGACCTCAAAGTGTTTTGGATGCTGCTTAAGGTTCAGATCACCATGATTTGGACTACGCAGGTTATAGGCGCTCGAAAGAATTTTGAGAAAAAGGTTGGCGCAAATGCCCTGCCTATTGTCGGTGGTATTTTTGCCGTTGTTGGTGCGATCTTCATGATGGTTTACATTTACGGCATTGCGACAACTCTAGCCATTGCAGGCTTTACAAGGCTGCTTCCTCTCGCGGGAATTCTTGTTGGAGCTCTACCTGGTGTTATTTTGACGTTTGTAAAGGCCAATGGCGTGCTTTTTGCGTACAAGGATTACGACTTTATCATGTCGCTTCCAATCAAAAAGAGCACCATTATTTATTCTCGCGTAGCAGCTCTGTATGCTGCCGAGGGTATCTGGTCTATTGTCATTATGCTGCCAGTCTTTTTGGCCTATTTCACCTTTGAAGCGGGCACACTCCCACGCTTGATTGGCGCCTTGTTCGCGCTTCTTCTTGGGCCTAACCTTGCAGTTTCTGCTGCAATTCTCTTGGCTTTTGCGGTTGCAGCCCTTGCTGCAAAACTGCACTTTAAGAACTTGGGAATGGTCATCGGTGGCGTTTTTGGCCTTTTCTTTATGGTCGCGTATCTGTTCTTTATCTTTACGGTATCTTTCAATGCAGACAAGTTTGCCCCAGCTGTGGTGGGTAATTTTCGTGACACCGTCTTTAGCGTTGCAAGTTCAGTTGGCGTAGTTTATCTTCCATCACTGTGGATTGCGGATTTCTTTAACTCCGGCTCCCTTGTCAGTTTCTTACTGTTTGTCCTGGTTTCTGTTGGTGCTCCTGCAGCAATTGTGGCAATCATTTCTCGCTTCAACGACCGCATTAATGCACTAGTAAGCGAGGATAAGGTCCAGAAGAAGTTCACCACCAAACAGATTTCCACCAAGTCCGCGACGCCTTTTGTTGCTCTGATCAGAAAAGAGATTCAGACCATCACAGGTTACCCAGCAGTCTTTATAAACATGCTTTTTGGCTGCTTGCTGATGGTTATTCTCGCCTTTATTTCTCTGTTCTTTAGCACGTCGTCTATCGTGGCCTATTTTGTTCCTGCTTCCGAAGTCCCGCGCTATCTCCCTTTGGCAAGAACCATCTTTGGCATGGTAACCACCTGGTTTGGCACCTCGATGTTCTGCGCTGCCAACTCTGCTGCCATTTCGTACTCGCTGGAAGGCCGCTCAAACTGGCTGATGGCAACTATGCCTGTATCTTCAAAGCAGATTTTTGGCGCAAAGATTGCCGTGAACATGCTTTACGTGCTCATCTTTAGTGTTGTGACTCAGATTTTCTTCCTGATTCCTGGCCACATCACCATTGAAACGGCCTTGAGAAACGTTATTCTGCCGCTCTGCATTGTGTTCCTGGTGTCTAACGTTGGCCTGGCCATTGATATTCGCCGGCCAAACTTTGACTGGACTTCTGTCATCGATATCACCAAGAGAAGCCTTTCGGTCACCGTATCTTCTCTTGCGGGCACGCTGGGCTCCATGTTTGTCATCGGTGGAACGTTCATGATGATGATTGTTCCGGTTATCGAATCATTTAGCTCGTCAACGGGCGTGATTAACGAGACGCTGCCAAACATTATCTTTGTCACGCTGTCGCTGGTGAACGCAATTATCGGCTACCTGATCTTTAACAACACCGTTCACCGAGGAGTTAGAATCTAACTTTTGTGATGCACGCGGGCAGCGTTCTGCGATTTCGCACCATCTACCTGCGGTAACAGTATAAAATCTTCTGTCGAGAAGAAACTTTGAGACACCCACCGTATGTCGTTTATCGAATGGTGGGTGTCTCTTTTTGTGCTTTGCGGTACGGTAGGGTGGCTAGAGGTTTTCTTGTTCGGTAAGTAGCAGGAAGGGCCGAGGCATATCGCGCTAGACTCGGGCGCGTACTATCGGCTGACCTTCTCGGCTGCTTGCCGCAGTCAGAGGAGGCATCATGGCCGAAAAAAATGTTTCTAAGGTAAAGAATGTGGTCCTGGTGGGCCAAGGTGGCGTGGGCAAAACCATGCTTGCCGAGGCAATGCTGCATCTGACGGGTGCAACCACTCGTTTAGGCGGCCACGCAGGCACAAAGCCCACGCTTGATTACGATTCACAAGAGTCAGAGCGCGGATTCTCTATCTCTACTACTATCGCACCAATTACCTGGGAAAATACACGCATTAACGTGCTTGATGCACCGTGCTATCCTGACTTTGTGGGTGACGCCTATTCGGCAATGAGCGCTGTTGAGACTGCGCTGTTTGTCGTTGATGCAGCTAGTGGACCTGGCACTATCACCACCAGGCTTTGGTTTGCCGCCGAAGATCTTTCTCTCTGCCGCGCACTGTTTATCAACCGCCTGGATCGCCCTGATGCAGACTACGAGACTGCAATGGCTATGCTCCAGGACCGTTTTGGCTCCTCGCTTGGTGCAGTGACTATTCCGATGGGTTCTGGCGAGGCGTTCTCCGGCATCATTGACGTTGTCCATCAGAAGGCGCGCAAGCTGGTAGATGGCAAGCCTGAGGTCGCCGATATTCCTGCTGAGTTCCAAGCAGAGGCAGAGGCTGCTCGCGCTGCCTTGACCGAGCTGGTTGTTGAGGCAGACGATGAGCTGATGATGCGCTACCTTGAGGGCGGGGAGATTACGCAGGAAGAGCTTGAGGGCCTGCTGGGTAAGGCCCTTATGGAGCGTATTTTTGTTCCTGTTTTCTCGGGTTCTTGCGTCCGCGAAGAGGGTGTTATCTCCCTGCTTGACGCCGTTGATGGCTGGTTCCCAACTATGTCCGACTTTGGCCGCATTCCGCTGGTAAACGGCGAGCAGCTTGATATTTCCCCTGATGACGAGCGTCCTGTTGCGTTTGCTTTCAAGTCGCTGCAGGATCCACAGAACGGCAAGCTTACGTTTGTAAAGGTACTTGCAGGTACCGTTTCTGCAGGTGTTGAGCTTATCAACGCTCGCACACGCAAGCCCGAGCGCCTTTCTCACCTGTATCGCATGTGCGGCAAAGAAACGGCTGATGTGAGCACTGCTGCAGCCGGCGACATCGTAGTAGTTCCAAAGCTCGAGGCCATGACGGGCGACACGCTTTCCGTTACCGGTAAGGTTGAGGCTGCCGCATTCAGGTTCCCCAACTCCCTGTACCGCACGGCCATTGAGCCTGATGAGCGCGGCACCGAGGGCAAGCTGTTTGCGTTTCTGGAGAAGGCCGCCGACGCTGATCCAACCCTCAAGGTTGAGCGTGACGAGGACACCGGCCAGACCATTGTTTCTGCAATCGGCGAGGCACAAGTAGCCGTTCTTCTCGAGCGTCTTGAGCAGCGAGCCGGCGTTTCCGCACATAAAGTTGCGCTCCGCATCCCATATCGCGAGACGATCCGTCGAGTTGCAAGTGCTCAGGGTAGGCACAAGAAGCAGACCGGCGGTTCCGGCCAGTACGGCGACTGCTGGCTGCGTATTGAGCCGAACCCAGACGCAGGCTACGAGTTTATCGACGAGATTGTGGGCGGCCACATTCCTCGCGGCTTCATCCCCGCTATTGATAAGGGCGTCCAGGAGACCATGCGCGAAGGCGTTTTGGCTGGATATCCTATGATTGACGTCAAAGTTGCTGTTTACGAGGGCTCTTACCACCCCGTTGACTCCAACGAGATGGCTTTCAAGACTGCTGCTCGTATTGGTTTCCAGAAGGCTGTTGACCAGGCAGAACCAGTTCTCTTGGAGCCTATGGCTCACCTGGAGATCACCGTTCCAGACAGTTACGCAGGTTCCGTCATGGGCGACGTCTCCGCTTCCCGCGGTCGCGTTGAGGGAATGTCTTCCGGCACCGGTGTTTCCGCTGGTGAAACTACCATTAAGGCGACGATTCCATACGCTGAGGTTACCGATTACGCTACAAGACTGAGGTCCCTCTCGCGCGGAACGGGCGAATATACCGTTGAGCTGGCAGGATACGAGCAGGTCCCGCACGACATTCAGGCTCGTCTTGCTGCCGAGTACGTCGAGCGTCGCGCCGCCGGCGAGCGCTAACCCGCAGGTAGATGTAACGTTTCGAGGAAGAGCCCTCGCATCCTCCAGATGCGAGGGATCTTTTTGCGTTTCTGCAGCGTGTTGAGCGACGACTTCTTAAGCTTGGCGTACAAAATGGTGCAGCTTAGTCGCGCCTCGCTGAAGAACTGTCATGTTTCTAGTCAAGATAATCGGACGACTGGGGCTTATTGTTTGACAATAAAAGAGTACCAATGCCCGAAATACATTTCTATGCATAAACTTCATCTAATATGCTGGAAAATGAATAGAGAAATATAAAAAATCTAACTATAGGTAAATTTCACTTCTAAGCAACACACCTATGTCGGATAATCTGCTTAATTGCGGGCATATTACACACCTAATGACGATAATCTGCACGCCTTAGCTATTTTCGGCGTCATGTATACGTCTTTTTGACAGATTATCCGACTTAGGTGTGTTTTTTCCATCATCAAAACAGTATAAGCAACTAATGATGTTGCCCGTACGGTATGGTTGATCGTGGGCGGAAGCTTCTAGAACTTACTTACTCATGTGGCTTATTTTCTTGCCTGTCGGTATTGCGTGGCGGCGATCTGGGTACGTATTTCAGACAAACAGCGTTGAGATGGCGATGTTATTCGTGACAGTAGTTTAAATTCAAGAAAGGTCGCACATGTACCTGGAGAATATCAATGGACCAGAAGACGTAAAGAAGCTGAATGCGGAGGCTCACAAGGGTCTTGCGCAGGAGATTCGCGACAACTTGCTGGTCATGGAGTCAAAGCACGGCGGCCACTTTGGTCCAAACTTTGGCATCGTCGAGGCAACTATCGCGCTTCATACCGTCTTCAATTCGCCTGTTGACCATATCGTTTACGATGTCTCGCACCAAACGTATCCGCACAAGATGCTCACCGGCCGCAAGCAGGCATACATGGATCCCGCGCTTTACGACTCGGTGTCTCCTTACACCGATCCCGCCGAGACCCCGCATGACCTCTTCAAAATCGGCCACACTTCCACGTCCATCAGCCTGGCGCTTGGCCTAGCAAAAGCTCGCGACATCATGGGCGGCAAGGAGAACATCATCGCAGTTATCGGCGACGGCTCCATGTCCGGCGGCGAGGCGCTTGAGGGTTTGAACGTTGCCGGCGAGCTGAACAGCAACTTTATCATCGTCTTCAATGACAATCAGATGTCCATCGCCGAGAACCACGGTGGCATGTACGACCAGTTTGCTGAGCTGCGTCGTACTAACGGAGCTGCCGAGAATAACCTCTTCAAGTCGATGGGTCTGGATTACCTGTATGTCAACGACGGTAACGACATCGAGGCTCTTATCGCCGCATTTGAGCAGGTAAAAGACTCGACTCATCCGGTCGTGGTCCACATCAACACGCTCAAGGGCAAGGGCTACGCTCCCGCGGAGGCAAACAAGGAGAAGTGGCACTGGCACATGCCGTTTGACATCCAGACTGGTCAGAGCCCTGCATCCGGTTCGTCCGAATCGTACGCCAGCATCTTCGCAGAGTATGCGCTCAAGCGCGCAAAGACTGACCCGAAGTTCCTGGTGCTCATGTCGGCTGTTCCTGGTCTTCTCGGCCTTTCGCAGGAACGTCGAGAAGAACTGGGAAAGCACTACCTTGACGTCGGTATTGCAGAAGAAACTGCAGTTGCAATGGCTTCCGGCGCAGCTCACGCCGGCGCGCACGTGGTTTGGGGCTCAAGCGCAACCTTCATCCAGCGTACCTACGACCAGCTAACTCAGGACCTGGCGCTCAACCAAAATCCTGCGGTTATCGTGGGCTCCGGCTCCATTAGGGGCTTGATGGCCGCCACCCACCAGGGCCTCAGCAGCATTTCCATGATCGCAAACATTCCTAACATGGTGTACCTCGCGCCGTCCAACGCCGAGGAGTACGTTGCCATGCTCGACTGGGCGCTTGAACAGGACAAACACCCCGTCTACATCGCAATTCCTTCCGGTCCTGTGATCCATGCCGAGGTCCCCGTCCGCACAAACTTCGACAACCTCAACACCTACGAGGTCACGCGCAAGGGCTCCAAGGTGGCCGTTCTTGCCCTGGGCGATTTCTACGACCTTGGCGAGAAAACCGTTGAAGCCCTCAGCTCCACCTTGGGAATTGAAGCTACGCTGGTTAAGCCATACTTTGCCTCGGGCGTTGATCAGAATCTGCTCGACAACCTGGTAAAAGACCACGACGTCATCGTGACCATTGAGGACGGAATCATCGAGGGTGGCTGGGGACAAAATATAGCCAGCTACCTGGGAACTTCTTCCGCACGCGTGCTGAACTACGGCGTCAAGAAGGCTTTCTATGATCGCGTCAACATCGCGGACCTTATGCGAGAAAGTCATCTGGATCCCGAGCTGATTGCTGCGGACATCAAGCAGGTGCTGGGCCTGTAGGTAGTGCGCCGCAGCTCCGGCGCCATTGCCCGCGTTTCTCGCCATCACATCAAAACTGCAACAAAAGAAGAGGGGCCGCATCTGCGGTCCCTCTTCTGTATCAAGCGAATGTGCCGTTGCGACCTGCCGCCAGGCGTGTCGTCGCGCGGCGTGCAGCTAGAAGTTTAAGCCTTAAGAGCGCGGCCCATAGCGTCAGCCTGAACGATAGCTGCATAGAGCTCGTCAGGAGTGACGTCGCCAGCAAGGTTGTGGATGGTCTCGCCAGGAACGCAAGCAGCCTCAGCGATCTTCTTGATCTGCTCGTCAGTGGTGATGCCAACCTCCTCGAGGGTAGTTGGAAGACCAACCTCAAGGCAGAAGTCCTGGACCTCGTCGAACTCCTCCTGAGGAACGCCCTCAAGAACAAGCTGGACCAGGGTACCAAAAGCAACGCAGTTACCGTGAGGTGCGCTGTGGCCACCAAGGGAGGTGAGGCCGTTGTAGAAGGAGTGAGCTGCTGCGCAGTTAACGTTGTCAGCGCCGACGCCACTCATGTAGACGGTTGCCTCGCAGATAGCCTCAAGTGCTGGGGTTACAACGTTGTTCTCGCAAGCCTTAATTGCCTGTGAACCGTAATCGCGAAGGGTGAGGTAGCACTCCTTAGCAATTGCCATACCGACGCGGGTAATGCCGGTTCCCTCAAGGGAAGGAGACTCGGTGCGGATAGATGCGCGGCCCTCAAAGTAGGTGCCCAGTGCGTCGCCCATGCCTGCTACCAGGAAGGAAACAGGTGCGTTAGCGATGATCTGGGTGTCGACCATAACTGCATCTGGGTTCTGTGGGTAGAAGAGGTACTTGTCAAAGGAACCGTCATCGTTGTAAATAACGGAGAGGCCGGTGCATGGAGCGTCGGTAGCTGCAACGGTAGGAAGAATAACGATGCGCTTACCAGCGTAATATGCGGTTGCCTTTGCGGTGTCAACAGCGCTGCCGCCGCCGATAGCGACGACTACGTCGATGTTGTCCTCCTCGACGATAGCCTTCATGCGGTTAATCTCGCCGTTGGAAGAGATGCCACCGAAGACCTCGTAGCGACGGTAATAGTCGCCCTTGCCCTCGAAGCTCTGCTCGATCATGTCGTGGGTTGCTTTGTAGCCGCTGTTAGAGCAAACAAACAGGAAGCGCTTTCCCATGTAGCCCATCTCTTTTTCGAACTCGAGACAAGCATTTTTGCCCTGAACATACTTCAGTGGCTCACGCATTGCGCGCAGCATTTTCATAGGTTCCCCTCTCCGGATACGTTTTAGACCTATGTAATTTATGGTAACACTATCAAAAGAACATAACAGCAAGGAAAATATTTAGATTCGGACAACTTCTGGAAAGTTTACGTGAACATACATTCACGAGCCGGCAAATGATATTCTTGTAGTGTCAAATTTTCGCACTGTGGTCTTTGGAGGACACATGCTTAGTTCTGTCGAAATCAAACCCGATGTCTACTTTGTAGGCGCCCTTGACTGGAACGCTCGCGAGTTCCACGGCTACACCACTGAGCAGGGCATTACCTACAATGCATACCTTATCCTGGACGAGAAGGTCACGCTCATTGACACCGTCAAGCGCCCATTCTCCGAGGAGCTGGTCGAGCGCATTAAGAGCATCATCGATCCAGCAAAGATTGATGTTCTGATCTGCAACCACATCGAGATGGACCACTCCGGCAGCGTTCCTCGCATTCTGGAGCTCGCGCCAAACGCCGAGGTCTACGCAAGCGCACCTCAGGGCGTCAAGGAGCTCAAGGCTTTCTATGGCGAGAATATCAACGTCAACGGCGTAAAGACGGGCGATACACTCAACATTGGTAAGCGCACCCTGACCTTTGTGCAGACCCCAATGGTCCACTGGCCAGACAACATGGTCACGTATTCCGAGTACGACAAGATCCTCTTCTCCAACGATGCATTTGGTCAGCACTACGCTTCAACTACTCGCTTTGAAGACGAGTCCGACTACTGCGAGGTTATGAAGCAGGCTCGCAAGTACTATGCAAACATCGTTCTCCCTTACGGTCGTCAGGCTGACTCTGCTGTTACCGCAGTTAAGGGTATTGGTCTGGAGAATATCGATATTATCGCCCCAGCTCACGGCGTTGCATGGCGCTCCCACATTGCCGACATCATCTCCAAGTACGAGGAGTGGACTACTGGCAAGCTTGAGGAGAAGGCCCTGGTAGTGTACGACTCCATGTGGGGCTCAACCGACAAGATGGCTCACGCTCTCCTAGACGGTTTTCTGGCTGAAGGTATTCCTGCCCAGCTCATTGACCTCAAAGAGACTCACATCTCTAACGTCATGTATCACTTCTTGGATTCCAAGTATGTCTGCGTTGGTTCGCCTACGCTGAACTCTAAGTTCCTGCCTACCGTTTCTTCCTTCCTGACCTATATGAGCGGTCTTTCTCCAAAGAATGACCACCGTATTGGCTTTGCGTTTGGCTCTTACGGCTGGGCTCCACTGGGACCAAAGATGGTTCAGGCCGAGCTTGAGGCAGCTGAGTTTACTATGCCACTGCCTGTTCATGCTATCGGTTGGCTTCCTTCCGACGAGGACCTGGATGCCGTTCGTGCGCAGGTCAAGGACCTGGTCGAAGCTGGCAAGCAGCTCTAAGCTAGCGGTATATTGAGCAAGACCCCCACATTCATGCTGAATGTGGGGGTCTTTTGCTGTAGAGGGAGTTAAGCGGGTAAGAATGATGCAAATAACCCCAGAGTGACCCCGGAGTGACCCCAGAGTGATCCCGAAGCGACCCTTAAGTGGTAAAAAATGCGTTTAGTTGGGGAATACAGATTTCTGCATATAGTGTTTCCCCAGATAAAAGTTTTTGACGCGGTAAAAAATCGTCTTAGTTGGGGATAAATCAGCCAATTTTAAGTTTTGATCCCCAACTAAACGGGTTTTTTACCTTTTTCGGCACATAATTTTAGGCGTGAAAGTTACGTATTCATGACAATGAATTAATTGGACGAGTTATTCAAAATTCTGCATCAAATATTGGGAACTGCTTGTTAGCCAGAATTAACGCAGAAAATAGAGAAGCATGATATTAAAATGGCGGGCAAAACCGCAGATAAGTGATTCGCATCGCGGGAAAAGCGTGCTGCTCGTATAGTTGGCATCATCACGCCGCCGCTTCCGACACCGTCAGCCTCCCAGCGTTTCATGGCGAGACTGTGTCAAATTCCTGCAGACTACAAGGTAGAGCGCGTTAGAGTACAATGGTCTATACAAAAAAGTAACTTCGAAGAGGTAGGTGCCCATACACTCGATGGACATTGCGTTAAGTATTGGAATAACTCTGCTGCTTACCCTGGTAAACGGCTTTTTTTCTGCGGCCGAGATGGCCATTGTTAGCTCTCGTCGCGCGGCACTTGAGGCGGACGTGGACGAAGGTGATCCAAGAGCCTTGGCTGTCATTGACATTGCCACTGATCGCGGATATTTCCTCGCAACAATCCAGGTCGCAATTACCCTGGTAGGCTTTGCTTCCTCGGCATTTGCAGCAACAAGTCTTTCCGAGCCATTCGGCGCTTGTCTGGTCAGTATCGGAGTTCACGCTGACCTGGCGCTTCCTTTAGCTGTCGTGGCTATTACGCTGATTGTTTCATTCTTTTCCGTGGTCATCGGCGAACTGGTTCCAAAGAGTATCGGCCTAGCAAACTCCGAGGCAGTGGCCAAAGCAGTCGTCGGCCCTATGAAGGCGTTCATGCAGATTGTGCGTCCGCTCGTGTTCATCACGTCTGCCTCGGCAGATGCGGTTACCACGCTCATGGGCATTGACACTACCAACGACCATCAAGAGGTCACCGAGGAAGAGCTCCGCTACATTGTCAAGGATTCCGAGGACCTCTCTGAAGAAGAAAAATCCATGATCCACGAGGTCATCGAGATGGGCGACACCGTTGTCCGTGAGGTAATGGTCCCGCGCGTTGACATGACCGCCATGGAAGACACCGCAACTATCGCCGAGGTCCTGCGCGTCATGCGCCAGACGGGCTTCTCGCGCATCCCTATCTACCACGAGAACATCGACCGCATCGTGGGCATCGCTCACATCAAAGATTTGCTGGAGCCGGCGCTTGACCAGCACGATAGTGACGAGAAGATCGCGCGCTTCGTACGTTCTGCTGACTACGTGCCCGATACCAAAGACATCATTCCGCTGCTTACTGAGATGCAGACAAGCCGCGACCAGATGGTCATCGTTGTTGACGAGTACGGTGGAACTGCGGGTGTCATTACCGTTGAGGACATCGTCGAGGAGATTGTCGGCGAGATTGAGGATGAGTTTGATCCGGACAACAAGTACCTGACGCAGCTCTCTGATAGAGAGTGGCTGGTAGATGGTCGCTTCTCGCTCAATGATGCAGCTGAACTTGGATGGCCGGTCGGGGAATCCGAGGAGTACGAGACTATCGCGGGCTTTGTGCTGGATTTGGCAAATCATTTGCCTCGTCCAGGTGAGGTTTTTGAGAAGGATGGCTACGTGTTCCGCGTGCAGTCGATGCGTCGTCGCCGACTATCTTTGTTGCGTGTAATTGCCCCAGAACCACAGGTAGACGGTGAATCTGAGCCAGCTGGCGAAAACTCTGACACATCAGAAAATGAATAACTAAAAGAATGATTACAATAGAGTGAACCAATAGAAAGAGGTTGAAATGGCGCAGTTGATTTCTATCAAAAAAGTTGTGGTAGGACCTAAAAACTTGACCGCTACCGTTGAGTTTTCGGCTAAAGCGCCACGTTTGACCTCGGAAAATGCTGAGGCAACTGAGCGCGTGCTTGAGCTTTTGCCAGGTCTTTCCGAGCACCTGTGCTTGGGTGACGCAGACGCTCGCTTTGGCCTTGTTGCCAAGGACACCGAGGTAGCGCACCTGCTTGAGCACGTAACCGTCGAGCTCCTGGCCCTGACCAACCTCGCGGGAGACGTTGCTTCGGGCAAGACTTCCCTGGTAGATTCCCGTCGCGGCCTCTACGAGATCATCCTTGCATGTCCAGATGACGTGCTGGTTGCAGCCTCGCTTTCCAGTGCCGTGTGGCTCCTCAACTGGGCATATGGCAACCAGGAGGACGCCGACCCAGACATCAATGCAATCGTTTCCGGCCTCGTTGCGCTCATCCAGGGCCTTGACGGCGAGAAGACCGATGAGCTTGCAGACTCCGCAGAACCTGAGGCGGACGCTGCACCCCAGGCAGAGAGCGTAGAAGCAGAGGATTACGCTGCCGACAACTCCTCCGAGGACGTCGCTGATGCCGCAGCAGCTGATGCAGTTGAGGCTGAGGTTGCAGACGCTGAGGAGAACAACGCCGAGGTCGCAGGCATCGACGCAGCCGACGAGGACGCGCCTGCTGCCGACGCCGAACCCGCAGCCGACGCCGAGCCTGCAGCCGACGCCGAGGCACTCGCCGACGAGCTCGCCGAGGCAACAGCTGCTGAGGACGCTACGGACGACTCCGAGGTCACCGACGTTCCAGATGATTGGAACATGATTAACGTTCCTCGTCCAAAGCCCGTTCGATAAACGCCCTTATTGCGGTATGATTACGTACAGCGTTTTGCTGTTTAACAGGAGGTACTTATGAGCAAGAAGTCTGCTGGTTTCTTTCTAGGCGCTATTTTTGGTGCTGCTGCTGGCGCTGTAGCTGGTCTTTTCCTGGCTCCACGTTCTGGCGAGGAGACTCGCGCTTTGGCTGCAGATGCCGTCAATGATGCATGGGATTCCGCACTTGATTCTTACGAGCGCACATCTAAGGTTGTGAGCACTAAGATTGACGAGGTCAAGCCTACTGTTGACGCAAAGACCGACGAGCTCCGCGCAAAGGTTGATCTTGCTCGCGAGCGCATGGATCAGCTCCGTGAGTCACTTTCTGACGCTGTGACCTCTGCTTCTAATACTGTCGCAGATGCTGCTGATGTTGTTGCAGACTCCTTTGTTGTTCCAGAGCCAACTGCCACAACCGCTGAGGCTCAGGCTGTTCGCATCGAGAACGTTGAGTCCCACGAGCAGGAGAACGCTGGCGAGGGCTACCAGGAGGCATAAGCCTCACTTACAAGCAATGTGACGGGACGCCTTATGACGTCCCGTTTTTTATAGAGAGGTTTCACGTGAAAACAACCGAGCTCCTTGGTGCAAAAGTCCTTCTCCCCAAAAAGCCTGCTACAAAGGGTAAGCATGCAGGAGAAGAGCGTTTTTCCAAGCTGGGAAAAATCCACAACGTGGTTTTTGCGCCATTCAAACAGGGCCAGTCTTCGCAGGTAGTGGGTGTGATGGTTCAGAAGCCCGACATTGCTGGCCTGATTAAGCAGGACGACGCTTTTGTCACGCTAGAGTCTCTAGAGACCATTGAGCATGGCCTTTGTGTAAAAGATCCCGAGAATAACGTTGATAAAGCGGCAATTAAGCGCCTGAATTTGGATTTTGATACCTGCATTTTGTGGCACGGCATGGAAGCTCGCACCAAGAGTGGAAAGAGCTTGGGCTACGTGAGCGGCGCTGAGTTTGACCAGGCCACGGGCGTGGTCTCGGCATTTCTTGTAGGCGACGGCGCCGGATCAGAGGCGCTGGTGGGCTCCTTTGCCATCAAGCCAGAGTGGCTGCTAGGATATTCCAACGGCGCAATGGTCCTCTCCGATGAGGCGGCAGATGCCCAGCTCACCGGTGGTCTAGCGGCAAAGGCGGGCGAGGGTTACGCCGCGGCTGCCGCTAAAGCTTCCGAGGCCACAGCTAAGGCCGGAAAGGCTGTCGCAGAGGCTACCGAGAAGGGCGCGTTTGCCCTGGGTAAGACGTTGGCCAAGGCAAAGCGTGCCATCGAAGACGCTACCGAGCCCGACGCAGAAGACGATTCCGAGCGCCCAGCTCCCGTTGCCGCAGAGGATGTTCGCCTCGAGAAGCCATCTCCAGAGGAGCAGGCTGCCGCAGACAAAGCCACTACAGACAAAGTCGCTGCTAGTAAGTCCGACGCTAAGTCCGCGAGTAAGTCGTCGGCACAGGCCACCGCAAACAAGGCAGCTAAGGGTTTTGGTATGCAGCTTGGCCGCATGGGCAAGATGTTCTCTGACTTCAAAGATGAGTTTGATAAGGCAAGCAAGTAATAAGCCGCAGATAAGCGCATAAAGCAAAGGGCGAGAAGACCGATCTTCTCGCCCTTTTGTGTTGCAGTTGCGTGACGCTCGCTACAAACCCATGGCCTGTAGAATGAACATCACAATGGTCAGGATGATGACGGTGACGATGGTAAACCAGGTCAGCGCGTTCCAGATGCGGCCGTTGGCGTACTTGCCCATGATGTGTTTGTCGGCCGCAATGATAACCATAAAGACAAGCAGAATTGGCAGCAGAATACCATTGATGACCTGGGCGGCCATCATGATGCCAAAGAGGCTCATGCCCGGAATCAGAACAACCAGCGCAGAAATGACCAGGACGGTTGTAATAATGCCGTGGTAGACAGGGGCCTCCTGCCAGCTACGGTCGGCTCCGCGCTCCCAACCAAATGCCTCGCAGATAGCGCTTGCGGTAATGCCTGGTAGAACGCATGCTGCAAGGAAGGACGCGCCAACCATACCCAGCGCAAAGAGGGTACTTGCGTATTGACCTGCAAGTGGTTCAAGTGCGCGAGCAGCGTCGGCAGCGGAATCAACAGAGATTCCGCGAGGGAAGAGGACAGCGCCGGTGGTCAGCATAATGAACCAGGTAATGACCTCGGCCAGGATTGCACCGGCAACATTGTCTGCACGCTGTGCGGGAATGTCACTGGTATCAAGGTTTTTCTCGACAACATTTGATGCAACCAAGAAGATCATGTACGGACTGATGGTAGTACCAATATTTGCAACCAACAGAGAAATGTATGACGGTTCAGCGGAAGGCTGCGGAATGATGGTGACGCGCAGAGCCTCGCCCCAGTCAGGCTGAGCAAGCACGCCAGCCACCACGTATGTGACAAAAATGCAGCTAATTGCAAGCAAAATCTTCTCGATGCGGCGGTACGATCCACCAACGGTCAGGAGCCACACCATCAGGGCGCTGATAGGCACCGAGACGTACGTTGGAATGCCAAAGAGCTCCATACTGGACGCAATACCTGCGAATTCGGAGAAAGTAACAGCAATGTTGGAGAGCAGCAGCGCGCCCATTGCCAGCGTGGACAGGCGGATGCCAAAGCGCTCGCGCACCAGCGATGCAATACCTTTACCGGTAACACAGCCCATTCGAGCTGCGGTTTCTTGAACCACAATCAGCAGGAAGCACATGAGCGGCACGGTCCACAGCTGCGAGTAGCCAAAGGTGGCGCCCGCGCTGGAGTAGGTTGCAATGCCACCGGCGTCGTTACCAGCAAATGCGGCGAGAAGACCGGGGCCCATTGCCATCAAGATGTACTTGAGGCTGTTTTTGTTGACCGGAGCCTTCTCTTTAGATGCGCGTTTGCCCTGCTCGACAACGATTCCGTCGCCCGCAGAAAGCTGACCAGCCGCGTCACGCTCTGCAGCAGCGTCCTGCTCTGCAGCAACATCTTGCACTGCAACAGCGTTCTGCTCTGCAGCAACATCCTGCATTGCAACCGCGTCTTTGACCTCTGCGTTCTCTTGCGCCATTTACATCACGCTCACAAGCGAGAGAGCGTAAGAGAGGACGAAGAATGTCACCACCGAAAGGCTCATGGAAATCAGGGTAAGCGTGAGACCTGAAGTTTCCTGGTTTTTCTCTTCACGATGGCGAAGTACGGCCAAGAAAATTGGGGTTAGCAGGAAGGAAATAAGCGTTGAGCCAGCTGCTGCACCAAAAATTTGAATGATAGTCTGGTCAAAGAGTGCGGCATAGAACATACCTGCGTTTGGATCATACGGGTGGAAGAGCGCCTCTAGCAGTGCGTGAGCTGCGGCACCAAGGATGCAAATGAGTCCGCTGACCAGAAGACCCAGTAGAAGCGAGCGGAAGGCAAAGCCCAAGATAGAAGGAGATTTCTCGCTGCCAGGATCGTCTGTGAGGAAGAAGTTTGTCACGTAGTTGACGGTATTCTCGCTCAGATTCAGTGAGATTGGCATGGTAATAGTGCAAAGAGCTGCGAAAATACCCATGATTGGATTGGATGTTGCGGCTGTTCCTACAAAGGCAGCAATCACAACGGAGGCAACCCAGAACAAGAGCCAGAGGTTGCGGTGGAGGAACCAAATAATGTTGCGGCCGCGGTCACCAGAATCGGAATCGCCTCTACCGCCACCAACAATCTGCAGGTCCTCGGCGTGCTCCTCTTCAAGAACGTCAAGAGCATCATCGACGGTAACAATACCTAGCAGGCGGTTATCGTCAGAAACAACAGGCATGGCCAGCAGGTTGTACTTTGCAATGTTGCGAGCAACGTCCTCCTGGTCATCCTCTGGCGAAGCGGTGACCAGGTTTTTATTAGCAATCTCCTCCAGACGAGTCTCTGGCTCAGACACAATCAGGCGGTTTAGGGTGACAGTTCCGGACAGGCGGCCATCCTCGTCAGTAAGATAGAGGTAACGGACGGTTTCAAAGTCCTCGTCCAGGTTGCGCAGGCGATCAAAGGCGTATGCAACGGTCTGATCCTCAGGAACAGAAAGCGCCTCAGACGTCATAATACGGCCGGCGGTGTACTCACGGTATCCCAGCAGCTGCCTAATAGCGCGCTGCTCCTTAACGCCCATCAAGCGCAGGAGTTTCTCGGCACGGTCGTAGCTCAGCTCGGAGACAAGCTCGGCTGCGTCGTCTGGGTCCATCTCGGACAGGATGCGAGATGCTTCTTTTTCGTTCAGGCCGCCGATGAGCTCAACTGCCATGGCGTCGTCGTTGAACTCTGCCATTGCGCCGGCTCGCTGCTCGTCATCAAGCTGGGCAAACACCTGGCTACGCAGGCGAGAGTCCAGGCGTTCGATGATGTCAGCGACGTCAGCAGGGTGCAGCTCATCCAGGGTTTTGTGGGAAACGGAAAGCTTAACGTTGGAGAGGTCGCGCTCAACCAGGTCCATGTAACTCCACGCGATGATGCGCTCCTGCATGGGGTGACCCATAGCGCGCGCAATGCGGGTGACCAGGTGCTCTAGCTGGGGAGAAAGGCTGCGCAGCAGACCACGTGCACCAACCTCTGCGCCCAGAAGACGCAGCTGTGTTGAGCTGGTATCGGAGAGCTTGAGGTCGTTTACGCGGACAACACGAATACCACGCGTATCAACAATTTGCTTGTTTAGAATATCTCGGGCGAGAAGAACCTCGTTAGGCTGCAGGTACGAGAAACGAATCTCAGTTGAGGGTACCTTGAGCCTGATGACGTCCTCATCGTAGGTATCAACATACTTGCGCCAAGAAATCATCATTGGCGTGCGGCCAGGACCCATAAAAGCAAGGGAAGTAATGCGAGGAAAAACTTCTCCGGTGGCAATTCCAAGGTCGGAGACAGAACCGATCTTCTCGCCTTCTGAATCTAGAACCGGATTACCCATTAACTGGGAAAGATAAATCATGTGTGCTCCTTACATGCGTCCGAAGACTAAAGCGTGGCTTTGGCGAGAAACTCCGCGTACTTGCCACGGGGACTGCATTGCGATTTCACCCCTCACGGTGCAAATCGGCACACCGCAAGAGGTCAGCGACTGTGAGGTCGAGGTTTCATGCTGACCTTTCTCTTCATCCAATAGAACGTGAATTGTGCTTGCGAGGACAATTCACAGATATAGCTATTTTAACGATTTTCCTGCGAGGCTGTAAAGACTCTTCACATAATCTAGCTGCTCGGATTTGGTTGTGGTCGGCGTGCGAGAAGTACGCGGACAACGGTTAAACGGCGTACGAGCAGCGCGCGTCCAGTTCAATTCGCGAGGTAACGCGGCGCACAAAAAAGCCTGGTACCTGCAGGAATGCAGATACCAGGCTGTACTGGTACAAAGTGTGGACGAAACAGCTCTTAGAACTGTACGTTTGGTGCCTGACGAGCGGACTCGTCGGTAACCTGGAAGCTTGTACGTGGGGAACGTCCACCAGCAAGAAGGTTGTTTGGGAAAACAGCGATGATGTTGTTGTAGTTCATGACAACATCGTTGTAGCTCAAGCGAGCGTAGCTGAGGCGGTTCTCGGTGTCAGTAAGCTCTGCCTGGAGCTCCAGGAAGTTCTGGTTAGCCTTGAGCTCTGGGTAGTTCTCAACAACAGCAAACAGGTTGGTCAGAGCATTGGAAAGAGTGCCGGAAGCCTGCATCTTCTCTTCAGGAGTGCGAGCGTTTGCGACTGCAGCGCGAGCGGAGGTAACTGCCTCAAAAGTCTTAGACTCGTGAGCTGCGTAACCCTTAACGGTGTTGACCAGGTTAGGGATCAGATCGTTACGACGCTGAAGCTGCGTATCGATAGCTGCCCAAGCGTTGTCGCACCTGTTGCTTGCGCGAATGATGTTGTTGTGAATGCTAATGGCCCAGAAAACCAGAAGGACAATAACTACAACTGCGGCAATAATCATGCTAAATCCTTTCAATCACTGACAATCCTGTGTCAGCCATCCATTTGGACGGATTAATTATACCCAAAACTAAAAATCTAAGGCGTTTTTGATTAAAGCTTTTAACTTTTTAAGGAGTCTTTCGGTAAATGGAATGCTCGTCCACACACTGGCGAGAAGAACGTTGAGCTAGAAATGACGTGAGATGGAATGGAAGTTCTGAAAACGCTGAAGTAAAACTAAAAATACTTAGAAGCAAAACGTGAAGTTGAGAGCCGCCAAAAATGGCGGAGAGGGAGGGATTCGAACCCTCGGAACGGGGACACCGCTCAACGGTTTTCAAGACCGCCGCATTCAACCACTCTGCCACCTCTCCAAAGCGGTAATATCCTACCGCATAATTCAGTTTTTTGCGAGTAGGGGATTTAGCAAGTTAGGTTTTGCTTCATAATTAAGTGAAGACAAATAAGCGTCAGGTTCGTGACGGATTTGCGTCAGAACTGCGTAAGAATTACGACAGCAACTAGACAAGTGAGGAGCAGCTATGAGCGACAAAGCGCAAGAGCCTTTGACCCCACAGGCTGCTCTTGATCAGAAGTACATGAAACTTGCTCTTGAACAGGCAGAACTTGCAGCTCAGATAGGAGAAGTGCCTATCGGCGCAGTTGTAGTGTGCGATGGAGAGGTTATTGCCGTTGCACATAATCGCCGTGAGATAGATAACGACCCTTCTGCACACGCTGAGTTTCTCGCTATGCAAGAGGCTTCAAAAAAGCTTGGCCGATGGAGGCTTTCGGGCTGTACGGTTTACGTGACGCTGGAGCCTTGCTTGATGTGTGCAGGGCTGATGGTCAATGCTCGTATTGATCGCTGCGTGTTTGGCGCGTTTGATCCCAAGGGCGGCGCAACAGGCACGTTGTTTGACGTGAGTGGTGATCCAAGACTTAATCACGAGTTTGCGGTCTCAGGTGGAGTATTAGCAGACGAGGCATCTGCCCAGCTTAAAGCCTTCTTTAAAGAGCGTCGCAAAAGCAAATAAGATTTGGGTTTTAAACCACCTGGAAAATGAAGAAATCAAGGTAGTGACTCTCGGGAACACCCCAAAGAATTGGGTGGTCAGGAGCTTGCTGACGCTCTTCAATTTGTTTGAGCTGCACGTTGGTATGGTGAGCTGCCTCGGCAATTGCCTGGGCGAGAAGATCTCTGGTCATGAAGTGTGAGCAGGAACAAGTTGCCAGGTAGCCACCTCGGGGCAGTAACTTCATGGCTGCAGCATTGATTTCCTTATAGCCACGCATGGCGCTGCGGACTTTGTCGCGTGTCTTAGTGAATGCGGGTGGATCCAGAATGATGAGGTCAAACGGACCTCCTTCTACCTTGAGTTGAGCGCGATCTTGAGCTAACTTTGGCAGATATTCAAGAACATTTGCGCAGGTAAAGTCCATGTGATCTGCCAAATCGTTGAGCTCCGCGTTTTGGCGCGCAAGGTCAATGGCAGTTTGGCTGACGTCTACACAGCGGACAAATTCTGCTCCACCAGCTGCGGCGTTAAGACCAAAAGGACCAACGTGGCAGAAGCAATCCAGTACACGGCGACCTCGTGCAAGCTGCCGAACTGCTCGACGGTTATATTTTTGATCTAAGAAGAAGCCAGTTTTCTGGCTATTTTCCAGGTCAAGATTGAATTTGAGGCCGTTTTCGGTTGCAAGAACGTGGGTTGAAGAAAGGGTGAGAGAAGTTTTTGTAACCAGGCTGTTCTCGTCTGGTGAAGAGCCTGCCCACCAGCCTTTATATTGCGGAAGTCCCTCTTTAAGGCGAGAGGGGGAGTCATTTCTTTCGTAAATGCCGTCGATTACCTGGCCGTCTGCAGATAGAATCTCAAGCAGCAGCGGATAGATAACGTCACGCAGACGCTCCATGCCAACGGTTCCTACCTGCGCAACAAGCACGTTCTCGTAGCGGTCAACGATTAGGCCAGGAAAACCATCGGCCTCAGAGAAGATAATGCGGCAGCAATTGGTGTCAGGCTCAGTACCTGGTAGAGCGCGATTTCCCATAGTGGCTTTGCGGTGCTCCCAAGCCCAGCTGATCTTTCGACTCCAAAACGCTTCGTTAAGCCTATCGTTGGCGTTTCTTGTCACAATTCTGACGCGAATCTTGCTCATTTCTGACAGAAGGCCGGTTCCCTGGTAGGTGCCGTTCTCTTCAAAAACATCAACAATGCAACCATTTTGAGCACACTCGCCGCTTTCTGGGGACGGCTCTACACGGATAACCTCGCCCTCAAAGACCCAAGGATGTCCGCCCGCAAGCGCGCGAGCTGCTTTCTTGGTGACAATAACCTGTGGATAAGGGCGAAGTTGCTTCATGATGTTCCTTCTCGCGAGAAGTGCTTACAAAAGGCTGGGTGCTTGTATGTGCTCAGCGTCGATGCTCAAAAGTTACAGAATCAAATTGCAGAGAGCCATAATGGGGAATATTGCCTGCTTGATGGCTGCAGAGCGTTTGTCGGGAGAAGTTACATAGAGAAGAATTGCGGCAAATGCCATTGAACATACAGCAAAGATGACGAGCGCTTTACCTGCTGGATTTCTGGTGGCCATCAAGAAGACGCCTACGAATACCTCAATGGCAAGAAAGAGATTGTAAAATCCCTGGTTAAAAGCCATTTTTTCGGTGCTCTCTGCCTCTTCTTTTGTCATGTTAAAGGCCTTGAGCGTGCCGTCAGAAGTCCAGGCAAATGACTCAAGATAAAAAATAACCACATGAAGAGCTGCTGCTCCAAGAGCAAAAATTACACCAACGCCATTAAAAGGGCCCATTTTGATTCCTTTACTGTATTAGCTGACTGCATCTGATTATAGATTACGTGTGTCGGCCGTATCTGCCGCCAAACCCAAACCCCTTGCCCCTTGACCTTGAGCCCGAGAACATCGAACGCGTGGTCTTGGTGGTAGAGCGGGAATCCTGGAGCATAATACGTCCCTCATCATAAGAAAAGCCAGGTAGATCCCATGCAGGAATCAACGCCTTTGTGAAATATTCAATTTCTCTAAGCGGCGTAACTTCGTCTGGTCCCATGAATGTATAGGCCTGACCTGCGGCTCCAGCGCGACCTGTTCGGCCAATGCGATGAACGTAATCCTCGGGATCAAGCGGCACGTCAAAGTTGATAACGGCGTCAATGCCCTGGATATCAATGCCGCGGCTCATAACATCGGTTGCAACAAGAACCTGAATAGCGCCGCTGCGGAATCGCTCCAGCGCTCTTGCGCGAGCCTTTTGCGGACGGTCGGCATGCATAACGTCAACCTTGAGACCTGCGGCTTTAAGGTTTTTGTAAATACTGTCAACGCGCGACTTTGTCCTACAGAACACCAACACACGCTCTGGCGCAGGATCAAACGAGTCAATAAGAGCCTTTAAGAGCTGCGGTTTTTGTCCTTGAGTGACCGAGCATAAATGTTGCTCGATTGTTGCCGCAGTCTGTCCGGTTCTTGCAATCTCAATGCGCTCCGGATCTTTGAGCAGCGCATCTATGGTTGAGGTAATTGACGCAGGGAGCGTTGCCGAGAAAAGCAACGTTTGATGTGCCTTGGGTAGCTGCTCCATAATGCGATGAACGCTTGGCCAAAATCCCATGTCAAGCATGCGATCTGCCTCGTCGAGCACCAGTACCTGGATGTTCTCTAGGCTCGTATGCTTCTTGTCGAGAAGATCTATCAGGCGGCCAGGTGTTGCAACCAGTACATCGCAACCTTTTTGCAGTGCGGTTATCTGGTGCTTGTAGCGAGCGCCACCAGTAACAATGACGGCCTGCTGACCGGTGGATGCGCAAACGCTTTTAGCAACAGCATCAATTTGAGCAGCCAGCTCTCGCGTTGGCGTAATGATGAGCGCTCGGGGATATGCGCTGCGTTTGGCGTCGCCTCGCTTGGCGTTGCGCTTGGCGCCGCGCCCGGCGGCTGCGTTTGGTTTGGCGCTCGCGTTGGGCTCCTTGGCGTCGGGCTTCTCGGTCCCACCGGGTTTCTCGACAGCAATGCGCTGCAGCGTAGGCAACATAAACGCCGCAGTTTTACCTGTTCCAGTCTGTGCAGACGCAACAACATCCTTGCCCGCAAGGACAGCGGGAATTGCTGCGGCCTGCACGGGAGTAGGTTCGTTGAACCCAAGCGTTGCAACGCCTGCCAGAATTTGCTCGTTTAGCCCGAGCTCGGCAAAAATTATTTCCATACAAACAAGTATACTTATGTGCAACGATTAGCTAAAGGAAGTTACCATGCCTATTAATATTCCAGATGGTTTACCAGCTAAGAAGACACTGCAAGAGGAGCGCATTTTTGCGCTTGAGGAAGAAGTTGCAGAACACCAGGAGATTCGTCCGCTGCGCCTGGCAATTTTGAATTTAATGCCTAAGAAAATTCAGACAGAAACGCAGATTCTCCGTTTGATTTCAAAGTCTCCTATACAGGTTACGTGTGACTTTATGCGCATCTCTTCGCATGAATCTAAAAACACCGCTGCTGACCACCTGGTAACGTTTTATTCAACTTTTGATGACTTCAAAGATAAAAATTATGACGGTTTGATCGTTACCGGCGCTCCTATCGAGGACCTTAAATACGAGGACGTCGACTATTGGGATGAGTTTTGTCACATTGTTGACTGGTCTCAGGAGCATGTCTTTTCTACCATGTACCTGTGTTGGGGTGCACTAGCTGGCCTGTATTACTTGCACGACATTCCCAAGAAGATGCTGGGCGCTAAGCTGTTTGGTATTTTCCCGCAGCGTTTATGCGATGAGTATTGCTTCCTCACCAATGGATTTGACGAGGTACATTACATGCCACATTCTCGTCATGCTGCGATTGAGACATCATCTCTGGTGGACCATCCTGAACTTGCGGTGCTTTCTGAGGGATTTACCAGCGGTCCTGCACTTCTCGCCACAAGAGACTTTCACGAGATTTTTGTAACCGGTCATTTTGAATATGATCGCGACACACTTGCAGAGGAGTATTGGCGCGATTTCCATAAGGGTCTGCCTATTCGTCTGCCGGAGAACTACTTCCCTGATAACGATCCAGAAAAGCAGCCGCTGTTTACCTGGCGTGCGCATGCAAACTTGCTGTATCGCAACTGGATTAACTGGGTGTATCAGATGACGCCGTATAACACAGACGAGATACCTGCGGCTATTGCAGATCTTCGTCAGCGTGTTTCCGAGGCTGATCCCGATGCAAGGATGACCGGTAGGTTCTAAGCAGGCGTTTGCACGGTGACCGAATTGACGGCGCTTGTAACTGGTTGGGCGCCATCAATACCATAAAATAATTGATTGATACACGCGTATGAAGCTACGTGTAGAAACACGTATAGAGAGGATACGTTGATGAAGGTTGTAATTGCTTCAGATATTCACGGCGCTGCCGACTATTGCGAGAAGCTCATGCAGGTCATTGAGGAGGAGCAGCCAAAGTACGTTTTGCTTCTTGGAGACCTGCTTTATCACGGCCCTCGCAACGATCTTCCTGCAGATTATGCACCAAAGCGTGTCATTGAGATGTTGAACAGCATTTCCGATAAGGTCATTGCGGTCCGCGGAAATTGTGAGGCAGAGGTAGACCAGATGGTTCTGGACTTCCCTTGCATGGCTGATTACAACATCTTGTTTGATAAGGACCCAAAGACAGGCAAGCAGTTCACTATCTTCTTTACCCACGGCCACGTTTTTGGTCCTGGTATTCACAACAGCGTTGATAAGTGGCCTCAGACGCCAAGTATGGACGCGTTTGTGTACGGACACACGCACAGAAAAGTGAACATGCAAAGTGCTGACCACCCAGAGGTCACCGTGTTCAACCCAGGCTCCGTGGGCATTCCAAAAGACGGCACCCATAGCTGCGGAATCTACGAGGATGGCGAGTTCAGGCACGTAATCCTCGGCGAGTAAGTCTGTGTTATCCACACGCAAACAACAAGGCGAGAAGATCGATTGGTCTTCTCGCCTTATTTTGTGTTGCTGTGTTTGGGGTCTAGTGCATAGAAATGGTCATGAATTCATAGCCATGCGCATGTCGCGAGATGGAATATTCAAACGCACGGCCATCGTCGATATAACCGATTTGCTCAACCTCTAAGAGGGGATCGCCTGTGCTAATTTCTAGTCGCGAAGCCTCTACCTCTGTGGGCATGACAGCCCTGATAACACGGTGCGCGTTGGCAATTTTGAGCCCAATTTCGCTCTCAATATAGTTGTAAATCGAGTGCTCAAGATGGGCCATTTTAAGATTAGGGACCAGGCTAATGGGCATGTAGGTATACTCGATGACCTGCGAGATCCCTTCAACAAGCCTGACGCGCACAATTCTGTACACAAAATCTTCGGTAGTAATATCAAGAGCTTTAGCAATGTATTCAGAAGGACGTTCAACTTCAAAGGTGTAGACCTTTGATTTAACGCGCTCACCTCGGGCGGCGTGCTCAGCCATGAAGCCTTCCATTTGACCGGAAACCTCTTTACTTGGCTTAATCTGCGTTCCTTCTTCCAGCTTTTTGACAAAAGTGCCAGAGCCCTTTCGCCTAAAGATAAGACCTTGCTGCTCAAGAACTTCTAATGCCTTGTTAATGGTAATTTTGCTTACCTCATATTGCTCACAAAGCTGAGCAACGGAAGGCAGGCGAGAATAAGCAGGATACGTGCCTATAGCAATATCAGTTTTAAGATCCTGAACAATCAGTTCGTACTTATTCATGACACCTCCTCAGGCAGCAAAATTTTTACTTTGCATTCTATCTGATTTGCATTAGTATACTACTTAGAAAATCTAACATATCTGTTTTAAAAAGTTGACATGTTAGGTTTGAATATTTTTGAGAAAGGATAGGCATGTCATATCAGTTGCCTGAGAATTTCTTCTTTGGTGGGGCAATGTCTGGTCCACAGACCGAGGGTAAATGGCAAGACGGCGGAAAGCTTCCAAACCTTTGGGATACCTGGTCTAACCTGGACATTCATGCATTCCACAACCGCGTTGGTTCCTACGCTGGAAATGACTTTACAGAAAGAATGGAAGATGACCTTCAGCTTCTCAAGTCTCTTGGCTTGGATTCCATTCGCACTTCTATCCAGTGGAGCCGCTTGCTGGACATTAACGGCAACCTTAATCCAGAGGGCGAGAAGTACTATCACCACCTTTTTGCAGTTGCTAAGAAGGTTGGTATTGAGATTTTTGTAAACCTTTACCACTTTGACATGCCTGAATATCTCTTCAACCGCGGTGGCTGGGAGTCTCGTGAGGTTGTTGAGGCATATGCGCATTACGCGCGTATTGCGTTTGAAACGTTTGGCAAAGAGATTCGCTATTGGTTCACTTTTAACGAGCCAATTGTTGAGCCAGAGGTTCGCTATACGCTTGGCGGCTGGTACCCCTTTGTAAAGAATTACTCTCGCGCCCGTGCTGTCCAGTACAACATTTCACTTGCTCACGCGCTTGGTGTGCGTGAGTATCGCCGCGCAAAAGCAGCAGGCTTTATGCTTGAGGACTCTCGTATTGGCCTTATCAACTGCTTTGCACCGCCTTATACCAAAGAGAATCCATCTGAGGCAGATCTTGAGGCGCTGCGCATGACCGACGGCGTCAACATTCGCTGGTGGCTTGACCTGGTAACTAAGGGAGAGCTTCCACAGGATGTCATTGATACGTTGCAGGACCGTGGTGTTAACCTGCCTATTCGCCCCGAGGACAAGCTCATTCTTGCTGACGGCGTTGTGGATTGGCTGGGCTGCAACTATTACCACCCAGAGCGCGTTCAAGCTCCTGCAAAAGATACTGATGAGAACGGCATTCCAAACTTTGCTGACCCCTATATCTGGCCAGAAGCAGAGATGAATGTTTCTCGTGGCTGGGAGATTTACCCACAGGGTCTTTACGACTTTGCCATGAAAGTTCGCGATGAGTATCCAGAGCTTGAGTGGTTTGTTTCCGAGAATGGCATGGGCGTAGAGCGAGAAGATCTTAAGAAAGACGAAAACGGCGTAATTCAAGACGACTACCGTGTTGATTTTGTCCGTCGTCATCTTGAATGGGTTGCTCGTGCAATTCAGGACGGCGCAAAATGCCGTGGTTATCACTACTGGGCCATCATCGATAACTGGTCTTGGGCAAATGCCTTCAAGAACCGTTACGGCTTTGTTGAGGTTGATCTGGAAGATAACTACAACCGTCGTCTTAAGAAATCAGCTGAGTGGCTTAAGCAGGTTGCCACTACACATATAGTTGACTAGAAACTCGTGAAAGGAGTTTGCTCATGGCAAAAGATAATGGCCAAGCATCGTTTCTAGATAAATTTGCAGAAGTTTCTGCAAAAGTAGGCAATCAAGTTCACTTGAGGAGCCTGCGCGATGCATTTGCAACGGTCAGCCCAATTTACATTTTGGCTGGTATTGCAGTACTGATCAACAACGTTCTGTTCCCACTCATCTTTGCAAACGACCCAGTTACCCTGGCTAATTTCAAGGTTTGGGGCGCAGCAGTTGCTCAGGGCACTCTGAGTTTCTCGGCAGTTATTCTTGCAGGCATTATTGGTTATTGCCTTGCTCGAAACAAGCGTTTTGAGAACGCAATTTCTTGTGTTGTTATTGGTATTGCAGCACTTATCATCATGATGCCTCAGAGCATTGTTGCTACCGCAGGCGCTGTTCTTCACGCAGCTAACGCTGCTGACGCAGCCGCTGCAGCAGTCGCACTTCCTGTGGCTGATGTTGCTAAGCTCCTGCCAACTGGTTATGCAGTTACCGGCGTTGATGTAACTGGTGTTTTCTCCACTTCCTTCACCGGTACTAACGGCCTCTTTGGTGCAATCATCATTGGTCTGCTTTCCACTACCATCTTCATCAAGCTCTCCAGCGTTAAGCAGCTGAAGGTTAACCTTGGTGAGGGCGTTCCACCAGCGGTTGCAGATTCTTTTAACACCATGATTCCTATGATGTTGACCCTTACCGTTTTTGGTATTGCTTCTGCTCTTCTTGCAGTTTGCGCCGGTACTGACCTTATGACCATCATTGCAACAAGCATTTCTGCCCCACTGAAGGGCCTCATGAATGCTGGTCCATTTGCAGTCATCATCATCTACACCTTTGCAAACCTGCTCTTCTGCCTTGGTATTCACCAGTCCACCATCTCTGGTGTTCTGATTGAGCCAATCCTGACCATGCTTATTGTTGACAACATGGCAACCTTTGCAGCTGGTCAGCCAATCCCTCAGGACCACTACATGAACATGCAGATCATCAACACCTTTGCTCTGATCGGTGGTTCTGGTTGTACTCTGATGCTGCTTCTTGACACCTTTGTCTTCTCCAAGAACAAGGCTTCTAAAGATGTTGCAGCACTTTCTCTTCTCCCAGGTATCTTCAACATCAACGAGCCAGTTATTTACGGTTACCCAATCGTCTTTAACCTTCCTCTGATGATTCCATTTGTTCTTGTTCCAGATTTGTTCATCGGTCTGACCTACCTGCTTACCAACCTTGGTTGGATTAGCCCTTGCGTTGCAATGGTTCCTTGGACCACCCCAGTCTTCCTGAGTGGTTGGCTGGCAACCGGCGGCGACGTTCGTGCTGTCATTTGGCAGGTCGTCGAGGTCCTTCTCGCCATGGCAATTTACTTGCCATTTATGAAGATCTCCGAGCGCGCACAGGCCAAGCAGGCTGAGGCACTTACAGAGAACGCTCAGGATGCAGAGTAGTTTGTAAGCTTATAATCTGAGTATCACTTGAAGCCAGCCATCGTATTCGGTGGCTGGCTCATCAAAAGGAGATCACATGAAAATCTTACTTGCTTGCAACGCCGGAATGTCCACCAGTCTGCTTGTTCAGAAGCTTCAGAAAGAGGCTGCTTCTCGTGGTTTGGATGTAGAGATTATTGCAAATCCTCTGAATAAGGCACTTGAGCTTATTGACGGCGCAGACGTCTTTTTGCTTGGACCTCAGATTGCGTATGCAAAGGCAGACGTTGAGGCTGCAGCAGGATCTATTCCTGTAGCTGTTATTCCTATGGTCGATTACGGCAGGATGAACGCTGCAAAGATTCTTGACGACGCACTTGAGCTTATTAAATAAGCTGCAAAAGATTTTCTGAGCTCCCAGGTGCTCAAGAAAAGAGTATGGGGTAAAAATGGATTTAGATGACGGCATGACTGCTACGCAAGAAGCAGCCTTTGAGATTATTGCTACCGTTGGAACGGCAAAGTCAATGTATATTGGCGCTATCCAGAAGGCAAAAACAGGCGATATTGAAGGTGCGCGTGCAGATATTATTGCTGGTACAGAGATCTTTAATGAGGGCCATAGCACGCATCTGAACATGCTGCAGCAGTCCGCAATTGATAACAGCAATGTTGAGTTCTCGCTCATCTTGCTCCACGCTGAGGACCAGCTTATGCAGGCCGAGTCTTTCCGCATTATTGCTGAGGACTTTATTGACGTGTACGAGAAGCTCCTTAACAAGTAACTGGCGAGAAAACATGTGTGCAGAGACGCTTCTTGGTGTTTAGAGCACTTTGTGCATAGAGCAACGCTCATTTCATACAAACAAATGGCGAGAAGATCGATTGGTCTTCTCGCCATTTTTGTGTCTTGCGACGTGCGGTTTTCTAGCCGACATTACTTCCTGGAAAGCGTGTCAGTGTTCCAAGTGCTGCTCTGCGAGCTGATAGTAACGGTTTTGCCGCCGTTGGTAGAGGAGAGGGTGAAGGGTTCGCTCTTGCCGCTGACCTGGCCATTGAAGCTGAGCTCAAGCTTGTTCTCGTCACCGGTCCAGGTTCCGCGAACCTCAGGCTGACCGCCGATGCGCCAAAGAACCGTGCCATCTTTCTGGATGACAACCTCCATTGGCTTGCCGTCGGTACCGGTGCCGCTGTAGGTGCCAATCCACTTTTGAGCCTTCTTGCGGTCTTCCTCGGACTTCTTATCTTTGTCCTTCTGCTCTTGCTCTTTTTTGTTCTTCTCGGCAACTCCAGATTTGAGGCTTTCACCCTTCTTTATCTGGTCGGAAACGCGAGAGTGATACGAATCATACGTTGAATTAGCGCCGGTATCGTTGCCCCAAATTTCCTTCTCGTGCTCTATGTCACCGAGAAGAGCCTGCAGCTCAACAAGCCTGTTTGAAACGGACTTGAGGTCAAGCGTGGTTGCAGAATCGGTATCGTTAAAGCTGTTTGCAGCAAGTCTGCGCTTGTAGTCCGCCTCGAACCAGTCGCGGATGCGCTTCTGCCCATCCGAAATTGAGCTGTTTAGGATGTTAACACCCGAGTCATCGGTGCCGTTAGGAAGACGGAACTGGCCGTTTTTCTGGTCGCCAGTGATTTGCTCTTCAATTTGATCGAGCTTCTCGTACTGGTTGAGAAGTTCAACGCGGCTGCTATCGCTGCTTGGATTGACGCCAACGCTTTCAATCTGCTCTTGATAGCTGGCAATACGCTGTTGAACGGCACTGCGCTTGGCTGCGTCGTCTTGATGGGATTGGAAAACCCAAGCAACGGCTAATGCACCTACAACGAGAACAGCCGCAAGCAGGCCAAAGGCAACTTTGCGGAGTGCGTCCGAGCCATCCTTGGTTTGCTTGCGCTCAACGGAGCTGGGTCCGCTTGAAACAACGGTGAACTGCGAAGGGTCAAAGTGCGAAATCGCAGTTGAATCGATGTCATCGGTAGTGAAGACGTTGATGCGGTCAGGGTCGTTGATGAAGGTCGTGGGCTCAGCTTCGGCTGCAACGCTGGGGTCTGCGATGACGGTGGGGTCGGCGTCTGCAACGGCGTCCGGGTCAACGACAGTGGTAGGATCGAGTTCAGCGGCAGCGCCGGTGCCAGCGCCCGCAACAACGGTAGGCGCCTCATCTGGGGAGATGTAGGAGTCGTCAGCTGTAGCCTCGAGGAGTGAGGTTTCTGCAGCAGCCGCGTCTTCGTCATCTGCTGGGTACTCTGCAAGGACGGTTGTATCCGGATCGGCTACATCTGAGTTGGTTGCGGTATCAACTGGATCGTCAGCCTCTGCTGGTGCAATGACCTCGGTGGCTGCGATGGAGTTGTCGGGTGCGGTTTCTGGTGCAGATTCTGTGGACTCGGCGAGCACATCGGGTTTCTCGACGTCCGCGGCGTCAGCGGTGTCCACGACGTCCGAAAGCTTCTGTCCGCAGTTGGAACAGAACTTTGCGGGCTTGCCAATTTCAGCTCCGCAGTTGGGGCAATTCATAGAGTCGCTCCTTAAATCGCCAGTTAGACTCAGTGGCTTTTAATTACACTGGGTTACTATTGTAGCGTTAACAGGAGAAACGCCAAAATGTTTTTAGTTTTGAGGGCGGCTACGCGCGCTGAGGGTTGCGTGATGTAGCTCAGTGCAGATCGTTCCGAGTTCTAGATTAGAGCAGAGAAACGCCTGCTTCAGCGCAACGATCCTCGGTCTGCTTGTCCCAGATAGATGCCTGCACCTCTCCGACGTGCGCCTTTTCTAGCAGCAGCATGCAGAGACGGCTCTGACCGATGCCGCCACCGATGGTAAAGGGCAGCTCGCCATCAATGAGCATCTTGTGGAACGGCAGCTCAAGGCGGTCCTCGCATCCAGCGATTGCCAGCTGCGACTTAAGCGCCTCAGCGTCAACGCGAATGCCCATACTGCTGATCTCAATCGCAGAGTCCAAGGTCTCATCCCAGAACAACAGGTCACCGTTAAGCGACCAGTCGTCGTAGTCGGGTGACCTAAAGTCGTGAGGTTGGCCAGAGTTCAGAGCACCGCCAATACCCACGATAAAGGTGGTTGGATGCTCGCGAACAAACAGATTTTCTCGCTGTTTTGGCGTTTGGGTAGGGTAGAGGTCCTCCAGCTCCTGCGAGGTCACGAAGGTAACTTCGCGGCTGAGCTGCGTGTTGAGCTGGGGATAGTGCCACTTGAGCTCGTCGAGTGTGCCGCAGATTGCCTCGACAATGCGGCAGACAGCGTCTTCCAGCGTATCGGTGTTGCGCTCATCCTGCGTGATGATGCGCTCCCAGTCCCACTGGTCCACGTAAATGGAGTGCAGGTTATCGGGTTGTTCGTCGCGACGGATAGCGTTCATGTCACAGACCAGGCCGCGGCCTACGGCAAAGTTGTAGCGCCAGAGCGCATAGCGCTTCCACTTAGCAAGCGACTGAACTACCTCGGCGTTCTTGCCCACATTTGGCAGGTCAAAGGCAACAGGATGCTCGACGCCATTGAGGTTGTCATTCATACCGGTAAGCGGATCAACAATCAGCGGAGCGGTGACGCGCGACAGCTTCAGCGCGGCGCATAGCTTGGTCAAAAACACATTCTTGACCTGCTCAATGGCTTTCTGCGTATCGTAAAGCGAAAGGCTTGAACGGTAGCCCTCGGGAATCTTGGTCATGTGGTCTCCTTGCAAGAGAACGCTAAAAATTTGATTGCGCTGATTTTGCCTTCTTTCCACAACCCTTTGGCGAGAAACCCGTGTGATTTAACCGTTTTGTCAAAAAGAGTAAATAGTATGCACGCTGCTTTTAATGCAAGGTAACTTCTCTGTCTTGATTAGTAAGAAATGGCAGTTTTGTTCTGGGACAGCGTAAATTAGGCATGCTTTCCAGAGTGACAATTGCCTTAGCGTCCACTTTGTTGGACACATGAAATCTTATGAGTATCTAGATTTGTTGCAACAGAGAAAGGAGTTGTAATGGGTCTTGATGCATTTGTTCGTTGCAGGTGTTTTGAAGAGGGAAAACTTAAACCCGGTCCAATACCTTTTGAAGATCTTTACATTGATGATGAAGATTACATCAGTTCAAAGTTTTTAGATCAAAAGCGTAAAGAGCTTAGCTCTGAACAGTTTAGGGAACGCTATGGAGACCTAGAAAGTGATTTTTTCGATTGGATGGATAGTGCCTGTGAGCATGAGTATGGAGAAATCTGTTCCGAAAGAGTTGGTAATTTTTGCGGCTTGTTAAGCATTGGTGCAGTTTTAAGTTCAGATGAGGGCGAGTCAAAGTATCCTCTGTTAAATAATATGCTTCCTGATGGCAATGGAGGTGTTTATCCAGTTGAAAAAGCGCAGCCTACTCTTGATGAACTTGATAGATTCATAGAAGAGCATTCAAAGATCCCGGGATATCAGCTCATTGATGAGGAGACGAATAAAGTTCTTATTTCCTGTGCGGTGGATGACGGTTTTTGTCTTTACAGTGACAAATATATTGATTATGGATTTACAGAAGACACAATGTATTTCCATCAGCTTAAGCCTTCACGTATATTTTACGCTGACCATTTTTGCCAGATTCCAGCTGATGATTTTGAGCAGACGCATAAGGTGGTTGTTTTTTGCGATGAACCAAATAACAGTGCGTCAAACTTTAAAATGACTTTACCAGGTCCGATTGATAGTGAATTAGACAATTCTGTTTTAAGAAGCTTTTCTGTTCAAAAGGCAACTTTAGACTTCAAAAAAACCGGTCATTTTTGGAGGCTAAATAAAATTAGGAATCTCCTTGTAGCATCTATAGAAACAAAACATCCTATTTGTTGGTGCTAAAAACATATGGGCTGCGCTATCTGATTGTGGTCTGATATCGTGTTGTCCAAAAAAGAGGGCCACCGCCAGGCAGCCCTCTTCGTTTTTGCGCTGGCGAGAAGAACGATGCACTTGAACGATCTTCTCGCCAGATGTTGATCTTAGTAGGTAGGGTTCTCTACCTCAACCTTGTCGACCTCCTGGAAAGGAGCAAGGGTTGAGACCATAACGATGGGCTCGTCATAAGGGTTGTTGACGTAGTGGACCTCGCCGGGCTCAATGTGGATGAAGTCGCCAGCCGAGAGGGTGTGGACCTCGCCGTCAACCACAATGTCAATCTTACCCTGGAGGATGTGGAAGTTCTCCTCCATGATGTTGTGGTAGTGGGCCTGGAAATCCTGGCCTGGCTGGAACTGGACCATGGCATAGTTCATGCGAGGGCCCTTCATCAGGTACTTAGGGCCGTGATCTCCGCACCTATACTCAAAATCGTTCTCGTTGACAATAAACATCTTGCTTTCCTTTCAGGCGCAACTTGTACTGCGACCAAACGTTCTTTTTGCGTGCCACGCGTAACCGCGGCGCAGCGAGAGACCTAGCGCTTACAGACCAGGTGCTCTCCACATGCTCTTGACCTTGCCCTCTTCTGCAAGCTCAAGCTGACTCTTGTAAACATCCTTCCACTGGACATAGAGCTGATCGTAAACAGCTTTGTTGTCTGGGTTGGGGGAGAATGTCTTATCCCATTTAACAACGCGCTTTGCGCCCTCGGCGATACTTGGGTAGATGCCCACACCGTAGCCTGCAAGAACAGCGGCGCCCAGAGCAGTTGCCTCTTTGACCTCTGGAATGCGAACGTTCTTACCGGTAACGTCGGCAACAATCTGCGCCCACAGAGGGCTCTTGGAAGCGCCGCCTGCAAAGATGAGCTCGTCTGGCTCATTGCCGGTAGCCTCTTTGACCAGGTCAATGTGGCCGCGGACGAGAAGGGCGGTGTTCTCCAAAATTGCGCGATAGAAGGTGTACTTATTGAAACGCTCTGGATCAAGCTCAAAGTTGGTGAACGTTGGGCTTGCGTGGATCCAGTGGATGTAGTTCATAACGTCACTGAAGCAGCAAAGCATACCGTGGCTACCAGCAGGAATCTCGGCAGCGCGCTCGTTCATGATCTCATACACGTCATCAATGCCGCGCTCTTTTGCTTCGGCCTTTTCTGCCTGGCAGAAGCCGTCACGATACCAACGCATAACCAGACCAGGCTTGAAAGCCAGTGCCTCGTACTGCCAAATCTGTGGAATAGCGTGACAGTTTACACGGACGCGATAATCTGGGTCCGGAGTGCTCTTATCGGTGTTGAACTCGTACTGCCAGAAGCTACCGCCAAAAACGCCAGCCTGGCCAGGCTCGCAAGCGCCAACGCCAATCATGCCCAGCTGGCAATCACCGCCGCCGACAACAACAGGTGTACCTTCGGCAAGGCCCGTCTCTGCTGCGGCGTCTGCAGTTACAGTGCCAAGAACTTCTCCGCACTCGATAACCTGGCCAAAGAGATCATCACGAAGACCGCACTCCTTTGCAATCTCTGGATCCCAAGCGCGTTCTTCCAAGCTCATGATGCCGGTGGTACTGCCGTTTGATGGCTCAACCGCAAGAATACCAGTGAGCTTGTAAGCAAGCCAGTCGTTGAACATGCCAATCTTGGCTGCCTTGTTGTAGATCTCTGGCATCTTGTTCTTAACCCAAAGAAGACGAGGTAGAGCGCCTAGAGCGTAGGTCTGGCCACTTTTCTGGTAAATCTTTTTCTCAAGCTCAGGATCCATATCAATGAGCTGCTTGACCTCGTCAACACTTCGAGCGTCAACGTTAGCGCACGCCCAAATCTCGTTGCCGTCCTGGTCATACAGGAGGATACCCTCACGCATGCAAGTAGTGGAAATACCAGCGATCTCTTTAGGATCAATAGCGGTCTTTGCCAGAACCTCTTTAATACAATCCAAGGCAAGCTGCCAGTCAGCAACCCAATCAAAGTTCATGCTGCCAGGCCAACGAGGGTCTTCATGATGCTCCCACTCGCGCTGAGCAACCCCAACCTGCTCACCGTCAACACTAAAGAGAACGGCACGAATACTTCCTGTTCCCGCGTCTAGTGCAAGAAGATATTTGCTCATAGATCCTCCTTGTTTACGAAAGAAGCAGTTCAGCAGCGGTGTCTGAATCTGTAATTAACACGTTCAGATAACCGCCGTTAAGCACTGCCTTAATTGCCGTAACTTTATCTTTGCCACCAGCAACGCCAACAACGTTTTTGAGCTGACGAAGCTTGTCCAGATCGGTACTAATGACGCGATCTTCAATTTCTGTCTGAATAAGATTGCCGTCTTTATCCATAAAGTGATTAAGGACGTCGCCGACGGCTCCCTGCATCTTAAGTACGGCCAGCTCACCCTCGTTAAGGATGCCGTTGCGCAAAACGGTTGCGCCCTCAACTGCGGCGCCGATGCCGACCACACTCATGTCCGCATGTTCCGTCATGGTAGATACGTCTTGCAGGCTTTTCTCGTCAAGAAGTGCATCGCGCACTTGGCGAGAAGACACAACAAGTGGAGACGGTGTCAGGAACAGGTGCATGGAGTAGGCGGTTGTGCCAACGGTTGGCAGGTAGTAGCTCACGCCACCCGTAAGGCTTACAACGTTGAGTGATTCCTCGCGGTTCTTGGCAAGAAATCCCAGCATGCGACTGACGGTATCGCCGTAGCCAATGTTGAGGTAGCCGTCCTCGCGCAGGTGATCGGAGACGTAGTGAGCTGCGCCCTGGGCAATAGACTGGTTGATTGTCGAGCTGTCCAGGGGAGTAGGCACCACAAAAGCATCCTTGAGGCCAAAGCGATCAATAAGGAGCTGTTCTGCGGAAACGCGCTGGCTATCGTTCTTTCTGAAGCTGAATTGAACAATGCCTTGAGCGCGAGCTTCTTCAAGTAGACGGATAACTTTTGCACGAGAAACGCCCATGACCTCAGCAATTTGAGCCTGGGTGCTATCTTCCATGTAGTAATACCACGCAGCCTTGGTGGCTAGTGCATATGTCTGCTCGTCCATCCATCCTCCAGTTGATACTTTTGTTTAATACTAAAACATTTGTATCTAACATACTAGATTTCATTATAGTAATTATTCTCCCTATTAACAGGAAGATATACTACAAATACCATAATTACGTACAGAAGAATTCTGAACTATTGTTCATTGGACAATCAAAAATACCATTCACGGCAGTAATAATACCGTTTGCCGTGACGGTGCTTTGAAGAATGCCTATTTATATATATCTTCAAAGTGTGAGATTTTGTACGGCCGTTTGTTATTTTTGGTAGGAGGTACTATGGGTGAATCTTTTGACATCGATATCGATGCCACTGACCCAAAGTCGCCTGAAGGAAAAGACGTGTGTGAGCAGTGCGACACACTTCTTTCCGTCCGCGGAATCAGAAAGTCATTTGGTTCCAACGAGGTATTAAAAGGCATTAACTTAGATTTGGCGCCAGGAGAGGTCATCTCACTTATTGGTGGCAACGGTTCCGGTAAATCTACCCTCATGAAGATCATCATGGGTATTTACTCTGCCGATGAGGGAGAAATTTCTATCGATCGTCAAAAGGTTGATATCTCCAACCCTAAGGCCGCACTTGCACACAGTATCTATATGGTTCCTCAGGAGCCAATGCTGTTCCCTAACATGACCGTTAGAGAGAACATCACCATTGGCTTTGAGGCTCCAAAAGCCGAGCTCAACAAGATGCTCGAAGATACTATGAAGGAGATTGGCTGGGAGCTTGATCTGGACCGCAAGGCAATGACGCTTTCCATTGCTGAGCAGGGCATGGTTGAGATTCTCCGCGGTCTTATGCGTCACTCTGAGATTCTTATTCTGGACGAGCCAACTTCTGCACTTACCTTTGACGAGGTACAGAGCCTCTTTAAGGTAGTCCAGGAGCTCAAACAGAAAAACATTGGCATCATCTACATTACCCACCGACTGGCAGAGGTCTTTGAGATTTCTACCAGCATTGGCATTCTGCGCGACGGCGTTATGGCTATGCGCGGCAAGGTAGAGGACTTTACGCGAGAAGATCTTGTACGCGGACTTCTTCCACCAGACGCTGCAGAGATTAAGAAAGAGATTGCCGAGAGCGCAAACATTGATTACGACGCAGAGCCAATCTTTGAGCTTGCTGAGTTCACTGGTTATGGTTTTGCTGACGTAAACCTCAACATTTATCCAGGTGAGATTGTTGGTCTTGCAGGTATCGTTGGTGCTGGTAGATCAGAGATGGCTACCACCATTTATGGTATGGATAAGGTGTTGGGCGGCAAGGTATTTGTCGACGGCAAAGACATTACCGGCAAGTCCACTAAGGACGTCATTGCTGCAGGTCTGAGCTATGTTCCAGAGGACCGCTTCAACGACGGTCTGTTTAGAATTCGCGACGTTGCTGAGAACACTACCAGTGCTCTGCTTGCAAATTCTTCCCTGGGTAAGCTGCTGCTTAACCGTAAAGAAGAGGATAGGGTTTCTCAGAACTATGTTGATAACTTCCGTACCAAGGTTACTGGCCTTGATCAGGAGGTAGGCGGCCTCTCTGGTGGTAACCAGCAGAAGATTGTTATTGGCCGCGCATTCTCGGTTGCTCCAAAGGTTGTTATTTTGGACGAGCCAACTCGTGGTATTGACGCTGCTGCTCGTGGCGATGTGTACGCCGTTTTGCAGGAGCTTCGTAAGCAAGGCGTTTCTATTCTTCTGATTTCTTCTGATATGGAAGAGATTATTGAGCTTGCTGATCGCGCGTTCACCATGTACCAGGGACGCATTAATCACGAGTTCAAAAAAGAAGAAATTACGCAGGACAACCTCATGTCCGCTGCATTTGGATTGTAGGAGGTGACGTATGGATCTTGTAAAGCGCCTTCTCAAGGCTAGGGGACTGAGCAGCCTCGCATTCCTGATTGCTCTCTTTATTATTGTTGGTGCAATGAATCCTGCATTCTTGACGCCAGCAACAATTGCTGCCTGCTTTAACACGTCCGTTGTCTACACATTGGTCGCTGTTGGTGTGGCCTTCACCCTGTTCATTGGTGAGATTGACGTTTCTGTTGGTTCCAACCTGGGTCTTGTTGCTGTGGTAGTTGGTAGCATGCTCAGAGATGGAACTCCACTTCCTGTTGCTTGCCTGGTAGGTATTCTCATTGGTGTGGCAATTGGTCTGGTTAACGCATGGGGCGTTGCCGTTATGAAGGCTCCATCGCTCATCTTTACCCTGGGTACCAACGGCGTTCTGCGTGGTATTGTTTACGTGTACACCAACGGTCAGTGGGTTGAGAACCTTCCTAAGGAGTTCAAGGACTTCTCGGCAGTAACTGGTATTGGCGACTTTACGGTGTATTATTGCGCAGTTATTGCACTGGTTATTCTGATTCACTTTGCACTGACCCAGACCCGTCGTGGTCGCTGGTTTGCAGCAGTTGGCGATAACGCGAACGGTGCAACCCTGGTTGGCATTCCGGCTCTTCAGACCAAGATTTTGGCATACGTCATCTGCGGCGTTATGGCAGCTATCGGCGGCATCATCTTCTGCAGCCGTATTGGCTTCGTTACCCCAATGAGTGGTAACGGCTACGAGATGAAGGCTATTGCAGCCTGCGTTCTTGGTGGTGTTAGCCTGCTTGGTGGCGTTGGCTCCGTCCTTGGTGCAGCTGTCGGCTCCGTCATCATGGCATCCATCAGCTACCTGTTGGTCTTCATGGGCTTCTCGTCAAATTACGACAACGCAATTACCGGCGTCATCCTGATTGTCATTGTCGTTGTGGACGCTCTGCTTCAGCACCGCTCCATTGTTCAGAACAGACACGCTCGTCTGAACGCACGTGTTTCTCCAAAGACAACTTCTGAGGTTCTTGCAGAGCAGATTGCAGACTTTGGTGAGGCAGCTTTGAGCCCTTCAGGTAAGAAGGGCGGTGTTCGCTAATGATGAAGACACTTAAGGGATTTTTGTCCAAGGGCCAGACAAGCTGGAACATGATTCTTATTGGCCTGCTTGTGCTTGAGTTTGTCATTTTTGGCGCTGCAAACGGTAAGTTTTTGCGCCCAGCACTGCTGTTTACCAGCATTAACGACAACCTGCCCGTCTTTATGATCTCGCTTTTTGTAACGCTTGTTATGGTTACCGGCGGCATCGACATCCAGGTTGCGTCTCTGGTTGGTCTGACGTCCATCACCATTGGCGTTGGTTGGCAGGACTTTGGTCTTCCTATCTGGGGCGCCGTGGGCGTTGCCTTTGTCCTGGTTGTTGCTTGTGGCGCGCTTTCGGGCTTCTTGATTGCGTACTGCCGAGTGCAAGCAATGGTTGTTACCCTGGGCGGCAGCTTCCTGTACTCCGGTCTGGCGCTGCTCATCTCCACGCTCTCCAAGACCGAGAGCTACCAGGGAATTGGCGGGTTCCCCGAGGACTTCAAGTTTGTATCTAACTTCCAGCTCTTTGGCGTCATTCCATTCCAGCTGCTGATCTACATCTTGATGCTGGTTATCGCATTTATTCTGCTGCACAAGACCAAGTATGGTCGTCGCATCACCCTGGTTGGCGTTAACCAGAGCGCAGCTGAGTTCTCTGGCATTAACAGCCGAGCAGTCATCATGTCTACCTACATGCTTTCCGCAGTTTCCGCTGTTATTGCAGGTGTTGTTCTGACCGCTTACCTGGGTACCGCTAAGTCCGATCTTGGCGCCGACCTTACCATGGACATCATCACCGCAGTTGTTTTGGGTGGTACGCTCTCCACTGGTGGTAAGGGCTCCATTGTTGGTACCGCACTTGCTTCGTTTGTTATTGCATTCTTGCGCTTCGGCTTGCCACTGTGCTTCAAGGTAAGCCCACAGTATCTGGATATTCCTGTTGGTGTCCTGCTGGTTGTTGTCATCGTTGCTCGATCGGCAGCAAGCGGAACAAATATCGGTACGTTTTTGAAATCGCTGCTTTCTAGCAGCAGTAAAGCCAAGGCATAAGCTTTGGGGAAATTGTGCCTTAGGCACAGACAAGGGAGGTTACCTATGCAAGAGATTACTCGTCGTGGTTTTATTGGTACCGCTGGTATCACCGCAGTTAGCGCTGGCCTCGCTCTGGTAGGCTGCAATAATGGTGGTGGCGAGAAGAAGGAAGAGACCAAGAAGTCCGAGGGTGGCGGAGACGTCAAGGGTAAGACCGTAGCATTTATTCCTAAGGTCACCGGCAACGCATTCTTCGAGTCCGCAAATAAGGGCGCACAGGACAAGTCCAAGGAGTGGGGCTTCACCGTTGACTACATCGGCGACGCAACCGCATCCGTTTCTGCTCAGGTTTCCGTCATCAACCAGGCAGTTGCTAACGGTGTAGACGCAATCAGCATCTCCACTGTTGACGCAAACGGCGTTTCTGACGCACTGAAGAAGGCAACTGCTGCTGGTATCGTAGTCACCACTTGGGACTCCGACTCCAACCCAGAGGATCGTACCCTCATGGTTTCTCAGGGTACTCCAGAGATCCTTGGCCAGATGCTTGTTGACATGGGCGTTTCCGGTCTCAAGGAGCGCGGCAAGGATCCAGAGAAGGACGAGATCACCTATGTCTGGCACTACTCTCAGGCAACCGTTACCGACCAGAACTCCTGGCAGGTAGCTGCACAGAAGATCATCAAGGAGAAGTATCCTAAGTGGAAGAACGTTCACGAGAACTACTACTCCAACCAGGACGCTGAGCAGGCAATCACCATTGGTGAGGCAATCCTTGACGCTTACCCAGAGATTGACCTGATCATCTGCAACGACTCCACCGCTCTTCCTGGTCAGCTCCAGGCTGCAGAGAACAAGGGCTACGACGAGAAGAAGATCACCATCACCGGTTTTGCTTCTCCACAGTCCATCAAGTCCTACTGCGAGCACGGCACCATCTACAACTGGGGCCTTTGGGACTGCGCAGTTCAGGGCGCTATGGGTTGCTATGTTGCAGCATTCCTTGCAGCTGGTAACGAGGTCAAGGTTGGCGACACCATCTCCATCCCAAGCATTGGCGATGTTAAGGTTGAGCCTAACGACTCCATCGCCGAGGGTGCAAAGACTGGCGAGAAGAACAACGGCGTTGTCCTGCTTCCTGAGCGCCTTGTCTTCACCAAGGAGAACATGAACAACTACTCCTTCTAAGTAGAAGCGGTACGTTTAAGGCGTAAGTTCACGGCTGGCGAGAAGACCGATCTTCTCACCAGCTTATGAGGTAATTCAGCCGCAGAGGAGGGCGGTCCTCCTAGGGCGGTTCTCCTAGAGGGAGCCGCCGAAGAATCACACTTCCTCTGCGAGCTTTAAGGTTTTATTGAAAGGATTTTCATGGCAGATCTGGACGGATTGAAAGTAGCTAAGGATTATCACGTAGACACTCCTTTTGCTAACAATCAGGGATTTTATGTAAAGGGTGCAAACAACCTCGACTGGGGTATGCAGAAGCACCTCTCCAACATCTTTGATCCAAAGAGCGGCAATACTGTAATGTTCGCATTTGACCACGGTTACTTCATGGGTTCAACCGCTGGTCTCGAGCGTCTTGACCTGCTGCTTCCACAGCTTGCTCCTTATGTTGACTGCTTCATGGGCACCCGTGGCGCAATCAGGACCTGCGTTTCTCCTGAGGTCTCTAAGGGCATTGCTCTTCGCGTTTCTTCTGGTTCTTCTATGCTGCAGTCCGACCTCTCGCACGAGGTTGTTGCTGTTGACATCGAGGATGCTATCCGCATGAACGCAGACTGCATGGCTGTTCAGACCTTCATCGGCGCTGATGGCCAGCTCTCCAGTATCGACAACCTGAGCCAGGTCATTAACGCTGGATTCCGCTACAGCATCCCTACCCTTGGCGTTTGCGCTGTTGGTAAGGACATGGAGCGTACCGGTCGCTTCTTCAAGCTTGCAACCCGCATCATTGCTGAGATGGGCTGCCAGATTGTTAAGACCTACGACTGCGAGGACTTCGAGGAAGTCGTTGCAGCATGCCCAGTTCCAATTGTTGTTGCTGGCGGCAAGAAGCTTGCTGAGCGCGACGCTCTGCACCTTGCATACGACGTCATCCGCAAGGGTGCACGCGGCGTTGACATGGGCCGTAACATCTTCCAGAGCACCCATCCTCTGCAGATGGCCGAGGCTGTCCGCATGATCGTTCACGAGGGTGCAACCGACGCTCAGGCATGGGAGTTCTTCGAGGACGCAACCCACTAAGAGCGCGTTGGGCACGAAAGCACGCTAAGTGCGGACGCGCGCTTCAAGTACGAAAGCGTTGCGAGCACAAATGCGCTGCTCATACGCGACTTTCTCATGTGACGAGAAACACACTGACCTTGAGCTGGTAATCCTTTCGGATTACCAGCTTTTTTCTGCAGCGTGCTAGCGTCGGCTTTTAGGCCTGGCGCACAAAATAGCGCAGCTTTGGTGGGTTCTGCTAAAGAATTGACATGTTTCTAATTAAGATAGCCAGGCAGCTAGGCGGTCGCACTACCCGATATGCATTTTTATGCATAAACTTCATCTAATATGCTTATACATGAATAGACTTATATAAGAAATTTAACTATCGATAAATTCTGCGTCTACGGAACACACCTAAGTCGGATAATCTGCTCAGATGAGGGCATTTTACACATCTAATGACGATATTCTGCACGTTTGAGGTATTTTCAGCGTAATGTATACGTCTTTTTGACAGATTATCCGACATAGGTGTGTTTTGCGGACCCGAAATTTGCCTCGCGAGGCGATGGCGAGAAGATCCGATTTTCTCGCATGACGTATACCTGCGATTTTATGTGATTGCACATTTTATAAGTTTGGATATGTATATAAAAAGTTTCATGGCATCTTTTGAATCGCACTTGAGCCACATTCAAGATGTATTTAAGAGCCATTGCCATTGCCATCGCCATTGCCATTGCCACTGCCATGGCATTCATAGAAATTCAAAAGATATTCGAGCAGCTATTTGCAACCCTTCCCGGAAATTTTAAATCAGCTTAACAGCGATTTAACACCCCTTCTGTTGTACTAGAGCCAGGAGAAGGGAGTATCTATGAAATCAAAGCAAGCTTGTGGCTGGAGCTGCCGCCTACGTATCCTGCCTATTCTATTTTTGCTGCTAGGATGTGCATTTGTAGTCTATGGCGCTTCTCGCGGAGAGGCTCAGATCGTATTGGGAAAAGCGGTACGAATTTGCCTTGAGTGTGTAGGCATTGGTTAGGTGACCTGCAGTGAAAGTGTTCTCTGGTATTAAATCTCTTGGAAAGAAAGTGCGAGAATTTATCACTAAAAGAGGTTTCGTGCAGGCATGCGCAACCTTTCTAACCAACCCTCACCTAACAAATTTTGCTAAGGGAACTATCTATACTGGTCCTGCAAAGTCAGTCTGTGTCCCCGGACTTAACTGCTATTCTTGCCCAGCAGCTACGGGTGCTTGCCCTATTGGAGCATTTCAGGCAGTAGTTGGATCTTCTAAATTCAGCTTCTCGTATTACATTACGGGTATTTTGATTCTCATTGGAACTTTGCTAGGCAGGTTTGTCTGCGGATTTCTTTGTCCATTTGGCTGGGTACAAGATCTTCTTCACAAGATTCCATTCCCCAAAAAATTTAGCACTAAAAAGCTCAAAGCCTTGCGCTATTTGAAGTACGTCATATTAATTGTGCTTGTCTGGGCTCTACCAGCTTTGATTCAAAATGCCGTAGGAATGGGAGAGCCTTATTTCTGTAAGTATGTTTGTCCACAGGGAATTCTCGAGGGAGCAATTCCGCTTTCTTTAGCAGATGACAGCATTAAGGCAGCTCTGGGCACACTTTTTACGATGAAGTTCAGCATTCTGGCAACTGTCGTGCTGCTGAGCATCATGTTTTATCGTCCTTTTTGCAAATGGATTTGCCCGCTTGGGGCTTTTTATTCTCTGTTCAATCGCATCTCAATTTTGCAGTATCGAGTTGACGAGAAGACCTGTGTAAGCTGCGGAAAGTGTGCGCGTACATGCAAGATGGACGTAGATATTACGAAGAATAACGCAGCTCTTGAGTGCATTCGCTGCGGAGAGTGCATAAAGGTATGCCCTGTTCATGCGATTGACGCAAAACTCCTGTTAATCAACAAGAAAATTGAGCAGTCGGAAAAGGTTGCTACAGCAAAGCACTTGGCTGATCTGCAGGCGACAAGCTCATCAAAGTAAGTGTCATAAAACGTGTATAGCTACGTTTCGTACGTAGAAAAGACAGAAAGGACTATGAAATGAAAAAATTTGTAACAAAATCCCTGACGTATGTCGCTGGCCTACTTATGGCAGTTGCGCTTGTTGGATGCAGTGTTGGTGGTACTGGCAACACAGGCACAACAACCGCTCCAACTGCCGAGCAGCAGAATTCTGCTGCAGTTCCACCTGAGGCAGCATCAAAACTGCACCTCAAAGACGGCGATACCTTCCCAGATTTTAAGGCAACAGATATCACTACTGGCGCTACCTATGACAACACCGTATTTGGACAGAATAAGGTCACTGTTCTGACCTTCTGGTTCAATGGCTGTACTGGCTGCATTCAGGAGATGCCAATGCTTCAAGAACTTGCCGATACCTATAAGGACAAAGGTGTCAATGTCTTGGGTGTTAACGCCGAAGCCGCATACACGGACGATGCTAAGAAGGAAGCTGTGAGTATTCTCCAGAAGCAGGGCGTTACCTACGGAAACGTCGCTCTTGATCCTCACAGCGATGGCGGTCACGTTATCGAAGGTCTCACAGCGTTCCCAACTACTATGGTTATTGACCAGAACGGTAGACTTGTGGGCGATCCAATTACCGGTGGCTCCAGCAAGCTTCAAGGCAGCGAACTTCAAAAGCGCGTTGACCAGGCTCTTGCTCAGGCAAAGTAGGTTATAGAAACTTACATACCGCTCACGGCACACGGCGAGAAGAACTTCTCGCCGTAGGGCTCAATCGGTTAGCATTTGAAGTGTTGTATGAAGTACGCCTGGGCTGAGTCAATTGAGCTTGGTCCAGGCGTACTCTAATGCTTGCAAATAGCATCAAGCTGCATTTGAAAGGGAAGAATTGAAAATCCTTGTAGTGGAAGATGAAAAAGAGCTTCTTGCCTCTATTGGAGAGGGGCTTGAGCTGGACGGTTATTACGTTGATCTCGTCGACAACGGTACTCAGGCTCTTGAAATGGCTCAGCTTGAACAATATGACCTGATTCTACTTGACCTTAATCTTCCTGGTATCGATGGACTTGATTTGCTGCGTACGCTACGAGCGGAGCACTCAGAGACTAAGGTACTGATTCTTTCTGCGCGTTCATCGGTGTCTGATCGCATTGTTGGATTAGACGCGGGTGCTGATGACTACCTTATAAAACCTTTTGCGTTTGGTGAGCTCGAGGCCCGTATGAGGACACTCTTGCGCCGCGAATATACGCACGGAGAAGTATCCTTGACACTGGGGGAACTTCGGTTTGACACTACGGCTCGACAAGTTTTTGTTGGAGACGCTCAGGTTAATTTCACCAAGAAAGAGCTTGCAATTCTAGAGTATCTGATGCGACATGCTGGAGCGGTTGTGAGCAGTGAAGAGCTAATGACCCATGCATGGGACAGCAACGTGGACTTATTCAGCAATTCTGTGCGTGTTCACATATTTTCGGTACGAAAAAAGTTACGAGAAGCTCTTGGATATGACCCAATTTCGAACAAAGTAGGAGAGGGTTATTGCTTTAAGAAGGACAGCGATGACTAAGATAAGTGAAATAATCCCAAAGCCAATGCGCTCGATACGTGCCCAACTCACCCTTCTTATGGTGGGTTTATTGGTGTGTTGTTGCGTTGTTTTGACTTGGCTTGTGTATCGCTCGACTTCTGAGCTGCTGGAACTAGCTGCAGCTAACGCCATCAACCAGGGAACTCTTTCTATCGTTTTGGATGTAGATACTATCGAACGTTCTATTTTGTTTGACGCGCTGGGTATCTTGCTTGTTGTGATTGTTGCAGGAAGCTGTGTAGCTTATTTTTTAATAGGCCACTATACCAAGCCAGTTCAACAACTCTCTGCTCACATGAAAGAAATTAGCCCAAATACATTGTCTGATTCCATTGAAATTGAGGGCGGTGGAGAAGAGATTCGAGAGCTGGTTAAGTCATTTAATCAGATGACTGAGCAATTAGATGAAGCATTTGCAATGCAGAGGCGTTTCTCGGCTAGTGCAGCTCACGAGCTCAGAACACCAATTGCAGTACTGAGGACCAAGCTGGATGTATTTAAGAAAAAGAAGCGAGAACAGCGTGAATATGACGAGCTTGTAGACACGATGGAGACATACATTGATCGCCTATCTTCCATCATCACTGACCTTTTGGAATTTGCGGAGACATCTGAGCTAGGAGAGACTGAGGACGTTTCTCTTGATGCGGTAATTACAACAGTCGTGGATGATCTTGAACCGGTGGCTCAAAATAATATGGTCAACGTGCAGATTGACATACAGCCCAAGGCTCAATCTGAGGCACAGACCTTTATCGTTAAAGGAAATACCAATCTGCTATATCGAGCTCTTTACAACCTGGTTGAAAATGCTATTCGTTATAACAATGAAGAAGGTTCAGTCAATATTACTCTAGAAACCAGGGGTCAAGAAGGCGTGATTATAATTGCCGATACAGGAGTAGGCATTGCGCCTGAGCAAAGAGAGCTTGTATTTGAGCCATTCTACAGGGTGAATAAGTCACGATCCAGAGAGTTTGGCGGCGCGGGTATTGGTCTCTCGCTGGTTAAGACCATCTTAAAGCGACATGGAGCTTTCATCACAGTCTCTGAAAACAACCCTCAGGGTTCTGTGTTTACCATTAGGATTCCACTGGTTAATTCAATAGATTTTGACTAACTTCTACATACTTTACTGGCGCTGCCGTTTAGAGATAAGACGAAATACCAGCTTATGGCGAGAAGTACAATGGCTAGAATAGTTCTTAGCGCATAGATACCCTAGTGATGAAGGGGAGTTACGTATGGAGTTTATTCTAGATACAGCTGATCTTGAGGCAGTTAAGCAGCTTGATGAGCTTTTGACTATTGATGGAGTTACCACCAATCCTGCAATCATCACTAGAAGTGGCAAGCAACCTGAGCAGGTAATTAAGGAGTTCGTGGAGTACCTGTTGCCTGAGCAAAAATTCTTCGTGCAGGTTGTTTCAACTGACTATCAGAAGATGTTGGAAGAGGCCCGTTATATCTGCGGCCTTCGTCCCGAGAATACCTATGTGAAGATTCCTGTTACCCGCAACGGATACAAGGCAATTAAGCAGCTCAAGTCCGAGGGTCTTAGTGTTCTTGCAACGGCAATTCATTCTGCGGACGAGGCATTTTTGGCAGCCATGAATGGCGCAGATTACCTGGCCCCTTACGTAAACCGTATGTGCAATTATGGCGACGGCATCGGTCAGGTTTTTGATCTTATGCAGATGCTTGAAACCCACGGGCTGAGCTCTAAGATTCTTGCTGCGTCGTTTAAGAATACTGAGCAGGTTCATGCACTTATCGCTGCAGGTATCGATGCAATTACTCTTCCACCCGATATTGTCTACACTATGATTGATCATCCTGGAACAAAGATTGCTGTCGATGAGTTCTCTGTCGCATGGCGCGAGACTTATGGTAGAGATACTCTACTGGGATAGGTTTGTAAATTGAAGTTCCTTAAATTACATAGACAGCTTTTAACAGGCTGCCTATGTAATAACTTTGAAATATAATTGTTTATAAGCGATTTGTTGCTGATGACTATAAAAACTCATCGATGCTACAAAATCGTATTTTATTTGAGAATGAGTATTTTTTAAGTTCTGCTAAACAGGGATTGTTCTTGTATTGCGATATTGTCCAGAATCTCGGTCTAATGTACTTTTCAATTAGTTCGAAATATTCACTGTCAACGTCATTTAGAGAATGTCCCAACACAACAATCTCTTCAAATTTCGAGTTACTACCAATGTTTTTATTCAAAAATGATTTTAATTCATTAAATTGAAATTCCTTTTGATTCTGATGATAGAGTTGTACAAGCACATTATTCTGCTCATCAATATAATAATCATTAAAATTATTAAAATTATAGTTATCCCTAAGAGACTCGATTTGTGCATCTTTTTCATCCCTGCTTAATAAAGAATTAGACTCAATTTTTTCTATTTCTATATCAAGCTGTTCACTTAAGAATGTGTTAGTGACTAGCGTGCTATCAGGAGAGTATGATCCATCCTCTTTAAAACCGAAAATAAGACGATCACCATCTTCTAAACATCCATGTATGTGTAATACAGTTGATTTATTTAAGTCATATAGACGTTCTAAAGTAGTTGTGTAATTGAAGCTAATGATGACTGCGTTATCAAAAGCGGCTTTATTAATGGTGGATGAATCAATTTCTGTCGAGTCAGCTTTGCTTGCCATTAAGGCAAGGGCTTCATTCCTGGCATTAATAACGTCAAAGGAAAGTTGCTCCATTTGAACAATACCACCATCTCTGTCAGATTCATGGTCAGATTGATAGTCGGGAGGAACAATATTATCCGCACTCAATGACACTAAGTCCAAATTAGCAAGTGATTGTTCTGTATCGCTCCAGTAATCATCAATATATTGATCAAAAAAATCTAAAGCAGAATATGTGCCAGAGCCACCTTCAATAGTGAAGGACTCTAAATAATTTTTATAATTATCAGGTGAAGTGGGTAATTTAAAATTTAAATCAAAGCCATTACCAATTATAAATATTTTCTTATAACACATAGCAAGGCTCCAACTAATTTCGAGTAGTTAATTTATACTAATTTAGTATATCCACCAGCGGCTATAAAACGTCGGTGAAAAAATCTACTACAAACTGACTTAGATTATGTATATAAGTCAGACATAGGGGTATAAGCAAAACCGTAAAGCAGAAACACGGTATGTGTTCACGGTTCGCTTGTGCCCCTTTTTAGGTCATCTACCTGTGGGGTTTCTCGCCAAACGGAACACGTACATAGGAAAGGATGATTCACAATGGGTAAGATTCTTGGAATTGACCTGGGTACTACAAACTCAGCTATGGCTGTCCTCGAGGGTGGAGAGCCAACTATTATCGTTAACGCAGAGGGAGACCGCACAACTCCTTCCGTCGTCGGCTTCCGCGCAGACGGTGACCGCATTGTTGGTAAGGCAGCAAAGAACCAGGCTGTTACCAACCCTGTAAACACTGTCTTCTCCATCAAGCGTTTCATGGGCCGCAAGTTTGACGAGGTCCAGTCTGAGATCAAGACTGTCCCTTACAAGGTTAAGGCTGGCACTGATGGTCGCGCAGTCGTCGAGATCGAGGGCGTTGACTACACCCCAGAGCAGATCAGCGCTATGACCCTTGCAAAGATGAAGGCAGATGCCGAGAAGTACCTCGGTGAGCCTGTAACCGACGCTGTTATTACTGTCCCAGCATACTTCAACGACGCACAGCGTCAGGCAACCAAGGACGCAGGTAAGATTGCTGGCCTCAACGTTCAGCGTATTGTCAACGAGCCAACTGCAGCAGCTCTTGCTTACGGCCTGGACAAGAAGGACCAGGACCACAAGGTTCTCGTTTTCGACCTCGGCGGCGGTACCTTCGACGTCTCCCTGCTTGATCTTGCAGACGGCGTTGTTGAGGTTCTTGCAACCAACGGCGATAACCACCTGGGCGGCGACGACTGGGATCAGCGCGTTATCGACTGGCTTGCAGACAAGTTCAACTCCGATAACGGTATTGACCTCCGCAAGGATCCAATGGCACTTCAGCGCCTTAAGGAGGCTGCAGAGAACGCCAAGAAGGAGCTCTCCAGCGCACAGCAGGCACAGATCAACCTGCCATTCATCACCGCAGACGCATCTGGTCCTAAGCACCTTGACTACACCCTGACTCGTGCAGAGTTTGAGCGCATCTCCCGCGATCTTCTCGACCGCTGCAAGGCTCCTGTAACCAAGGCACTCCAGGACGCAGGCCTTCAGCTCTCCGACGTCAGCGAGGTTATTCTGGTCGGCGGCTCCACTCGTATGCCAGCTGTTCAGGACCTGGTCAAGAGCATGACCGGCAAGCAGCCTAACATGTCCGTCAACCCAGACGAGGTTGTTGCAGACGGCGCAGCTGTTCAGGGCGGCGTTCTTACCGGCGACGTTTCCGGCATCCTGCTTCTAGACGTAACCCCACTGTCCCTGGGCGTTGAGACCCTGGGCGGCGTTGTTGACAAGGTCATTGACCGCAACACCACCATCCCAACTTCCAGCACAAAGGTTTACTCCACCGCAGCTGACAACCAGACCTCCGTTGAGATCCACGTCCTCCAGGGCGAGCGTGAGATGGCTTCTGACAACAAGAGCCTTGGTAAGTTCAACCTTACCGGCATTCCTGCTGCTCAGCGTGGTATCCCTCAGATTGAGGTTACCTTTGACATCGACGCAAACGGCATCCTGAAGGTCACCGCTAAGGACAAGGCAACTGACAAGTCCCAGGAGATTACCATTTCTGGTTCCACCGCTCTGTCCGACGATGAAGTTGATCGCATGGTCAAGGACGCAGAGTCCCACGCTGAGGAAGACAAGAAGCGTAAGGACGAGATTGAGGTTCGTAACCAGGTAGACTCCCTGGCATACAGCACCGAGCAGACCGTCAAAGACCTTGGCGATAAGGTCCCTGAGGATCAGAAGAAGGCTGTTGAAGAGGCAGTTGCTGAGGCAAAGACCGCACTTGACGGCACCGACATTGAGGCAATCAAGAAGGCTGGCGAGAAGCTCACTGAGGTTGGCCAGAAGCTCGCAGAGATTGTCTACGCAGACGCTCAGGCTCAGACCGCAGGCAACAACGGCGCAGCAAGCAACCCTTCTGAGCCAGATGTTGTTGATGCAGACTACGAGGTTGTCGACGACGATAAGAACCAGAACTAATCTGAGTTTCTCGGCATATGCGCTTGGGTAACTTGGTGCAGCAGCTGGTAGACAATGTGATATGACTCGGAGGCGGCTGGCGGAAACGTTTGGCCGCCTTCTACACATAGGGAGGTGATGGCAGTGGCAACAGAGGACCAGAACAAGGTTGACACTACCTTTGATAACGAGAATAACGGTGATGAAACCGTAGGTGCCGTCGGCGTTGTGGGGGATGGTTCCGCAAGTCAGACGCTTGATGGCAACGATTCCGCTGCCAACGGCGCAGCTGGCGCGGCGGGCGCAGGCCGTCCGATGACCGAAGAAGAGATGGTTGCTGAGGCAATTCGTCGCGGAGAAGAGACGGCTGAGGCAGAGATTGCTGCTGACGCTCAGCGTGCAGCTCAGGAGCGCGATCGCCTGCAGAACGAGCTGGACTCGGTCTCTGACCAGATTGAGGCAGCTAAGCAGCAGGCAGCTGAGGCAAATGACCGCTTCCTTCGCCTGCAGGCTGACTGGGATAACTACCGTCGTCGCACCGCTCAGGAGCGTCTTGATGAGCGCCAGCGTGCAACAGAGAAGCTGGTAGTTGACCTTCTCCCTGTTATTGATGACCTGGAGCGCGCAATTGAGCACGCGGACAACCTGACAGACCCTGCAGCTCAGCAGTTTGTTGAGGGCGTCTCCGCAGTATGCAATAAGCTTGTGGGCGTCTTGAACAAAGAGGGCGTTGAGGTAGTCAATCCTGTTGGCGAGGCTTTTGATCCTCTATCTCACCAGGCAGTAAGCCAGATTGAGGATACCCAGGCGTATGACGAGACCGTCGCCCAGGTGTACCAAAAGGGCTATCGTATGGGTGGCAAGGACATTCGTACTGCAATGGTTGTTGTTACTCACGGTGGCCCAAAGCGCCCAGTAGAGCAAGAAGCCGTAGACGGCGCAGCTGCTGACGGTGCAGCCGAGTAAGACAGAGTAGTTTAGAGAGGAGGCCGTGCTGAATGGCAGGTAGTAAAACTTTTTATGACGTTCTTGGCGTGAAGCGCGACGCCTCGAAGTCTGATATTCAAAAAGCGTTTAGGAAACTTGCAGCTAAATACCACCCTGATAGGGGTGGCGATGAGGCCAAGTTCAAAGAGATCTCGGAAGCGTACAACACGCTCTCTGATGATAAGAAGCGCCAGGAGTATGACCAGATGCTCGCGTTTGGCGGCATTCCTGGAGGTGGATTTGGTGGTCGCCAGGGCGGCTACACCTACACCACCAACGTAAACGGCGCCAACTTTGCCGATTTCTTTAGCGGCTTTGGCGGCGGCGCGGGCGCGGGAGCTGGCGGTTTTGATTTTGCCGACATTTTTGGTGGGCGAGCAAACCGTCCAGTTGCAGGCAGTGACCTGACTATGTCCGTAAACGTATCGTTTGACGAGGCATTTAAGGGCACTTCTCGCAAGGCAACGTATCGCGTGCCTTCAACTGGTGAGGAGCAATCGCTGACCATTAAGGTGCCAGCCGGCGCTTACGATGGCATGAAGTTGCGCTACAAGAAGCATGGCGAGTACGGCGTCAATGGCGGTCCACGAGGCAACCTTGTGGTTACTATTAACGTTGCGGCTCACCCGGTCTTCTCGCGAGATGGCGCTGACGTGCGCATGAAGCTGCCAGTGAGCATCTACGAGGCAGCTTTGGGTACCTCGGTTGACGTGCCAACGCCTGACGGAACTACGGTGCGACTCAAGGTTCCCGCAGGTACACAGAGTGGAAAAACGTTCAGGTTCAAGAACTTGGGCGCTCCTCGCGTGAAGGATTCTGCAACTCGCGGTGCGCTGTATGTTTCGGTGGACGTTAAGGTCCCAACAAAACTTTCCAAGAAGGAGCGAGACGCTCTTCAGGCGCTGCTTGACGCCGATGAGCGCAGCTACCGAGAGGAGCGGTAATGGCTCGAAAGAAGGACGACGGTCGTAACAAGCCGCTCTACATGATCAGCGTTGCGGCCGAGCTCACGGGCATGCACCCGCAGACGCTGCGCGTGTACGAGCAGAAGGGCTTAATCAACCCCGGCCGTTCCAGGGGCAACACGCGCCTGTACTCTCGCGCGGACATTGACCGCCTCAATCTTGTCTCAAAGTTGACGGACGAAGGCATCAACCTTGCCGGTGTTGTGCGCATTTTGGACATGCGTGAGCGAGCTCTCGAGAAGGACGATCTTATCGATGAGCTGCGTGAACGCATTCGCGTACTTGAGGATGAGCTCCATGAGTACCACATGCGCGAGCGCATTACTTCGCTTGTTCGCTACAGCGAGACCAGCCCAGAGATGGTGATGCAGCGCCTGCTGGGCATGCCAAGCTCTGCTCCTTCTGACGCTAACGCAGCCGAGGATAATTCGGCGCAGCCAAAAGAATCGTAAGACGACGAGGCAAATGCTACTAGCAAGATGACCAGCTCTCCGCGCGTAAATGCGGGGAGCTGGTTTTTTTGGATTCGGCCACCATTTACCGAATACCGAATACCGAATACCGAATACCGAATACCACATGCAGTCATAACCTTTTTTAAACGAAATCTCTTTTAAGGGAGATGGCATGCTTAAATACCTTTACGCTCAGCAAGAAAGCAAACTATTTTTCTTTGTAGTCTTCTCTCTTTTGAGCAGCTTGTTTGAAATTGCCCTTTCATTTGTAATGCTTCAATCCGTTAATCTTGCCATGGATGGCAATTTGTCGGATGCATTGAATGACGGCCTCTGGTTTGGCCTTTACATACTCTGCTATTTTATCGTCGACTTGATTTGCAGGCGTTTGCGCTGGTCAGTAATACAGGGCTGCCAAATGCATTTGCGTGATGAGCTGATACAAAAGATTTTCAGTCGCTCTATTCCTGAGTTCCACTCGTTCAACACCAGTCATTGGCTTTCAATTCTTACTAACGACCTTGATTTACTTGAGGAAACATATTTCCGCGTCTTTATTGATCTCTTGATAGACGTCTTTTCTGGTGTAGTAAGCCTAATAATCTTGTTGTTTATTTCACCATGGCTCGTACTGTTCATCTTGTGCATGATTGCTGTCCAGATGTTTGTTCCTAACACAATGTCTGGAATTATTTCTAACAAGCGAAAAGAACAATCTGAATCAGCTGAACATTTTATTGCTACAGCAAATGAGCATCTTGAAGGGTTTGATCTGCTTAGAAGCTTTCATCTAACAGAGGCTTCGCGGGTTGCCATGAGCAGCGCGAATCAGGCTTGGGAGAAGCAGAAATTTGGAGCCCGGTACTTTAGTTCTTTGGCACGTTTACTTTCATTTACTGTAGGACAAATTATTTACATCGGAATTTATTTTATTGGCGCCATTCTTACTCTTAATGGATTGATGACAGTAGGAATGATGGTCGCGGCATCTCAGCTTGTTGTCTACATAGCAAATCCCATTCAGAACATAAGTGATTCAATTACTGATATGAGAAGCGCAAAAGAGATAATTACTAAAATACAAATGCTTCTTAATGAAGCCCCAGCTACAGAAAGTGGGGCAGAAAATACCCCTGAGCGTTTTGCTAATCTAACGGTCAATCATGTTTCGTATGGCTATGACAAGGACAAATTAGTTTTATCGGATATTAGTTTTACTTTGGAACGTGGCGGAAAGTATCTACTAGAAGGAAGTTCGGGAAGTGGAAAGACAACACTAATCAAGCTGCTAACAGATGCTCTGAGCCCAGATAACGGAGACATTTGTTTGGATGGCGTTCCAATCAAGCAATTCAAAAGTGAGCAATATGCTCGATTCATAATCCCTTGCTCTCAGCAAACGTTTATTTTTAATGCAACTATCAGGGATAACGTAACGTTGTTTTGTCATGACTTTACTGATGAAGAAATTATTGACGCTATTACGAAATCGGGCTTTTCTGAGATTCTTACCAGATATCCAGACGGAATTGATCATGTGATTGATCAAGCCGGAAGCAGTCTTTCTGGTGGAGAACGACAGAGGCTTGCTCTTGCACGAATCTTTTTGTTTAAGCCACAAATTGTGATTTATGACGAGAGCTTTGCTCATTTGGATGCCGACTCAGTTCAGAGCCTCATTGATTTGATCTTAAAAGATGATGAGAGAACCGTTGTTATGACATCTCATCAAGTGACCCCTGAAATAAGAGAACGCTTCCACTCCCTTGTTTTAAAAGACGGAAACATCCAGTCAGAAACTGATTAATCAGCGCTCCTTGACCAAGTTGTAATACATGAATACAATGATATAACTAGGTAAGGGAGTGCTCATGGACAGCATTGTAACTGCTCGTATTCCTGTTGAAGTCAAAAATCAGGTTTCCGAGGTTCTTGAATCGCTTGGGTCAAACACCACCCAGCTAATTAATGCAGCCTTTGAATATGTGCTGGTAACAGGCAAGCTTCCTGATGCCCGTGAAGAATCTTCCTTGGAATCTTCTTCTAAAGGGGTTTCTCGTCAATTGAGCGAGAAGGACAAAGAAGAACTAGCGTCACTTTTTGGAAAGATTTCTGTTCCCGCACCGGCGTCATTTTGGAATGATTTAGGGGACAGCACCTACAAAGAGGCAATCAGTGAGTGGAGGTCAAGTGACTATGAAGCTCTTGATTGACACTAATGTTTTGCTGGACATCTTTTTGTGCAGGGAACAGTTTGTTGCTGATGCAAAAAAGCTTTTCATAATGAAGCAGTTTAGGGATGCTGAGTTGTGGATAGCAGCCCAGTCATATACAGATCTCTACTATGTGGGTGCTAAGGCTCACGGCTCTGCTCGTATGCAAGAAATCCTTAAAGAAGTATCTCCGCTGCTTAACGTATGTTCTATTGATGGTGCAGACATTTCGTATGCATTGTCGGAGCAGTGGGAAGACTTTGAAGACTGTCTTATTTGGCGCGCTGCTAAGAAGATAAAGGCAGATTATATCGTCACTAGAAATGCGGCAGATTTTGTTCGCTCGGATATACCAGTGCTTACACCTGCCAAGTTTTTCTCGACAATAGAAGCTAAGCAAAATCTGGTCTATGAAGAGGCTGAATTTTAGAAGCAATAAGGCGCGGGGTAGGGCTGCAAAAGCTTAAAGCTACGTGGCGGAAAAGCTCAACGCACGGTTGCAAAAGCTCAGCATAGTGCGATAAGAAAATCTACTACAAACACACTTAGATATGTATTAAAAGTCGTGCTTGGGGGTATATAGAATCCGATGAAGATTCAGTCCCCGGCACGATTTTGTTTGGGGTAGGAGGGTGATTTTATGAGACTAGATAAATGGGCCGTAACCGCCCAGGAAGCACTGCAGGCAGCTCTTGGTATTGCTGGTGATGTAGAGGCTTCCGAGGTTGCACCAACGCACCTGCTCAAGGCGCTGCTAGACAGCAATGAGCGCAACCTGCGTTCCATCTTGGAGAAGATTGGCGCAGATCCTGATGCAATTGCCACGCAGGTAGACCAGGCAATCTCTAAGGCTCCAAAAGTAAGCGGAGCACAGATTGGCATTGGCAATGACCTTCTCAAGGTTATCAACGAGGCCGAGAAACTTGCCACTAAGCTGGGAGATTCCTACGTTACCTCCGAGCATCTGCTCACTGCGCTTGCAAACGATAACACTGACGCAGGTAGGATTCTTCGCGACGCTGGCGTTACCGCTAAGCGCGTGGAGGAGGTCTACAACGAGCTCCGTGGTGATGAGCGCGTAACTTCTCAAGACGCAAAGCCGCAGTTTGAGGCTCTGGAGCAGTACGGTCGCAACGTGACTGACCTTGCTCGTCAGGGAAAGCTTGATCCAGTTATTGGCCGCGTCGAAGAGATTCGTCGTACCATTCAGGTTCTGAGCCGCCGCACCAAGAACAATCCTGTTCTTATTGGCGAACCTGGTGTTGGTAAGACCGCAATCGTGGAAGGCCTGGCAGAGCGTATTGTTTCTGGCGACGTTCCAAGCACCTTGCGCGACAAAGAGCTTGTTGAGCTTGACATGTCTGCCCTGGTAGCAGGCGCAAAGTATCGCGGTGAGTTTGAGGACCGCTTGAAGAGCGTGGTAAAAGAGGTGGCCAAGTCTAACGGCCAGATTATCCTCTTCATCGACGAGCTTCATACCATCGTGGGCGCCGGCGCTTCCGAGGGATCTATGGACGCTGGTAACATCTTGAAGCCAGCACTTGCTCGTGGCGAACTCCGTGCAATTGGTGCTACTACGCTGGATGAATACCGCAAGTACATCGAGAAGGATGCTGCTCTTGCGCGCCGTTTCCAGACCGTACTTGTCTCTGAGCCTTCTGTTGAAGACACCATTTCTATCCTGCGTGGCCTTAAGGAGAAGTACGAGCAGCACCACCGCGTCCGTATTACGGACTCCGCCCTGGTTGCAGCAGCGGACCTCTCTAACCGCTACATTTCTGACCGATTCCTGCCAGATAAGGCAATTGACCTGGTAGATGAGGCAGCATCAAGGCTTCGCATGGAGCTGGATTCCATGCCAGCAGAGATTGATGCGGTTGATCGTCAGCTTACTCAGATGCAGATTGAGGAGCAGGCTCTGATGAAAGAGGAGGACGCTGCTTCAAAGGAGCGCCTGGAAAACCTCCGTGCAGAGATTGCTACGACGCAGGAAAAGCTTGATGGTATGAAGGCCAACTGGCAGAACGAGCGCGGCGCAATTGACCTGGTACAGGACTTGAAGTCCCAGATTGAGGACGCAAAGGTGCAGATGGAGCGCGTGACCCGTGAGGGTGATTTGGCGCAGGCATCCGAGCTTCGTTACAGCACCATTCCAGAGCTTGAGCGTAAATACGATGAGGCAGAAAAAGCGCTTCTCGCCAAGCAGGAAGACGGCGGAATCCTCAAGGAAGAGGTCACTACAGACGAGATTGCCGAGGTAGTTTCTTCGTGGACCGGCGTTCCTGTGTCCAAGATGATGCAGGGCGAGATGGACAAGCTCAAGAACCTTGAGGACCAGCTTCACCTGCGTGTTATTGGCCAGGACGACGCTGTTTCCGCAGTTGCAGCAGCAGTTCGCCGTTCTCGCGCAGGTCTAGCAGATCCAAACAAGCCTCTGGGCAGCTTCTTCTTCCTGGGCCCAACCGGTGTAGGTAAGACTGAGCTAGCAAAGGCGCTGGCAGAGCTGCTATTTGACGACGAGCGCTCGCTGATTCGCATTGATATGTCTGAGTACATGGAGAAGTTCTCGGTCCAGCGACTCATTGGCGCACCTCCAGGATACGTGGGCTATGACGAGGGCGGCCAGCTCACCGAGGCAGTTCGTAGGCATCCGTACTCCGTCATCTTGCTGGATGAGATGGAGAAAGCTCATCCTGATGTCTTCAACATCTTGCTGCAGGTGCTGGACGACGGCCGCCTGACCGACGGTCAAGGTAGGGTAGTGAGCTTCAAAAACACCATCATTATCATGACCAGTAACGTTGGTTCGCAGTTCATTGCTGGTGCTGGCGAAGAGGGCCTTACCGAAGAGTCCAGAAAGCAGGTCATGGAGGCGCTGCGTAGCTCCTTCCGCCCTGAGTTCTTGAACCGTATCGACGACGTGGTTGTCTTCCAGCCTTTGGGTCTTGAGGACATTGAGCGCATTGTGGACATTCAGCTCAAGGATGTTCGTAGCAGGCTTGCTAACGAGCGCATGACGCTGGAGCTTTCCGAGGCTGCTAAGCAGTCGCTGGCTCTTGACGGCTTGGATCCTGTTTACGGCGCCCGTCCTCTGAAGCGACTGATTCAGCGTCGCGTTGTTGACCAGGTAGCAAACTTGATTATTGCAGGTGAGCTGCATGAGGGCGATACTGTTCTGGTTGATACTGACGAGAACGGCAACTTGGTTGCTCGCAAGAAGTAAGTGAGGCTGCGTATGTGTGACGAGTCCAAGAGGGCCGAGAAGCCCGAGCTGCGCAAGGACGCGGCACGCGAGGACGCTACGACGGCCGCGACGCAGGTCACAGCACGCAAGGACGCGGATTCCAAGAAAGCGCAGGTTGTTGACCCGGAGTTTGCTCGCGCAGAAAACGAGGACGATGACGGTTACGACCCGTATTCCGATCGTCGTCCCGTGAGTGAGCCGCTCTTTGAGCGCGATCCCTGGAGCTAGATCACCGGGTTTCTCGCCAGGCGCTGAACGCTACAAACAAAAGCCGCTGGTACATGATGTATCAGCGGCTTTTTGCGTGCGGCTCGACGGTTAGTTCATGATTGCGAGCCTGAAAAGTACGCCATGTCTGAGTAAATTTACTCAGACATGGTGAGAAAAATCGGCAAATAGCTCAGACTTGGTGCACTTTTCCGGCAAATCATTCAGACATGGCGAGAAAAACAGGCTCCATGTGAGCGCCAATGGAGCCGTCAGAAAAACGCTTCAAAATCCGCCTGAAAAGTACAAAGAATCTGTGTTTGGAACACAGATTCTTTGATGAAATCAGGCAAATCCACCGATTCTTTTATGTATTTAGGCAAAAGTTACAGATTCTTTGCAGAAATCAGGCGCGCAGCGGGCGGCTCAGTTGCCGACACACCGCGCGACTTCGCGACTTTGCGGCTACCGCTGGCGAACCGCGCGCCTTTGCTGTTTAGCGAATCGCAACGCCCCAGTTGGTGGACATCCAGGTCCAGAGGAAATAGAAAACTGCGGCAATGATAGCCAAAACAATGATGGCGGCAATCAGCGAGCCTGCATTTGAGCGGCGCTCTTTCCTGACAAAAATGTCGCGCTGGCCCTTAGGAACCTGCAGGTATTGGCCGTAGTGAACGTCTTTGCGAAGGTGAGCAATCTCGTTCTTTGGCTTGCGCCAACCTTTCTTCGCGTAAGAACCCTTGCTGGATTCAAAGCCAGCAGCCTGGTTCTCGGGAAGTTCGAGCTTCTCGCCCGGCATCGTAAAGTCGCTGATAGGCTCCACTGTTTTGTGATGACGGTGCTGGCGAACGTACGGCTGCTTTGCTGCGTCCTCGCCTGCATGCTCAGAAATCTCAGATGACGAGAAGTGCTGTGCACCAGTTGCATAAAGCTCGGCATTATCAGCTGGCTGGGCTTCCTGCTCAAAAGATTCAGCGTATTCAAACTCCTGCTGAGCGTCAGAACGAGGATCCTGATCCGCAGGTGAAACGTTGTTTTCAAGGTTGTTCGAGGTGTCCACGATGGTCCTTTTGTCGTAGTCTCGCAAAACATTGATATAAAACATGATACCGCAGCGCGCGCAATCCTGCACAGTTTTGCTTGGATATTTGAGTGGTCGCAGATTGAGTGCGTGTCGGCTCGCGTGTCGGTCCACGTATCAATGCAGTACATAATCGCAGGATAATCTTAGTCAGTAAGACTTAGAAATTTTATAAAAAGTTGTATAAATTCGTGCAAGCAGGGTACAACAGATGATGAATAACGAAGTGCCAATAACGGCATCTACCAGTAAAGGAGTGGTTACTATGAAGAATGTAGTTCCCTATGATCGTATTGCAAGGAATCTGAGCACGTGGCCATTTGGCTCATTTGATTCTTTCTTTGACGCGCCTTATTCCGCCCTGTCCTCTGTTTCGTCCGATGCATTTGTCATGAACGTTGAGGATGCAGGCCAGTCTTACGTGGTAACGGCCGAGCTCCCTGGCGTTTCTAAGGAGAACATCGACGTCGAGCTAAATGAGGGCAGGCTTTCAATCACCGCTACTCGCAAGGAGTCCGAGGAGGAGAAGGCCAAGAACTACCTGCACAAAGAGTCTTCTGAGTGGCAGGCAACTCGCGGCGTGTATCTGAAGGATGCAGCTCGAGAGGGCCTAACTGCAAAGCTTGATGGCGGCATCCTGACCATCACTGTTCCAAAGCAGGATCAGCAGGCTAGCGTCACAAAGATTGCAATCGACTAACACTAGTGCTCTGAGCGGCAGCTTTGGCGGTCAGTCAAGCTGCTGCTCAGGCAGTAAGGTGCCTGGTAGTTGACCTGCCAGGCACGTATAGCTGCAGCCGGGCGTACGGCTAGACGTGCCTGTTCAACGCCCGATTACAGGCACCTCGCATAGCGAGAAGATCTTGGAGCTCCAAGGTTTTCTCGCTTTTTTGTTGTCGCAAGCCTGGGACGTGCTGTTGGGGTGCGGAACCCGGGACGCGCGGCGTGTCAGCGCGCAAACGCGCAGCTACAGCGACATTGGCCAATCTTGACTAGCTACGCAGACGACAAGCGAGCCGTCGGGAGTCTGCGCCTCGGTGAACGCGTCGTTGAGAGGCTGCGCGCCAACTGCTTCTGCAAGTGTTTTCACGGCGACGCTTGGACGGTTATTCTCGTGAGAGAGGTGCATGCCAACCACGCAACGCGTATTTGGGCCTACGAGCTGCGACAACGCCTGCGCAGTGTACTCGTTTGACAGGTGACCGGAGTCTCCGTGGACTCGCTGTTTGAGCACGTACGGATAAGGACCTGTGAGCAGCATATGCTCATTATGGTTGGACTCGATAGCAAGAATGCGCACGTCAGAGAGGCACTCGAGAGCCTTGGGCGTCAAAATACCCGTGTCGGTGCAATAGCCCACGGAGTCCACGATGCGTCTATCAGGACCAGCGAGATAATCAAAGCGCATGCCCATAGGCTCGCAAACATCGTGCGAGGTGGGGAAGGTGCTTACCTCAATGTCTGGAGCGGCATCAATATGGACAGAACCTGCCTGGTCAACAAGGGTAAAGGTGACGTTGGAACAGGGCTTTCTTGAAAGTACGGCAGCAGTTCCTGTTGTAGCGAATACGGGAACATCAAAAGTTTTACTGACTACCGAAAGACCCGAGACGTGGTCGGTGTGCTCGTGCGTAATAAAGATAGCTACGAGCTCGGACAGGTTAACGTTCAGTTCTTTAGACCGACGCAGAATTTCTTTTCTAGAGATTCCGCAATCAATCATAATGAGACCATCAGGCGTTTCTAGCAGGCTGCAGTTGCCCTTTGATCCGCTCGCAAGAATATGTAGGCGAAACGTGGGATTCATGAATTTCTTTCTACTGAGTAACTTTCGGGTATAACTGTAACAAACACACCGGACAGAAATTGGTGCTAAGTGCCATCCGTACACGCATACTTCAACAAAAAGAACACTCTCGTCGCAAAAGACCAGGCAGAAGGCTCGCGCCGAGGCCAGGTCGCCGCGCCCGTTATCCTTATGGTCTCGGGCGGAGCCGACTCGATGGCGCTGCTTCACATGGCGGTAACGGAGCCGCTTGATCTTGGCGACGGCGCAGGACTTTCGCGCATTGCAAAAGAGCGCTTGCATGTGTTGCACGTAAACCACCTGCTTCGCGGCGAAGATGCGGACGCTGACCAGCACTTTGTTCAAGAGACTTGCGACTCGCTAGGCGTTCCCTGCACCGCGTTGCGCGTGGACGTGGCAAAGTTTGCGCAGGAGCGTGATGGCAACGTGGAAGATGTTGGTCGTCGGGTGCGGTATGACGCCGCGCGAGAACTCGCTCAAAAACTATGTACTGAGCAGGGGATTTCTCGTCAGAAGGCAAAGATTTTGACGGCGCACACGGCGGACGACCGCGCGGAGACGTTCATGATGAACGTGATGCACGGGTCCGGCATGAGCGGCCTGGCGTCGATTCCTAGGCATCGCGGGCTGATTTATCGTCCGCTGCTCGACTACACGCATGACCAGCTCAAAGACTGGCTGAAGGCTCGCGGCCTGGACTGGCACGAGGATGCTACCAACACCGACACCCACTATCTACGTGCGTATATGCGCCACAACGTGCTTCCGCTTCTTAAGGCGAGAAACCCGATGTTGGTGCAAACGGTGTGCAAAATTGCAGATTTGATGACTGACGAAGACGATTATCTTGAGGCGAAGGCCGCTCGCAAGCTGAGGCAGATTACGCTGCGCAAGAGTGAGTTTTCACTGGTACTTGACGCGTTGAAGCTGAGCTCTACTGACATGGTGATTGCCCGCCGCGTGGTAAGGATTGTGGCTCGGCAACTAATCCCTGAGGCCTGGCTAGAGTTCAGGCACGTAGATGCCGTGCTTGAAGCGGTTGCTGCGGGAGTTGGCGTGGCTAACTTGCCGCAAAACCTTGAAGCGCGCGTTCGTTTGGGCACCGTGACATTCTCGTTCACGGGTGCCGCGGGGAGCGCGAGCGCTGCGGGCGGCGCGGCCAGCAACGAACCTGCAGGTACGGTACCTGCTGCAGCCACGTTTGGCGAGCACCTTGCAGTTCCGGGAACGCTGGAGCTAGCAGACGGCCGAGTGCTTTCAGCACGCATTCTCCCTGTGGAGCACGGCTTTGACGTCGTGTCCTATGCAACCGCACATAGCCAGGAATGGTTGGGCGAGTCGGTTCTTCTCGACGCACAAGCCTGTGGGGTAGACCCAGTTCACGGCGGTAGCCTGTGGGTCTCGGGACCCGAGGCGGGGGACACCATGCAGCCTCTGGGTATGCACGGGCAGTCAAAAAAGATCTCTGACCTGCTGGGCGAGGCAGGCGTTCCCGTTGAATCCAGGAGTATGATGCCTATTGTGCGCACAAATATTCGTGGACATGTAGTGTGGGTTTCGGGAATTCGTCCCGATGAACGAGTAAAATGTACGCAAGATACAAAACAGCTGCTAGAATTGAATATCTATTCTGGTCATAAGCCATTTGAGAGGAGCCAGTAATGGCGGAGCTTCACCCTGATATTGAAGAGATTCTGCTTGACGAACAGGACATCAAGGACATCGTCAAGAAGGTGGGTGCAGAGATCACGCGTGACTACGCGGACAAGAACCCCCTGGTCATTGCTGTTCTTCGCGGAGCTGTTGTATTCATGGCCGACATCATGCGCGCCATTGAGTGCCCACTCTCCATCGATTTTATGGCTGTTTCCAGCTACGGCGACGGTGTTAAGAGCTCCGGCGTCGTGCGCATTGTAAAAGACCTTGATACCAAGATTGAGGGCCGCCACGTCATCATCGTTGAGGACGTCCTGGACTCCGGTCTGACCCTCTCTTACCTGGTCCGCATGCTCCAGTCTCGTAACCCCGCTTCCATTGAGATTGCCGCTTTCCTGGTCAAGGACATTGAGGGCAAGCGTCCAGCTATTGATCCTCGTTACGTGGGCACTCACGTCCCCGATAAGTTTGTTGTTGGTTACGGCCTGGACTATGCAGAGCGCTACCGCAACCTGCCATTTGTTGGCGTTCTGAAGCCTTGCGTGTACGAATAGGCTGAGGCCGGCCGGTCTGCTTCAAAAATTTGCAGCAAAACCCGTGCAATAGATACAAATTTGTTAAAACTTTTAAAGTTGGGCGAGAAGATCGATCTTCTCGCCCAATATGCTATCTATCAAAGGTTGTGTGAGGCCAGATGCGCGTCGGCGTCATCCACGCCTCCGCCCAACGTTTTACCAGGTAGACACTGTAGGCTTCGAGAGAATCGAGAAACCATGGTCAATCAGACAAGTCTTGCATACGGATCAGAAAAGTCTGCAATCCGCGAGATTGCAGGTTATGCGATGCAGCGTCGTGCTGAGATTGGCGCTCAAAATGTGTTTGATTTCTCGATTGGCAACCCTTCCGTGCCTGCTCCTGAGTCTGTTCGTACCTCTATCGAGGCCGCCATGCAGCTGCCTCCTCAGCAGGTCCACAGCTACACGCCTGCAATCGGTATTCCCCAGGCCAGGGAGGCAATTGCTGCGTCGCTCCGACGTCGCTTTGGAGATCACGCAGCACAGGCAGACGATCTCATCTTGACTTGCGGAGCTGCAGCTTCCGTTTCTATGGCGCTCAATTCCATTGTTTCTCCAGGTGAAGAGGTTATTGTCATTGCACCATACTTCCCTGAGTATCGCGTGTGGATTGATCATGCACAGGCTACCTGCGTTGAGGTTTTGGCTGACGAGAAAACCTTCCAGATTGATGTTGACGCTGTTTGTGCAGCTCTTACGCCTAAGACTCGCGCGGTGATTATCAACTCTCCAAACAATCCTGTTGGTGCTGTGTATACCAGGGAAAACCTTGATGCATTTGCCAATATGCTCCGCAAACGCTCCACTGAGCTGGGAACTGACATTTACGTCATCTCCGACGAACCTTATCGCGAGATTGTTTTTGGCAACATTGAGGTCCCTTGGGTTCCTGACGTCTACGAGCGCACCATTGTGTGCTATTCCTACTCCAAGTCCCTCTCACTTCCTGGCGAGCGTATTGGTTGGGTGCTGGTTCCTGCTTCTAATCCGGAGCAGAAGGAGATTTACGCAGCTTGCGCGGGTGCCGCTCGACTGCTGGGTTTTGTGTGCGCGCCAGCGCTTTTCCAGCGCGTCATTATCGACTGTGTTGATGAGCCAGCGGATGTTGAGGCCTATGCAAAGAATCGAGAAGTTCTGACCGAGGGCCTCACCAAGCTTGGTTACAAGTACATCCAGCCTGATGGTGCATTCTACCTGTGGGTTCGTGCTCCTGGTGGAGATGCTCAGGCATTCTGCGATGTGGCTAAGCAGTTTGAGCTACTGCCTGTTCCATCCGATTCGTTCGGCTGCCCAGGTTGGCTGCGCGTGAGCTACTGCGTTGCGTACCAAACCTGCGTGGACTCGCTTGCTGCCTGGGAAAAGACTCTTTCAACAATGAAATAAGCGCTGCAACAGGCGAGAAGATCACCTGAAGAGAGCCAGC
>JABZHN010000008.1:0-55009 GCA_015258835.1 Atopobium sp.
AGTCAATCTCGCGTTCCACGCTGCCTGAGCGCATCACAATAATGCGATCGGCGATGCCCTCCAACCAATGGAGTCGATGCTCGGAGATAAGCACAGCGCGGCCCTCAGCTTTCCATTTTGCAACAATCTTTCGGAGAAGTTCTATGGAAGCGAAGTCAAGGTTGGAGGACGGCTCATCAAGGACAAGAACATCCGGGTCAAGCATAGTGGCCGAGCCACAGGCAACGCGTTGTTTTTCTCCACCAGAAAGTGAGAGGCAGCTGCGGTCGATAAGATCTGTGAGCTCAAGCGCGTCTGCGACGTCCTTTAAGCGTGTGCGTATCTTGTCAGGCGTTATTCCTTGGTTCTCACATGCAAATGCAAGTTCACCGGTTGTATCTAAACAGAAGAATTGAGTCTTAGGGTTCTGGAAGACTGATCCGACCTTTGGCGCTAGTTCCCAAAGCTCGTGGTTGGAAGGTGTAAGACCACAGACCTCAATCTTCCCCGAGAGTTTCCCCTCATAATAATGGGGGATGAGTCCATTGACGAGCCTTGTTAGGGTTGTCTTTCCAGATCCCGAGGCGCCTGTCAGGCAAACAACCTCACCAGGAGCCACGTTAAGGTTGACCTTGGAGAGGCTGTTTTTCTCGCTTGCCTGATAGCAGTAGCATGCATTTTTTATCTCGATCATTTCAATCCTAGTAGTAGAGCAAGGGCGTGATCACCGCGCAGATAGTGGCTATGGCGAGAAAGGCGATTACTATCCAGTCTCGTATACGCATGCGCGCTTCGTTTATGTTTGTGCGAGCTGTTGGTCCGCCGAGCCCTCGCACAAGCGCCGAAGCAGAGAGGTCTTCACCGCCTCGCACTGCCGAGACAAGCAGCGGTACCAGGCAATTCTCGATAGCGGAGATAGGGTTTCTGAACGTCTTGCCGCTGCGCATGCGTATAGCAGCAGCTATCTGTCGGTAGTCGTCGGCTATCGCTGGGAAGTATCGAAGCATTACGACAAAGGGAATTTCTACTGCCTGAGGCATGTGCATACGGTCGCATGCTGCCATGAACTCACTCACTGACGTGGTTGTGACTAGCCAGGTTCCCATGGCAATACCAGGGGCGAACTGCCTTACGATTCCCGAGATGCCCAGCGTGGCAAAGAGAGCAACTCCAGTGAGGCATGATTCCGCGATTGCCGCCACAGCGCTTGCAGCCCCGTATAACGTGAGGTATGTGATTGCTGAGCGGAAATGGTGAGAGAGGGCCAGCATGATGAAAGGTGTTGCAATAAGCAGCGGCTTAACCACAAGGAGAGGCCCCACGTTATAAGACCCAAGCATAATTGTTGAGACGACGAGTGTGGCAAGCACTTTAGTGCGGGGATCAAGCACGAACCCTCGGTTATTAGCAGTTGAGAGGAACAGCCCCTTTTTCATTATGCGATGCCGGCTCGCTCAAAGTGCTTGTGGAGGAGTTTCTTGCCGATGACGGCTCCGATACATCCCGCGATACATGCAGCAAGAGCAAGAGGTAGAAGGCTCCAGTCAGGAATGTAGCTGGAGAGAGCGTTGGCATATTCCTGTCCGTAGCCAGAGGCGATACCTGCGAAGTAGCTCGCGCGATTCATGACGATGGGAATATAGTTGCCTATCAACCATACGCTCAGGACTCCGTGCGAAATTATGGCGCGCCCTGCGCTGTTATAGTTACCGCTTCTGAGGACAAGGTCGGCGAGAAGACCACATACTGGCCCTGTAATAAAGGCATATACGCCCATGCCACCGAGACCCATAAGGAGACCGAGGATGGTTCCCATGATGAAAACCATTCCGAAATGCCTTACTTTTGTGATATAGAGCATGTACGGAATGCCTCCGATAAGTGGGCAGATGACGGAGAGCAATGGAATGAATATGGGAACGTAGCCCAGCATTGCCACAGCCATGATGATTATGAAGTAGAGAGCGGTGAAGATACCGATGTTTATAAGGTCCTTCGGTTGCAGCCCTTTTCTCTTGACTGAGGGTGTTTCAGACATAATGCGTCTCCTTTCGGTTAGCTCTATCTAACTTATAAAGGATAGACACACGGAAACTCAGTCAATAGCCCATTTGTATCATTATGACCCGTTTGTATCACGTAGCTGCTATTCGCTTTCTGATAAGTATTTGCCAACTGCCTTTTTAATACCATACAAGTTCGCCTATATAACTCGCTAAAATAGAGTGGGTTGATTAAAACTAATCGTTTCTGTGACACTCCCAGAAGCACACGATTGGAGTTTATATATGTGTGGCATCGTTGGTTTTACCGGACACCAAAGTGCAAAAGATGTCCTCATTGAAGGTCTTAAACGTCTCGAATACCGTGGGTATGATTCTGCCGGTATTGCTTTGCAAAACACAACCAACGAAGAACTTACGGTCGTACATCGCGTAGGAAAAGTTGCGGGATTAGCTGAAGCGGTGGAGTACCTCAATAATGCAAGCCCCTGTGGCATCGGACATACCCGTTGGGCAACGCACGGCGCTCCAAGTGAGCGCAACGCCCACCCACATACCTCTTGTGACAATCAAATTGCCGTCGTACACAACGGCATCATCGAGAACTTTGCCGAACTCCGTGAGCAGCTTGAGGCTCGGGGGCACAAATTCCGCAGCGATACCGATACTGAAGTCGTTTCTCACCTTATTGAAGAAGCCTACAGAGGCAACCTTCGCGATGCTGTTGCCAAGGCATGCTCGCAAATTGTAGGAACCTATGGCCTTGCTGTTATATGCTCTCAGGAACCCGGTCGCATTGTAGTTACTCGCAAAGATTCTCCCATTGTCCTTGCACATGGCGAGAAGGGCAGCTACGTTGCATCTGACATCATTGCGGTTATCGAAGCCTCCCGAGATGTCACTGTTCTTGGTGACAACGAGTTTGCTGTTATGGAGCCCGATGGCATCAGCTATACCGATGCTGATGGAAATCCCATTCAACCTAAAGTCATGCATGTTGATTGGGATGTTGATGTTGTCGAGAAGGGCGGCTACCCCGATTTCATGCTCAAAGAAATCCATGAGCAGCCACGTGTTATCCGCGATACCCTTGCAGGACGTCTGACCAACGGCGTACTTTCCATTGATGAGCTGGGTATGTCCTTGGAACAGCTCCGTTTAATTGATCGCGTTTATATCATTGCCTGCGGAACTAGCTATCACGCTGGTCTTATCGCCCGTCAGCTTATTGAAGGCTGGGCCCGCATACCTGTCGAAGTTGAAGCTGCGAGTGAATTTCGTTATCGAAACCCCATTATTACTCCGTCAACGCTGGTAGTTGCTGTTTCTCAGTCCGGTGAGACCGCTGATACTCTTGCTGCCATCCGCGACGCCCGCATCAAAGGCGCTAAGGTTTTTGGTATCACCAACGTTATTGGTAGTCCCGTGGCCCGTGAGTCTGACGGTGTTATCTACACTAAGGCTAACAAGGAGATTGCCGTTGCCTCAACCAAATCTTTCCTTGGCCAAATTGTGAGCCTAACACTTCTTGCTATGGTTCTTGCGCAGGCAAAAGGAAAGCTCTCAATTGCTCAGATACGCTTGCTCTTTAAAGAACTTGCCGATACCGCCGAGCAGGTCGAAGAAGTCCTCAGCGATACAAAAGCTATCGACATTGCCGCGCAGGCCTGCAAAGATGCCAATGATGCTTTGTTCATTGGTCGTGGCATGGGAGCTGCTATTTGCTACGAAGGTGCCCTCAAACTCAAGGAAATTAGCTATCTTCATGCTGAGGCATATGCTGCAGGAGAAATGAAGCATGGCCCCATTGCACTTCTGTCCAAAGGCTATCCTGTCATTGCCGTGGCAACTAACTCTCCGGTATACGACAAGATGATCTCCAATATCCAAGAATCTCGAGCACGCGGCGCCATGATTATTGCTGTGGCGACCGAAGGTGATCAGGAAATCAAAAAGCATGCCGACTATGTCATCTACGTGCCTAAAGTCAGAGATGCCTTCTCGCCAATCATTGCTTCGGTACCTTTTCAACTTTTTGCGCGCTCCGTGGCTCTTGCACGTGGTTGTGACGTTGATAAGCCAAGAAACCTTGCAAAGTCAGTAACGGTCGAATAGTTGTGGCTGAAAGTCCAGCAAAGGTAATCAAAATGTTGGATAAAGAAAAGTTTGAGTTGAAGATTTAGGATAAAACTATTTTGCCTCAGTGATTCCTTCTTGTACTAGTGCGTTCTCAAAGCTATTATGGTTTTAATTGATTCACCAGGGCCTTTGGCAAGCGCTGGTGCGAGAAGGGATTAGGTGCATGAAGAACTAGCGATACTCATAAACCCGAATTCACGTAACGTCGCTGACGGTACTACCGCGGGTGTAGTATTGCTCACTCATGTTGTAATTCATAGCCATTTATCTTTGCATACTTGCATACTACTCCGCGTGGTCTTCGGCAGAACCGAGGTATCATGCAGCTTAATCTTTCAAATATTGAATATACCTATCCATCAGCGGTGGAGCCTACCTTACATGATGTGACCATTGTGCTTCCACAGGGATGGACCGGCTTTGTTGGTAATAACGGATCTGGTAAAACAACCCTCGCACGTATCGTATGTGGTCTCTTGCAACCTGACAGGGGAGTTATAAGCCCATCGTTTTTCTCGGCATATTGTGCTCAAAATGCAACGGAGACCCCACCGAATCTTTTTGATTTTGCTGTTGCCTACGATGATGCAGCAATTAAATTAAAGCGAGAGCTCTCTTTAGGGGATGATTGGCCTTGGCATTTTGAAACGCTTTCGTGTGGCCAACAGAAGCGACTCCAGGTAGCGTGTGCTTTATGGGCTTCGCCTGACGTTCTTGTGGTAGATGAGCCTACCAATCATGTAGATGTATCAACAAGGCATGCTCTTTTTTCAGCTTTATCGCAGTTCAAGGGCATTGGGGTGCTTATTTCACATGATAGGGAGTTGCTGGATAAACTCTGTACTCAATGTTTATTTGTAGCTAACGGCACGGCAAACATGAAATCTGGTAATTATTCTCAGGCATCATCACAGGTAGAGCTTGAACGCTCTAGCGCATTGCACGCAAAGGAAACAGCGCAAAAAGAGAAGGCTCGCATAGAGCGAGAAACCCAACGGCGCAGAGAAGAGGCTTCTAGAGTTCAGGCTCGTAAAAGTGGAAGAAACATTGATAAGCATGACAGTGATGCGCGTGCAAAAAAGCGGGGCTATATAGTTTCAGGTCAAGACGGTAAAGCTGGGAAGCTTGCTGCTCGCATGTTGGATAGACTTGAGAAGGCAACAGGTAAAGCCACAGGTATTCAGGTTGAGAAACAATACGATTCCAATATCTGGCTGGATAGTGAAGCAAGTAATAGAAAAGTTTTATTGAGGATGGAGCCCAACAGCATTCTCATAGGAGATTGCCATCTACAAACACCACCGCTATTTATTGGTAATACGGATCATATTGGCGTTGTTGGCGATAATGGCTGTGGTAAAACAACGCTGATAAAGAAAATTATTTCAAGTATTTCTGATGATGTACGGATGTTATATATTCCTCAGGAGCCAACTGAACTGCAGACAAAAGAGACATTAAGAAAAATCAAAGGGTTATCAAACTCTCAACGCGGAAGAGTGTTATCTATTGTGGCGCAGCTCAACTCAGATCCTGATTGTGTTCTTACAGGTGAGTCTACTAGCCCAGGTGAAATGAGAAAGCTTATGCTTGCGCAGGGAATGCTCGAATTACCAGAGCTTATCGTAATGGATGAGCCAACTAACTATTTGGACCTTGGCTCAACAGTAGCGCTTGAACGTTTACTATCTGAATATCCAGGGGCTTTATTGTTGGTCTCACATGACTTATCGCTGATTGATTCTGCTACATCGATTAAATGGTGCATTCGACAATCAAACGGCAATTTTAGACTTGTGGTGCAATAGGGCGAGAAACACGTTAGACAGTTACGGGGGTTGTGCGTTTGCGTAGCCCACCGACACAGACCGCTGCTTTTATACCGCTCGCCGTAGTTGTTCTAGTAAGCTAACTTCTGCTGAAAAATTTTATATAAACTAAAGGGTCAAATCGATTTCTTCTGGGATTGCTTGTGTGTTTAAGCATGGATTTCGGAGGGACCTATGCTTCACTTTAATCACGATTCAAAGCAAGAAACCATCGAGGGACATGCGAGCGCGAGCGCTGCAGGTGCGGACGCTGGCGGTGCGGGTGCTGCTGGTGCGGACGCCGGGGTACCCAACATCCCCACGCCACCCGAGGGATATCAGCAGGCAGCATTTGCATCCACGCTGCCAACGGTTGCTGATCAGACAACTAACCTAGGCTCGCAGATAGGCGTCATTTCACCAGGTGAGAGCGAAGAGGACGCCGAGGCTCGTGAGGCATACGAAAGTTTGGCACGTCACCGCAAAGCTCGTCGTAAAAAGAAGCTTATTAAGGCAGGAATAGCCGCCGGAGTCTTTGTTCTTCTCGTCACATTGTTTATTTTGCCTATGTGCCAGGGCGGCCAGAACCAGAACACTACCGTGATGCCAAGCACCACGTTTGTCACGCGCGGCGAGTTTAGCGATTCTGTTTCCGCTTCTGGATCCATCAAGCCTGTGTCGTCAACCGTGGTAACTCCCGAGGTAGATGGCATTATTCAGGATGTTCAGGTTTCCGAGGGTACGTACGTCCATAAGGGTGACAAGCTCTTTACCATTAAGAATGACGAGTTAGACAAAGCTGTGCGTAAGGCTGCCCAGCAGGTAAAAGCTGCCGAAAACGAGGTCAGTAAGGCTCGTTCGGCCCTGGCTTCCGCGCGCAACGGTGTCTCCGAGGCAGGCGAGGACGGACAGGAGGCCAATGCTGCATCTGTTGCTGCAGCTGTGGAAGCGGCAGAAGCAAATCTGGAGAGCGCTCAGATTGCGCTTGAGGAGGCTCGCTCCGCCTACAACGACGCAATTGCCCAAGCAGATAAGCGTGTAGTCACCGCTCCATGCGACGGCACGGTCATCGTGATGAACGCGGTGAACGGCGCTTCGGTTGGCTCGTCCGCGCCAGGTGCTGGCAACGCCGGTCCTCTGATTACTATCGCGGACCTTTCTCAGATGAAGGTAAACGTTCAAATCAACGAGGTAGACATTTCTCGCATCGCCGTTGACCAGAAGGCGCAGGTCAGCTTTACAGCTCTGCGAGATCTGTATTGCGACGCCGTAGTGACTCATGTTTCTGCTGTCTCGTCCAACGGTGCCGATGCGGGCGCAAGTTACGATAGTCCTGGTAGATCCATTGTTTCTTACACCGTTGACCTGCTTATTAGCAGTCCCGACGCCTCCATCAAGCCGGGTATGACCGCCAACGTGGACATTATGATTCAGCACATGGATAACGTACTGACCGTGCCTCTTGTTGCCGTTATGGATGACGGCGATGGAGCTTACGTCAACGTGGTTACTTCTCGTGACGAGAAGGGCTATCCGCAGGTAAAGCGTGTGCCAGTGACTGTAAAGGCGCAAAGTTCTACGACGGCCGTCATTGAGGGAGCTGGTATTGAGGACGGCGCTGAAGTGATGATTGGCGGCGGTGCTGGCGGTCCATCTCAAGGCTCAGCCATGGACGCTCCAGCAGGTGCAACGTCCGGCTCATCGACTGATGCAACAGGCTCCAAAGATTCCAAGTAGGCGACGCATATGTCCAAGGTAATTGAGGTACATAAACTGCATCGCATTTACGAGACGGCTGCAGGTTTGACGCACGCCTTACGAGGCGTTTCTCTGACTGTGGAGAAGGGCGAGTTTCTTTGCATCATGGGTCCGTCAGGCTCGGGCAAATCAACCCTGATGAACATTTTGGGCTGCCTGGATACACCTACTGCTGGCTCGTACAAGCTCGAAGGGCTTGAGGTTGCGGATCTTTCCGATGACGATCTAGCGGAGATTCGCGCCACGCGTCTGGGCTTTGTCTTCCAGTCGTTTAACCTACTGCCGCGCACTACGGTGCTGCGAAACGTTATGTTGCCGCTCATCTACTCGGATATTCCCGCAAAAGAGCGAGAGTTGCGTGCTTGGAAGGCGCTGCGTTCTGTTGGTCTGCCCGAGGAGTACTACGAGCACAAATCAAACGAGCTTTCCGGCGGTCAGGTGCAGCGTGTAGCCATTGCTCGTGCGCTGGTAAACGACCCGGCGGTTATTTTTGCCGATGAGCCAACAGGCAACCTGGACTCTGCAACAAGTGAGATGGTACTCAACACATTCAAGTCCATGCAGGAGCGCGGCAAAACAATCGTGCTGATTACACATGACCCCGAGACTGCCTTTTGGGCTGATCGCGTGGTACACATTCGTGACGGCCGCCTGCTCACAGATGAGCAGGAAAAGGAGTTTGTGAGGCAACACGCCGCACAGTCCGCAACGGGCGCGGATACGGCGCCGGGTGCGCATGCCGCACCAGCAGGCAGCACCTTGCGACCCGGGACGGGAGGTGTCGCGCTATGAGGTTGATGGATCTGCTGCGAGAAACCCTGTCTGCGCTCAATGCCAACCGTGGCCGTAGCTTGTTGACGGTGCTGGGTATTGTTATTGGCATCAGCGCAGTTATTGCCATGACGGCACTTATCGACGGTATCAAGTATTCGCTGGTCAGCTCGCTGGGCCTCAATCAGTCGCGCATGGTCATGATCTACGCGTGGCCAGACCGCGAGGTCACGCAGCAAGATCTTGATATGCTGCAGCTCAGCGTCCCTGGCTACGAGCTTGTGACCGGCATCGACTCCACCATGGCTCGCGTCAACTCGGCTGAGAAGCAGTTTGACGCGCGAATCATCGGCTGCACGCCCGACTACTTCACCGTCATGGGCCTCAAGGCATCCGCGGGCTCGCTCTTCACAAAGTCCGACGTAGATGACACTTCTAGAAACGTTCTTCTCGACAAATTGTCTGCCGAGAAGCTCTTTGGCAGCTCAGATGCATCCATTGGACAGGTTGTTCGCATCAATAACGACAGCTACACCATCGTGGGTGTGGTTGACAGTGGAGCAAACGGCGGCGGGCAAGGTGACACGCTGCTGACCTACATGCCGTACTCCACGTATTCGGCGCGCCTGACGGGCACCAAAACTATCAGCCAGGTCTTTGGTTATGCTCGCGAAAACGTTGACATGAAGGCGCTTGCAGATGAGACAAAGTCCTGGTTGCTGGACTGGTTTAACATTCCTTCCGCGCAGGCAGAAGATCGTGTGACAGTCATGACGCTCTCGTCCATCATTGAGCAGATGAATGCCACGCTGATGTCGTTCCAGGTTCTGGTTACCGCTACGGCAAGCATTTCGCTTCTGGTTGGCGGCATTGGCATTATGAACATGATGCTCACCAACGTGACGGAGCGCATTAGGGAGATTGGCCTGCGTAAAGCTCTGGGTGCTCGCGCGTCCGACATTACCAAGCAGTTCTTGTGCGAGTCCATCCTGATCTGCATCATGGGAGGCGTGATTGGTATTGCCCTGGGTTATGCCGGAGCATGGGGCCTGGCTGGCTCGTTTGGCAGCATGATACAGCTTGAAACTGGTATCACGCCCATCATCACCCCAAACATCGTGATGATTACCTCGGGAATCTGCATTGGCATCGGACTCATCTTTGGCTACTGGCCTGCTCGTCGAGCTTCAAAGCTCAATCCTGTTGAATCGCTCCGCTACCAGTAAACGGGTTGCGTGCGTAAACGGCTTGCTGCTCGTAGACCTCTTACTGAAAGTAAATGACGTGCTACCAGTAGGGTTTCTCGCCAGGCGAGAAACCCTTTTAAGTGCGGTGGTTTGTTCAGCTACAGTAGATCATCCGGTGGGAGCAGCTCGATGTCCCATGAGGTTTCTACGTAGCAATAGATGTCTATCTCTGACGGATCAAATGCAGGAACTTGGTTCCTACGGTCAGATTTATCAAAAGCACTACAAGCGCAGGCTGAATATGTCAAACCTCCTCTTTCGAAGTCATAATCTGCATGTTTAAGTCCAATTACCTTTGCACCAGCGGCTTTAGCAAGAAGATTCGCTTTTTGACGGCAGGCAACAATAGCATCTATAGATAGACTGTCTTTAATAACGTCATCATGTGCTTTTGAAAATTCGACTGAAAAAGTCACTTCATTGCCACATGAACTGAGTGCTTTCCAAATTTTATCAACAAGATCTTTTTCGAGTTGTTCTTTGATAGATAAGTTAGCACGGAAAACATATCCCTTAATTATTTTCTCAGCGACATAATAGTCACCCTTGTAATCTTTTTTATATTGATTTACCTCGTGACCACAAACTGAATATTTATTGCTTTTCAAAATCGATGCTGAAAGTCCGTTCTTCTCGAGCGCTTCTTTTATTGTTTGTACCAGCACATTATATCTAGCAGTACATTCTTCACGTGTCTTAGAAGTTCCTTGAATAGTAATGTCAACGTTAATAGTGTCAGGTGCAACTTGCGTGCTCAGGTTTGTTGAAACGTCAATTGTTCGTTCCATGGTGTGTTCCTTTCATAGATGTTAGAGAAAAAATCAGCTGTTTGAACAGGTAATTTATTTCTCATCGTTAAATAATCATAGGCTTATAAAGAGTTTTGAGTGTCCAGTGTAATGGACACTCATATAGTGGATAGTAACTGATATTAACCAGGTGAAATAGCTTATTATTAGTGCAAGGGAAGCGTGGGTAGACAACTGCCGCGCGGGAGAGGGACACATGATTTTGTATTTTTCTGCAACAGGCAACTGCAAATATGTTGCCGAGCGAATTGCCGCGGAGTTTGATGACACTGCAGTCTCGATTGAGGTTTCAAACGGCCAGGTAAATCTCTCAGAAAATGAGATGCTTGGCATCGTGACGCCAGTTTATAACTGGGAACTTCCCATTACAACTCGGGAGTTTTTGCAGAATCTCCAGGTCATAAGTGCCTCTGCGCCGTACTCGTTCATTGTAACAACGTACGGAATAATGGCTGGTTGCACGTTTGTTGACGCAAAAAAGATTCTTGCCAACAAAGGACTAGAGCTCAACGCTGGTTTTAGCGTCAAAATGCCTGATACCTGGACTCCAATTTTTGATTTGAGTGACAAGGCAAAGGTCAAGCAAATTAACGACAACGCCGAAAGCTATATCAACGCTGTATTAACCGGCATCAAAGAGCGTGCTGTTGGTAATCATATGCAGGGTGTTGTTCCGTATGCAGTTAGACTTTTTATGGATCCCATGTATAACAACGAGAGAAAGACACAGCACTTCTCGGTTTCAGATAAGTGCATCGGATGTAGTCTTTGCGCACGAAAGTGCCCAGTTCAGGCCATTCAGATGAAGGATAAGAGACCTGTGTGGATTAAAGATCAGTGCGCCGCATGTCTTCGTTGCCTACATCATTGTCCTACGTTTGCCATTCAGTATGGTAAGGGGGCAACGAACAGACATGGTCAGTATAAAAATCCTCACGTCAAAGTGTAGTTTTAGGTGTAAACTTTATAGTGTAGTTAGCTATAGCTAACAAAATGTCAACTGAACGGAGTTCATCGAATGCCTGCTCAGAACGAGAAGAAGGATCATCTTCCGGTACTTGGTGTCGGCCCCGCTTACGTGATTGCCATCACGGTTCTGACGGTTGTGTGTATTACCTTGTCTAAGCTGGGTTTTCTTCCGTATCTTCGCATTCGAGCAACGGTTGGCGTAATGCATGCCGTAGGTACGGCTTTTCTGATTGTGGGTATTTGGCTTTGGGTTTCCGCCGCTATCAAAGAAAAACTTCGTGAGAAAATCATTGCAAATCAGCTGGTAACCACTGGTGTTTATGCACTAGTCAGAAACCCTATCTACTCCGCATTTGCGTTTGTCATGTCAGGTGCAGCGCTGCTCTCTAGCAACCTTTATCTGCTACCACTACCCCTTGTGTTTTGGGCGCTTTTAACTGTGATGATGCAGGCTACAGAGGAGAAGTGGCTTCTCGAGCAGTTTGGCGATGAGTACAAAGAGTACTGCAAACGAGTCAATCGCTGCATTCCATGGTTTCCCAAGCGCTAACGTTTAACGTGGACATTTACGTGGATTTTTGCTCTTAGTCAAGCCCCAGCTCCTATAGTCGAGCTGGGGCTTGTTTGATTTTCTCGCTATATAAATACTTTTACGAAGCGTCTATGATATACATACGTCACGCTAGGCATGTTTGTGATATGCCTGCTCTATATACGTCATGCTAGTATGTTAATGCTTGTACCTGCTGCTTCATGAGAAATGAGAGATGCGATGCTGGATATTCGTCGTGTTTTGGCAAGTGCACCCAAAAAGCATACAGAGGAAACGCTGAATTCTCTGACGACTGTTTGGGGAGAGGCGCTTGATGCGTCGAACGTGTTGCCTGAGCATCCGCGTCCTCGCATGCAGCGTGACAATTACGTGATGTTAAACGGCGTGTGGGATTACGCGATTGTGCCGGTAGATGGCGGGGTTGATGTAGAGACCCTTGCACGACAGGCAATTCCTTCTCGTTGGGACGGACAGATTGTGGTGCCGTTCTCGCCAGAAGCTCCGCTCTCTGGTGTTGGTCGTACAGTGCAGCCGAGTGAACTTTTGTGGTATAAGCGCAAAATTGAACTATCTAAACTAGCCGATGACCAGCGACTTATTCTGCATTTTGATGCGGTAGACTGGATGTGTGCATGTTTTGTAAACGGCAAGCTTGCTGGTACGCATACTGGCGGTTACCTGCCATTTTCCTTTGATGTGACGGATTTACTTGGCTCGGCTGAAACGGGAGAGAGTGCTGCGTCTGCTGCGAGGACAGAAAGTGTGGCCACGGCAGACAGTTCGGACACGGCTGAGCTCGTACTTTGCGTTTGGGATCCAAGTGACACCGGCTCTCAACTGCGTGGAAAGCAGCGACTTTCGCGTGGCGACATTTGGTACACCGCTCAGAGTGGCATTTGGCAAAGCGTGTGGTACGAGATTGTTTCTGCGATTCACCTTGAGTCGCTAACGCTGAAGGGTGATATGTTTGGCGCGCTTGAGATTAGAGCGAACGTGCAGGCAAGCGGGCTGGCCGGAGTACAAACGGGCGCGTTTAAGCTGGAGTTGACGCTCAAAGACGAGCTTGGACAAGATGTTCTTCTCGCCACACTTCCGGTGGACGAGGCGGGGGAAATTTGCGCGGAGTTGCATGTGGATGACCCGCTGCTTTGGTCGCCGGAGAGTCCGCACCTCTATGCCGTGGAGGCTACGCTGCAGCGCGATGGCGCGGTCGTCGATACAGCTCACAGTTATTGTGCGTTTCGTACTGTTGAGGTAAAGAAAGACGCGGCGGGCGTGCCAAGGGTGCATTTGAATGGTGCGCCGTATTTTGTTCGTGGCGTGCTGGATCAGGGCTATTGGCCTGACGGATTGCTGACGGCTCCGTCCGACGATGCGCTGGTATATGACGTAGAGGCTATGAAATCGGCCGGTTTTAATACGTTGCGTAAACATATCAAGATTGAAAGCGAGCGCTGGTATTACCACTGCGACCGACTCGGCATGCTGGTTTGGCAGGATTGTGTTTCGGGAGGCAGCGCGTATAGTCCCTGGCACACGAGTCAGAAGCCGACGCTGTTCAGTTTTACTTGGAACCGATTCGATGATACAACTCCAGAACATCATCAGGCTTTATCCGCAGGTAATAAGGGTTATTGCAAGGAGTGGACAGAAACCTGTCAGGAAATGGTTAAGCTTCTGGACGGGCATCCTTCGATTGGTATTTGGGCGCTCTTCAACGAGGGTTGGGGACAGTTTGATGCGCGAGCTGCTACTGAGGCTGTTCGCGCCTTGGATGCAACACGACCAATTGATGCAACAAGCGGCTGGTACGACCAGGGATGCGGCGATTTCCTGAGCATCCATAACTACTTCAGGCCGTTGCGCGCAGGTTGGCATGGGAAGCGTCGTGAGAATCGGGCAGCAGTAATCTCCGAGTTTGGCGGGCTCGCACAGATGACGTCGGGCCACACTTCGCTTGATCACTCGTATGGGTACGGTGATTTTTCCACGGTCAAGGATTGGCGAGCTGCTGTTAAAAAGTTGCTTGCAGAGGTGGAATCGCTGCAGGATGAGGGCCTTGCGGGATACGTTTACACGCAGGTATCTGATGTTGAGGAAGAGGTAAACGGCCTGCTTACTTACGATCGAAAGATCAACAAGTTCAACGGGTAGTGGCTGTCGGATGACGCTGGTATCGCTCGGCGATACCCGACAAGTTAAGCGATGAGCAGTGGACTGAAAGATGCCCAGTTAATTGAAGCGTGTCCAGTAATACCGAGTGCCGATTCTATCCAAAGTGGTAAAAAATGCGTTTAGTTGGAGTTTCATTTTTCTGCATAACGAGTTTTCGCAGATAAAAAATTGCAATGGTGGTAAAAAATCGTCTTAGTTGGGCATAAAAATGACTTTTTAAAGTTTTGATCCCCAACTAAACGGATTTTTTACCTTTTTGGCCCTTTAAATTTTGAGCCTAAAATTGAGGGATACATAAAATTGAATATCTGCACATAGATATTCATATAAATGAATATCTTTCTCGTTGAAGTAGAAATTTTGCAACTTAACACAAAAACTTGCCTTCCAGAGGCTTGTTTCTGGAAGGCAAGGGGAAATCGTATTTCTGTAAGTACACGTTTCTGCGCTACAGGTACGCTTTGCATTTCACCTTATTGCGCTTGGGCGCACGCAGACGCAGGTAGCTGCATCGCGGTCGCAGTCGCGCGTTGCGGTCGCGCGTAGCTGCACGTTAAGCGCTTGCACCCGAGGTAGCATCTACGCCTGCACTTGGTGCGGGAGCACCAGCAGCAGGGGCGGGAGCGCCAGCTGGTGGAACAACTGCGCCGTTAGCACTTACAAGGCGTTGACCTGTGGTTTGAAGGTACCAATCCAACCATGGCTTGAAGTTGAAGACAATCTCGTTGATGCCTGCATACGAACCATCGGGATAGTACATTGCCTGGTAGTTGTGGGTGTTGATGATGTCGGCTGGTGTACCTGGGACAATGGTGCGTACGTATTCTTTGTCGCCGTTGCGAAGCACGCCGATGACAAACTCAACGTTTTTCATACGACCCTCGGGAAGAGAGCTGTGAACTGTGGAAAGACGGTCACCCGACTGCTCAGGAACGCGTTTTGCCAGCATAGTGTCTGGGTTGTCATGAGCGTTGTTGTAGTAAAGGAACTGGTTGTTGTCGTCCGCGTAAGTTAGCTCAAATGGCATTGCCTTCAGGAACATGTCAATCTGGTTGACCGTCAAAATGCCGTGGTCAAGCTTAACGTATGTGTCGCCCGAAACCGCGCCCACAAGCTCGGCGGCCTTCTCGACCCAATCAGGATCGTCGGGATCAATGCCCTGGATAGTGGTGGAAATTGAGTTGGTTACGTCCAGATCCTCTGGCGCGATTGGCTTTGGCTTCTTCAACTTGGAGACCACCTCTACGTATTTGACAAAGTTATCCAGGCAAAGGCCCAGGAAGCTGACGGTGCGCTCGTCGATAATGTTGCCGTCCTCGTCAAAGGCCTGCTTAGCTTTTCCAAGAAGGAACTCGTTACCAGGCAAAACGTATGCGTTCACACCTGGAGCGTCCAAAATCTTGCGTAGATGAACTTGCGCGCGAGAAGTTCCTTGGTCGTAGTAAGAAGCACCGACAATCATGACAGGCTTGTTCTCAAACGGATGCACATCGTAGGAGAGCCACTCGATGACGCTCTTAAGTGCAGGTGAGATGGTGTGGTTGTGCTCGGGCGTAGAAATAATGACGCCGTCAGCACGGGTAATCTTGTTGTACAGCAGGCGGAGCTGGAAGTTCTCGTCCCACTTGAGGTCCTGGTTGAATAGAGGAATGTTATCGATCTCAAGGATCTCAAGCTCAAACTGCTTGGCAAAGTGTTTTTTGATGAAGTGCAGAAGCTTTCGGTTATAGGAAATCTCCGCATTTGAACCGACGATTCCGACAAATTTCATAGTAGTAGTTCCTTCCAGGCCTACAGGTTTTCCCAGTCAAAGTTCTCGGCCTCTTTGCGGAGGAGTTCGCGCGATGCGGCCATTTTTTCGTTGAGTTTCACAAACAGACGAAAATCGTCAAAGAGCAGGTCAAGCTTTTTGACGGTAGCTTTGTCCTTCAAGCTGCCCTTCTCGTCAAATGCCTGCGGAGCTCGGCCAAGAAGGAACTCGGAACCTGGCATGATTGCGGCCTTGAGCTCGGGAGCGTCCAGAATTTGACGGAGTTGAAGCTGTGCGCGAGAAGATCCGAGCGTGCCCAGGGATGCGCCGACAATCATGACTGGCTTGTTGACCATAGGGAAGATGCCGTAGGACAGCCAAGCAAGCGCGTTTTGCAGGACGGCTGGAATGGAGTGGTCGTACTCTGGGGTTGCGATGATGACGCCGTCGGCGGCCTCAATTTTCTTTGCAAGCTCTGAGACAACCTCGGGAACCTTCATCTTTGCAGGCTTGTTGAACAGGGGAATGTTGTCGATTTCCACCAGCTCAATGGAGGCCTTGTCGGCAAAGTGCTTCTGCATAAACTGCAGGAGTCTTCGGTTATTTGACTCTTTTGAATTGGTGCCAATGAGGCCAACAAAGTTAAGCATCAAACTTCCTTTCTGAATTACGCAAGGAACTCAGGCGAGATTCCCGACGAATAATATACGCGATTATCAGTGGTTACTATGAGCGCCTCGATGTCTTTTTCTTGTTCCACACGGGCAAGGAGTTGACGGGGTTTCTCGCCATAAAGGCGCGTGGTCCAAATTTCCCCGTCAAGCGAGTTATCCGAGATAATCGTGATGCTCGCCAGTTGCGTGTCAACTGGATAGCCTGTCTTGCGGTCAAGAATGTGGTGATAGGTATGCTCGTTTACCTGCAATTTCCTTTCGTAAGTACCGGAGGTCACCACGGACTGGTTGCAAATGGGCAGCACAGCAAGGTTGGTGCCTCGCGGTTGTCGCGGATCCTGGATGCCAATCTGCCACGGCCTGTTTGCGAGCACATTGGCGCCAATTGTCTTAATGTTACCGCCAAGGTTGATAAGGGCGGAAGTGACGTGCTGACTTTCCAGATAATCTGCAATTTTGTCGGCGATGTAGCCTTTGGCCAAGCACCCCAGGTCCAGCTTCATGCCCTCTTTGGCGAGAAATACGGTGCAGCTCAGAGGGTCTAATTCAATGAGCTGTGGATCGGTAAGCGATAACGCGTGCGTGACCTCAGTGTTATTTGGAATGCGCGCGTTAGAAAAGCCGATTCGCCAGGTTTGTACCAATGGGCCAAGTGCAATGTTTAAATGACTTGCAGGTATAAGGCTTTGTTCTTTGCCAATCTGAATGAGCTCAAACAGCTCGGGGTCAACGGGGACAGGATGTTTGCCTGCTGCATGATTGACCTGCATAAGCTCGGAATTGTCGTCGTTTGCGCTAAACCGCTGGTAATAGATGTTAAGGAGTTCAAAGACATCGTCAAGTAGCTGTTCTGCAGTGCACTCTTCCTGCGAATCATTGGAGGGTGGCAATAAAGAAATGGTAATAGTCGCGCCCATCAAGTGAGTTGATCTGGAAATGTAGGCTCGTTCTGGCACGACTCTCCTATAGTGTCTAACAGCAGTTTGTTTAATTTTATCTGTAGATTGCTTGGCAGTAACTCTATTTTACATTTGTTTATTACGCTCATTTGTTGTATCCACAACATTTTGGCGAGAAACCCTACGGTTTTGGCAGCTCGCTGAAGATCGCTCCCGGCCCCAAAAGTGAAGACCGCTCCCAGCCTCAAAAGTGAAGAAAACTGTGGAGTTAATTTGATTATTTATTCATAGGGATGTCTGTTTATTGTTGATATGTACTCATTCCAGTATCATTTTTTGCAGAAAGAACTGATCGAAGAATTATTCTTGGCTGACGCGTATACGCCAGCCAGTTTTTTGAAGGAGCATAAAAGAAGTGGAAAAAAGAATGGCTTGGTGTGCGCGTTTTTCTCGCCAGGAGTAATGAAGTTAAATCTACGCACTTTGTAGCATTAATTGAGCGCAATTTAGTCAGTTTTCAAAGTCTTTGTCCAAGATTGAAATAAAAAAATTTATTTGAACACGATATTTCTTTAAATATTTTGTCAAAAACCATTAGTATGTTTAGTGGAGCTTTGTATAGCTCCAGGGGTACGTTCGATAGGAAAGATGGGGTTGATATGAGCAACTTTAAGAAGTCGTTTGCAACTATGTTTGCAGCAATAATGATGCTCACTGGTATCATTATTTTAGGTACAAGCACTGTTGCAAAGGCAGTGACCTATCCGTTGTCGCAGAACATTGATTTTGGCGCTGACGGAGAACTTACTGTTAACCTTAAGCCCACTTCACCCACAACCGTTAAGGACAATGCAAACATCTCTACAGGTATCGAGATTGACGCAACTGGCCTTCATAAGCCAATCGACGGTCTTTACCTGGAGATTGAGGTAAACACCAAGCAGTCCTCTGAAAACGTCAATAACACCAACAACATTACTCCTAACACCTACCTTGATAACTTTGCTACCCCAGCAGCAGCTACTCAGCCTATTATCAAGCGCGAGGAGACCATCGTTACCCCTGATGGCAGGACCATTAAGCGCCTGTACCTCAACACTATCGATACCACCGTTAAGCTGGAGCTCCCTTACGTTATGAGCTTCAGAGATATGGTTACCCCAGCAGATTTCCAGCTCAAGCCAGTTGTTCGTGTGTACAATGCAGACGGCACAGAGCTTGCTAACATGCCTGATCAGACATACTCCATCACCTACGACAAGCCTTGGCTTATGAAGCAGGTTGCAGGTGAAGAAACCAACGATCAGCTCCTGTATGGTGGTATTAACGCCCCAGGTGATTCGTCCGCGCTTTCCAACGATAAAACTTCAGACGTCATCTTTAATTTTAGGCTTTACCAGTATCATCGTGCTTATCGCTCCATCATCATTACTGATACCCTTCCTACATACGTAAACGCAGCAGGTCAGACCGTTACCGCTCACTTTGACCCAGCTAAGAACCCTAACTGGACGCTCAGCCCAGATGGACGTACCGTAACCCTCAAATTTGATATTCCTGCAGGAACCACCATTCTTAACGACTACATCAGAGATAACCTTCCTGCATATTCCCAGCTCAAGCTTTCCTTCCCGGGCGCTCGCTACCTCAACGGCACTAATCGCGTAATCTTCAACAACACTGCAACGGTTCAGGGCATACCTTACAACCCAAGTGCAGCAGAAGAGACTGTTGGCCAAGTCCCAGGCAACGAGCACAACTTTGATGACGACTCTAAGCAGTTCCGCCTTGCTGGTAATGATTTCAGCGGTAACGGCATGCTTAGCAAGCGCGGTCCTGTGACCATCCAGTACGACAAGAACGGTCTTGCTGTTAAGAAGCTTGATTACACTATCAAGTTGGTCAACAAGCTGGACACCCCACTCACCGACATCGAGTTCATCGAGGATGTTGCCAACACCGACAACCGCCTCTTCATGACTGCGCTGACCGGCAATCTTGTTGCAGTTGGCCAGCGAGTTGGACTCTCCATGGACCAGATTGAGGTCCGTGGCTACAAGGCAGACGGCAGCTACGACATCATTCCTACCAGGAAGAACGGTGCAAACTGGCTTTACCGTGCTGACATGAACTCGGCAAGCCAGCAGCAGCTGCAGTCCTATCTGGACCAGATCAACCAGGGTACGCTTGATCCATCCAATGCTTCCGCTGTGTCTCCTCAGTACAGGAAGATTGGTATTTACTTTAAGAACGTAACTCTGCAGCCAACCAGCAACATTGATTTCAACATCCAGATGATGTTCATGAATCCATTTGGCGAGGTTTACAGTGACAGACCTATTACCAACATCATCAAGGTCAATGCCAACAAAGTTAATACCGACGGTACCAAGACCCCAATGAACTTCTCCGCAAATTGGGATACTCGCTTTACTCCATTTAGCGAGAAGGTCTGGCTGTCCAAGTCCTCTTGGTACCAGCGCGTTGGTATGCCAAACGAGCGCTTCAGTGCTCGCTTTGGCTTTGCACTGTCAGAGCTTTCACCTGCTCGTTATTTGAAGAATCCAACCTTCGTTGATCTTCTCCCTGCAGGCGTTTCTTATGACGCGAACACCTCGGTTTCACCAATTGCTGACTCGCTGCAGCCTGAGAAGGTTGAGTACATCAGGAACTACAACGAGACCGGTCGCAATGCAATCAAGATTACCCTTCCATCTGGATACGTGTATCAGTATGGAACCATGGGTTATGAGATTAGGAACCTGGTAATCAACGACGACATCATTCCTTCTAAGGCCGAGAATGACGTTCTGAACAACAATAATGACGTCTACTTCTACGCCACAAACTGGACTCACGGCACACCAGATGACTTCTCTGGTATGTATAACGCCAGTAACTTTGTTCGGGATAATCTTGACATCAATATGAATGGTGTCACTGACGAGACTATTCTGAAGGCAACTGCAAAGGTTCTTGGCAACAACGTTGAGAGTATCCAGTCTGATAAACACATCCGTAGTCTTGAGCCAAATATTGCTGGCGGCGGTACATTCTACGGTAGGGCATTTACCTCGGCTACTATCATGACTGACTTTGCTGGCGTCACTGATACCAGCGGACTCTTCCAGTATCGTCTGAGCATTCGTAACTACTACAACACGCCAATGAATAAGATTCTTATGTACGACGTGTTGCCATATGTGGGCGACGGCAGAAACTCTGCTTTCAGCAATACACTTCAGGGTCCTATTGATCTGAGGATTGGTTCAACTGATGTCAGCTCCCAGTACGAGATTTACTATCGCACCGATGAACACCCAGCTCAGAACGATATCAACGAGATTAACAGCCCAGAATGGACTAAGACTCCAGCTGACTACACCAAGGTAACGGCAATCAAGATTGTTGGTAAGGATGGCACTATTCTGCCTCCATACACCGTTCTGTCTGCTGTTCTTACCATGAAGGCACCACTGTATGATCCAAACCTCTCCGAGGCTCTTGCATACAACGACATGAGCGTTATCTACAACAACGAAGCTGCTATGCGTCGTACCGAGAAGGTCGCAAACCAGCTTGTTGATATCATGGATGTCAAGGTAGAGAAGAAGTGGCTTGACGCTGACGGCAACGCAATTGCTCAGCCAGATGCTACCTCCATTACCGTAAAGCTTCTTGCCGACGGCGTTGATACTGGTAAGACACTTGACCTTACCGCGGCTAATAACTGGACTGCTTCGTTCACACACCTTCGTAAGTACACCGTTGAAACTCACAACGATGGTACCAGCACAAAGACTCCTATTGTCTACACTCTTGAAGAGGTAGGCACAGACGCTAATGGCATGGTCACTTATAACGGTAAGAAGTACAAGGTAACTGCTACTTCTGGTCAGGCAGACGAGAATTCACCTAACGATTCCGTTGCACTGAGTGTTACTAACCAGCTACAGCAGGAGAAGGTCTCCGTCTCTGGTAAAAAGCTTTGGGACGACTCCAACAACAACGACGGTAAGCGCCCTGCTTCCATTGTTGTCAGACTTCTTGCAGATGGTGTTGAGGTTCAGCACAAGACAGTCACTGCTGCCGACAACTGGGAGTACACCTTCTCTGACCTGCCTAAGTTCAGTGGCAACACAGAGATTACCTACACCGTTTCTGAGGACGCTGTACCTGACTACACTACAAGCATCAACGGCTTTGAGATTACAAACCAGCATGCTCCTGAGGCTTTGAGTATCCCAGTTAAGAAGGTCTGGGTTGACGACAATAATGCTCAGGGTCTACGCCCTGCTAGTGTTCACGTCAGGCTCTATGCAGACGGCACCCAGGTGGGCGAGTTTGACCTGAACGCAGGTAACAACTGGTCTCACATCTTCAACGGCCTGCCACGTTACACTGCTGGTCACGAGATTGAGTACACCGTCAAGGAAGACTCAATTGCTCACTACACACCTTCCTATTCCGGCTCTTCTGCTACTGAGCTTACAGTTACCAACACCATTGAAGGTAAGGTTTCTGTTCCAGTAACAAAGAAGTGGATTGGCGCACCTGCTGATAGCGTAACTATTCACCTGCTCGCTGATGGTGTTGAGGTTCAGAGCGCTACTCTGACCGCTGCAGACAACTGGCAGCACACGTTCAGCAACCTTAACCAGTACAACAATGGTGCGCTGATCAACTACACCATTACTGAGGATGCAGTTGATGGTTACACCACCCAGATTACTGGCGACGCTACTAACTATGTGGTAACTAACACTAACATGAAGACTCGCGACATTCCGGTCACCAAGGTTTGGGAGAACAAGGAAGGCGACTCCGCTGAGATTGTTCTGTATCGTGATGGTGTCGAGGTTGATAGGGTAACCATCACCAAGGCTGACGACTGGAAACACACCTTCAGCAACCTTGAGTTCTACGACAAGACTGATGGTCACGAGTACGCATACACCATCTCCGAGACTCCTATTTCTGGTTACACAACCCAGATCACAGGTAATCAGGACGACGGTTTCACAGTGACCAACACTGCTCCTGTTGTTCCTCCAACTACGCCACCTACTACTCCAGAGCCTAAGAAGCCAGGTCTTCCTTATACTGGTGACGCCTCAGGCATTGCTTCAATCGTTGGAGCTGCAGCTCTGTCTCTGAGTGGTCTTGGTATTGCTCTGAGAAGGAAGAACAGCTAATAGCTAGGCTTTTCGAACTCGTTGATAGCTGACTAAAAACAGGCTCCTGGTAAAACCAGGAGCCTGTTTTGCGTGGCTCGTGGAAGGCCGCCAAATCCGCCAGTCTGTCAAAGCCACCGTATGTGCGGCGCAGAACTATCCCGTCGTATGGCTATCCTGGTGTTTTGTAAAGTTCCCACTTCCGCTTTAGCGCCAAGTGGTAAAAAATGCGTTTAGTTGGGGGTTACATTTTTCTGCATACGCATTTGCCCAGGAAAAACTTTTAACTATGGTAAAAATTGCGTTTAGTTGGGCTTCAAATAACGAAATTTCAATTTTCATCCCCAACTAAACGGCTTTTTTACCTTTTTGGGCACTAAAATCAGTACCCTAAAATTGCGCTATTCACGATTATGAATAAACAGACTCCATTATGCAGGAATCAAATTACCCTAACGATTTTGACGGCTCTACCAACGCCAAGTTATCTTCATCCGCCGAAAAATTAGCGTGCAGCAAAGAATTATCCAGCAACACGATATAATTTTAAGATAGTTCCTAGTTATTTCTTGTACTGCAAAACGTGGAGGTAAAAGGCACATGAGAAGCATTTTTGATGACCGTCAGGTATCTATTAAGTGCGACGATAAGTATTCTTATACCGTTACAAAAGATGGCCTAGCTTATGTTCCAGGTAATGGAAAGCCAGAGGTCAAGGTTTTGTTTTCAGAGGTCGGTTCAACCTTCTTACTGAATTATTGCAGTTCAAACGGTCCTTACGAGATTACCTTTAAGGATAACGACGGCCATAATCTCGTTAGCATTGACACAGATCTCAAGTATCGTGGTTTTGGCCATAATATTCTTGATACCAAGGCTATCATCCTTGCTTTTGCAGCTAACAAGCTTACTACTGAGTTCCCCAATAACCTTGATACGTTAAACACTAAGCTCGGATTTAGCCTCAAAGAGAAAAAGATCACTATCGCAAATGGCGTAATTTCCGGTGCAAAGCATCAGGTCAAGCTTTCCGACATTCGTCGAGTTCAGTGTGTTGCTGGTGGCGCACTCAACAATCTCTTTGTCTTCACTAAAGAAAAAGGTGGCTTCTTTGATAGGGCAGACATTGTAGTTCCCGTCAACGAGCTCACAGTTCCTATTCTTGAAGCAGCAATGAGAAGAAATACTGGTCACGGTATCGATTTCAGTAGGGGCAATGGCTTCGACCAGCCAAACAGCAACTTCATTATTATTCGTTATTTGGACTCTAGCTTCTTCGAGACTGCTCCTGGCGTCTTCAAAGAGGATTGGCAGAAGGACGCTTACGAGTTTGTTAAGTCCTTTGGTTATGATCTTCAAACCATGCTAGGGGAGTAACTCCTGGCGAGAAAAACGTCTTGTCCAAGAAAACAGCCGCCCTCTTGTGAAGGCGGCTGTTTTTGTGTGCGAGAAGATCGCTCTAGCAGTTGAATCTTACTTCTGCTTGCGAGCCCTTAGTGCAAAGCCTAGAGCGGTGATACTAGAAGCAACCATGCCAACAGAAGCAATTATAAGCTCAGCAACATCGCCAGTGTCTGGCAGAACGCGCTTCTTCTTGGTCTTAGAAGGCTTGTGTGGATCAGGGCTAGGAGTTGGCTCAGGATCTGGTGTTGGCTGAGGCTCAGGCTCTGGATAGTCGTTTGTGAATACCAGAGGAGGCGTGCTTCTGCACTCGCACTGATCAATCTCTGTTACGGTTCCATCTTCAGCGGTCTTAGTAATGTGGTAGGTGAAATCAAGCTCACCATCATCATTCTTAAAGACGGTGTAGGTGAGGGTGTAGACGGACTTGTCGTAAGTAACCCTCTGGTTAGTGCCGGTAACCTCTTTGATGGTGTAAACATAGGTGCCAGGTTGCGTAAAGACTAGCTCACCGAAGTTATTATCGCCAGAAACATCAACAGAAGTCTCAACGCTATCTGTTGTTGCGTTGTTTGGCATTGGGTAGGAAGGATCGTTGCGGGTGAGCGTGAACTTGAAGACATCCTGAGTTGTTGCAGTGCGTGGGTTGCCGCCGTTGTCATCAGGGAGAACTGATGGATAGTCGGTTGGAGCATCTGGTGCGTTACCAGTAACAACCTTCTGGACAACTGGATAGTCCCTGGCTGGCAGTGGATCAGGATAGACATTAGTAAAGACAGCGCCTGTTGCATCGTTATACTCGCCAAGGTCAACGGTAGTAACGTTTCCGTCCTCGTCAGTCTTGGTCATAGTACGTGTTGCCTCAAGCTGGCCAGTACCGTCGTCAGTAACGTTATAGGTAACGGTGTAGACGCTTTGATCGTACTGGATGTTCTGGGTGCCGGTAACCTCTTTGATGGTGTACACGTAGGTGCCAGGCTGAGTGAACGTAATGTTGCGGAATACGGCGTCGCCACCGAGAAGCCTGCGTGTACGAGCGGTATTGCCGGTAGATCCCTCAGGCATTGGGCTGGACGGATCAAGGCGTGTCATCTCAAAGATAAAGACGTTAGGAGCGTCGCCCTCGTCTTCAGAGCCGTTTGCCAGGAAGTTATTGATCAGGCTCTCAGCAAAGCTGCCGCTTGCAGTGTCGTCGGCGCTTGTCGCGCTTGCAGTGCTTGTGGCGCCTGCTGCGCTAGTGTTACTTGTGCTCAGGTAAGAATTAACCAGAGACGCAGGTGAAGGCCCTCCAGGTATAGGAACAACTGGGTAATCGCCTTCGACAATCTTGGTAACGGATGGCGTCACAATGGTAGGCCTGACATTGTAGACATTTACCAGCGACTGAGTGGTGGTGTACTGCTCGACGCGAGAAATACTGCTTCTAGTTGAAACGTAGGAATTAGGAACGTTCTCGGTGATGGTGTACGAAACAGTATCGGCTGCTGTGTTGTTTACGTACTTGCGAAGACCCTTGTAGACGATGGTGTAGGTGCTGTTGCCGTTATCGGTAACTGTTGGGGTAATAGTGCTGGTATCAAGGCTCTTATCGTTAGAGAGAACCAGGTTGTTGGCACCAAAATCAGTTGTGGATGGGCGCTTACCACCAGCGTTGTTGTTATCGTCCCAGACCTTATTGATCTTGAGGTCAATACCAGCATAGCTCAGAGCGTGGGTGGAGAGGCTACGAGTGGAGTGGTTACCAGCAATGTCGTAGTCAAGAACGCTGCTGAATACGCTGCGCGTGCCGTCGTAGGAAGCATCAACGTTGTCGGCAACCTTATAGGTGACGTCAACAAAGCCGCCGCTATTTGCAGCAAGTGCGTGCGTTGAGGTAAAGAGCACCATGTCAGCATCAGCTGGATCGTTGACTACGGTGTAGTCGCTAGGCTGTGGAGCATGGTTTGCGGTGTAGGTGACACCAGGGTTCAGCTTGATGTATTGGTAAGAGAAGTTGGAAGAAGAGCTTACGCCCTCAAGCGCAAGAGGAAGCTGAGTTGCGCCCTCTGGATTAATACCTGCGCCACGGTCTGCAGACTTAGACAGCAATGGAACAAACAGTTGAGTGGTATTTGCGGTGTTGCCGGTGTTATTGCGGACTGCAATGTGAACAGTTGCGGTGTCTCCGCGCTGCATAACAGGGGTAGTTGCGCCTGGATTTGCGGAGTCGTACGTGTAATCAGTTACGGTTCCAGAGACGGCATCCTTTACAGAAAGGGTAGATGCAGCAGCAATTGCAGATGCCTGTGCAATGTTGATACCAGGGCGCTCGGAGAGAGAAACCATGGTCTCGCCAGAGTTAACGCTGTTACCAAACAGGCTGGTGTACTGGGAAGTGTTCCAGTTGCTGCGGTCCCAGTGCTCGGACTTAATCTGAGCACCAATTTCCTTGAAGTCTTTGGTGGTAATGCCAACAAAGTCGTTGATGTGATAGATGCCCTTGCCTGCAAGATCGGTGGTGTGGACATCCATACTCAGAGTCATGTTCTTGCTGGTAAAGTCTGGCTGATACTGACCACGAGTCTCGTCGCCAACATCAATGGTGTACTTCCAAACCTTAACAGCTACGCCGTCCTTATCGTACGTTCCTACAAACTCAGGAGCGCTGAGTGTGCCGTTAGAAACGGTAAGGTTGCTGTAGGTAAAGCCCTCAGGCATGATGACGTAGAGCACTGGCTCCTGAAGAGGATTCCAGTCCCAGTTAGCGTCGTCGATGCGACCAGAAATCTTGAAGGTCTCGCCGCCATTAATCTGGGTCTTATCGATACTACCAACGCCGTTAAGAACCTTAGGTGCGCCGGACTTAGCGGTCAGCGTAACGCCTGCGTCAGGAGTGGTACCGGTGTTGTAGAGCTTGACATTAGTGACAACGTCAGCGTTAGTACCCTTCTTCCAAGAGCCGTAAATGCCGTTGGAGATGTAGCTCCAACCGTAGTACTCGTCAGTAACAAACTTGTTGTTTGGGTTATATGTGTCGAGAAGATCGCTCACTTTCCTAATGCCATCGTATCCGCCAAGAATTGGACCAAGGTCAACCTTGATGGAAGTGATTGAGGTATTGATATCAAGGCCAAGGGCTGTGTTGGTGATAAGTGCTGAGACACCAGATTTACGCAAGATGCTTGGATCGGCAGTTCCGCTCGTACCGTCAGACGCGGTCCAGTGGATTGGACCATAGGTCATACCTTCCATATAAGGGATGGTGACGCCGCGGATGATAGCGGTCTGGTTCTGATCGATGGTCATCTCGAGCGTCTTTGGAGCGGTGGCTGTGGAGAGCTCGTTCTTGATGAGGTAGGTGCCAAGACGAACGTTATAGGTATCGTTTTTCTTGTATGCCCAGTTAGGAGCTGTGTCGACAAGAGCGTGTGTGGTAAGACGCTCTGGGTTAAGGCCGTCAATTACGGTAACCGTAAGAGTAGAAGAAGCGTTTGCGGAGGTACGGTTGACGTTTGGAGTGTCATTCCAAACGCTCATAGTGAGGTTCTTGATGATGACGTTAAAAGTTGAGTTGTTAGGCCTGGTGCTTGATGCAGGAACCTTAATCTGTGGCTTAAAGGTTGGGGTACCTGCGTAAGAGCCTGGCTCGTTCCACTCAACAGTTGCGGTCTTGTTAGTGCCATCATCGGTAGTAGAGACAATGGTACCTGGGGTGTTGTAGAGGCTGGTCTCGTTGACACCAACAAGCTCCATATCACTTGGATAGACAACCTGAACCGTAGTCTTGCTGTTTGCCTCGGTGAGTACCTTAGAGCCTGTGGTAGAAACCTGCAGGGTAGAGGTAGTGCCACCCTTAGAGAGAACCTCGGTAGACTGATCAGCCCAGAAGCCATAGGTCATTGGATCGGCTGCGGTAACAGCTGAAGTATGTGGATCAATGTTTTGTGTTGCCGCGGTGCTCAAGCTGACGCGGATTGCGTTTGCAATAACCTGGCTTGCGCTCTGGTTCTCAACAGCTTCATCAAGCTTGAACTGAATTTCTCCCCTGGAAGATACCTGAGTAAGGCCATTGTTGGTCATGTAGACCAAATCACCACTGCGGTTTTTCTCGGAGCTTGCGCCAGGATAGCCGTAAGGAAGGGTTCCTGTTCCCGTAGGTGTAGTAACCAGGTTAGAGAAACTGGTGTTTGAGATGCCACCAACGGTAAACGTTGCACCTGGAAGACCTGTGACATAGAGTCCATCTCCAAACCTCACGTTGAGGTACGTTGGGGAGAACTGCAACGATGCAGGGATTGTGTAGCCAACATTCAAGGCGTAGGTGACTCCCGCCTTAAGAGCAGGAGTTTGGCCTGCAAGAAGGTCAGCAACTTGGGCGTGAGTTGACGCGTCTTCAATGCTCAGAGCATTGATTTGAAGACCTGTGGTGTCTTCTGCGTAAGCCACGCTAAGGTTGGGCAGCAATGCTGCGACGAATGCAACGGCAGCTAAAAGCAGTCCCGTTACAATCCTTGCCTTACTTTTCATAGCACATCCTAACTAGAGCAATACAGAACCTATCACTTTCTTTCTTACTTATTCTTACGACGCTTAGTAATGCCAAGTGATGTCATTACAGCGGTCATACCTGCGAGAAGTGCAGCAAGAGGTGATGCAGCAGAAGCGTCTCCGGTGTATGGAGTCTTCTGCTTCTTTTTCTTAGATGGCTTAGCTGGAGTGGAAGGAGTCTCTGGAGTCTCATCCTCTGCAACAGTAATGGTTAGCTGGATAGTGTCGTTATCGGTTGCAACAGCATCCTTACCGTCTGGCCACTGGATACCATTCCAGGTGAACGAGAAGACCTTGTGGTTGCCAGCTGAGGAATCAGCAATAGCGCTGAAGGAGCCGGTAACGGTGCCGACAGCAGTGAGCTGAGTACCTGCAGCAACGTTAGAGTCAATGGTGACGCCAGGAATGGTGAGCTTCATCCAGCCATCGTTTGCGCTAGCCTCGTCAACAATGCGCTCGAGGTCAGAGTAAGTCCTAATGGAGGATGGATCGCTGAGCTCAAAGGTGACAGTAACCGTACGGCCGCTGACCTGGACATCGCTGACCTTAAAGCCGCTGCCAAAGTTGGAAGCCTGGATGGTGTTGGCATCAAGATTGCTTGGGAGGGTCATTCCCTCAGGAACGGTCAGAGTTGCTGTGAACTTGAACTTAAGGTTGCTCAGCGTAATGGTGTCGTGGTTGGTATTAGGGTAGGCGCGCTCAATGTTGTTCATCTGCTCCTGAATAGAGGAAGCAAGAATGGAACCAGTGAGGTTAAAGGTAGAACCTGCCTTCATGGTGATGACCTGGTCATGCTCGGTATTCTCGTCAGCAAGCATATCAGCAGGAAGGTTCATCTCAATTGGGTTGTTCACAATCAGAGTCTGCTGAATGCCGGCACCACGAGGGTCTCTGCTCGCAGCAATCTGAACGCCATTCCAAGAAAGTTCGAACTTCTTGGTGACGTTGGTGACAGTGTTCTTTGCAAAAGACTCAAAGGAGCCAGTAAGAGTACCTGTAGCTGTGAGCTCCTGACCATTGGTTACCTGAGTTGGGTCAAGTGTGAGACCATCAACAGTTACGGTAAGGGGTCTTGCAATCTCTGTGGTAGCTGCGTCGTCTTTACCAACAGTCTCGACAGCGTCCTTGAGCTGCTTGTAGTTGGTGTAAGTGCCCTTAAGCTTCAGGGTAACGGTAACTTCCTGACCGTTCACGGAAACGTTTGTAACCTCAAAGAGATCACCAAGGCCAGAGGTAGTTACTGTTGGATTAGCTGGGACAACAACGCCAGCAGGAAGTGTGAGCTTTGCAGTAAAGGTAGAAGTTGTGCCAGAAAGCGTAATCTTGGTTAGGTCGTCGAGGCCGCCAGCAATGCCATTCTCAAAAGCGCTCATCTGATTAATGACGGAAGTGGCGTCAATAGCGCCTGTAAGACTGAAGCTCTTATCGTTAGAAACTTCCTTGATCTGAGTGGTGTTGCTCTGAGAGTCACTCCACATATCAGCAGGAAGATCGCTAGTAAGCTCTACTCTCTGGATGGAAGGATCTTCTTTCCACTTGAGATAGTAGGTGACATCGTTAGTAAGCGTTGCGCCACCGTTAATGGTTGCAGGGGAGTTGCCTGCAGCGTCAGTGAACCAGTAGTGGTAGTTGTGACCAAAAACCATACCAAGGAAAGTTATTGGTTCATCTGTGTTATCCAAAACGTAATTCTCTAGTGTTGCAATCTCTGTATAAGCGGTATTAGTGTTGGTGCTGGTTGAGCTTGCAATTCCAGCAGTATCTGTGGTCAAAGTATTGCCACTGAGATTCTGTAGAAGAGCGTTAATAGTAGTCTGCTCAGCAACAGTTGGATGAGTCTTGATAGTTGCTACTTCTCCGCCATTTGCATCGGTGGTGATGTCAAAGACGTTAGGATTCTGTTTAAAGACACTGTTTGCAGAGAAGGTGCCACCATTTGCCGAGAAGGACACGGTAAGGTGCTGCTCCTCCCAGTCTGCGTACAAATCAACGGTATCAGTACCTGCAGGAACAGCCAGGTTGGAATTAGCTGCAACCTCGTCACCAGCGCCGTTTGCCTGGGTGGTCCAACGCTTGAAGGTCTTTCCAGCGATATTGAAGTTATTGTCGAGGTTGTTGACCTCAGCGTCAGAACGGACCGTTACGGTACGGCTAGCGTTGGTAGCAACGCGGTCAATGACAGAGACGCCATTACCATTGTGATACCTAACGTAAAGCCATGAGGTGTTGGCCTTCCAATGTGGATAGACTGTCATGTCAGAGGTGACCTGGGTATCAGCGGTGAACTGGTGCTCGGTACCAGCAGCGTCGGTGTAGTACCAGCCGTCAAACTCCTGACCACTTGCATAAGGATCTGCAGGTAGGGTAGTGGAGCCTTCTGCTACAGAAGAAGCGGTTGCAAGAGAGTTGCCGCGCATAGCAAGAGCAGTCTTGTTAGCAGTAGTGCCGTCAGCAAATGTTGGGTTGATGCCGGTAACGCCTGGGGTGTTGAGGTCAAAGGTAACGGTTGCAGCAGGTGCCCAAACGTGCTTCTGACCATCGCTTGAAGCGTTAGCAACTGGGTAGGTATAGGTTGCTCCGTTAGCATTAATGAGGCTCAGAGAGTTAGTTGATGGGTCAGCAAGGGTAAAGAGCGAGAGAACCTCGTTGCCGTTAGCTGCACCGTTTGTAGGGATAGTGCTACCAAAGCCACTGTTGTAGCTTGGTGCGTATTTGAGCAGGTAAGAGCCGCCAACAACGTTGTAGTTCTGACGAGTCTGGCCAGCACCGTTATCGGAGTTCTTGGTAGCAGGGGTTTCTACCAGGCTGTTTCCGGTGAATTGGATGGAGCCGTTAGTCTGGGCTCCAAAGAGGGCGCCAGAGTTACGACCATCTCCCTTAATCGTGGAGTTGTTAATGATGACGTCACCAGTGTTGACGTTAAGGCCGCCAGTTCCACCGTTAGTGAAGTTAAGGGTTGAGTTAGTAACGTTTACTGTTCCACCAGCTACACCAACAGAAATGCCAGAAGTTGAGCCAGCATTTGCGTTGATGGTGGAGTTAACAATATTGGAAGTTCCCTGGATGGTCATGCCCGTCTGGCCCCAGAAAGATGGGTTAATGGTAAGGGTGGAATCATTCATGTTGAGCTGGTTGACGTAGAAAGTCTGACCAAAGCCTTCAACGGTAAGATCTGTGTTCCTAAGGTTGAGGTTGCGAGCGTCATTCCAGGTACGAGCCTGTGAAGTTACTTTGATAGTAGCGTTTTCAAAGGTGACACCAGACTCAAAGAAGTTTGTATTGCTCTTATCGTCTGCGGTGATGGTAACGCTGTTCTTGTTGGTGCTGCCGCTAACGGTTCCGCCAAGAGAAATACCACGAGTACCGCTGGAACCTGCGTTGTTTCTAAAGACATAGGTACCATCGGTGATGGTTGAGCCATCTTGTGCAGTTAGTGCGGTTTTGAAGCCGGACATGGTAAGAGTGCCTGTGCCGGTCAGCGTTGAGCCAGGTGATAGAACCAGACCGTCAATGCTGTTTCCAGTGCCAGTAAGCGTTGCGCCCTCAGATTCAATCTTGAGTGTAAGACCAGAAGGAATGGTAACCGTAGAGGTCAAATCAAGGTTGCCTTTGAGGTGAATGGTGTAGATTGAAGAAGTTTCTCCCCACAGCTCCAGTGCTTTCTCGAGAGATTTAACAGGATCGGAGCTGGAGCCCTCGTTAGTATCGCTACCGTTGGTTCCGTCTACCCAGAGCTCAGTTGAGATGTAAGAAAGGCTTCTTGTAACACGGCGAGAAGATCTTTCTGCAGGAGCAGCAGTCTGCTCAGAGGTCTGCTGGTTGGAAGTAGCTTCTGCGTTAGCGGTGGTTTCAGCAGAGGTCTCTGCAGTTGCCTCCGAAGTTGAGGCAGTTGCATCACTTGTTTGAGTTGCTGCAACTTCTTGCGTCTGAGCCACCTCTTGAGTGCTAGCAATTTCTGCTAACGCTGAAGAAGGGACCAAAGAGAGCGCAAGTACTAAAGACATAGCTGTCTTTGCCCCTTTGCTTGCAAAGTTCTTGTTTTTTCTTTCCATACCTACCCCTAACAAATAGTGAATACCCCAACAAAATTTGCAATTAAATCTTGCGCTGAAAGTGATACATCACGATAAGCACGATAGAGATAAATGACACATATTCAGAGCATTTTTCGTATAGATAATTATCTATTATTTTGATAAAAATTGTTAGCTCAACCAGCGATTTTTATAGTTTGAACACATTTCAAAAAACCTCTTGGACTAATGTTATATAAATAATTTAATCAAAATATTTGGTATGTTGAAAAATGGCATTTAAATTGCTCTATTTTTGACGATTTTCTCGACATTTGTCATAAACGTGCAACGGATAAAAATTGTAATAGAAATGTATTAAATTTTGAGACAAATGTGAGTTATGCGGAAACTGAATAGTGGAAGCTGGATAGTTAACAATTTCATGAAATTTGAGCTTCAAAATTCTCAAGCAAGAGAGGCTGTGTACACTAAGAAAAAGACAGTTAAGAGGATGCACAATCTGCGCAAATAATGCGTGAGAGATACGTTTGAATGTGTTGAGCGGGGAGTTATGGACTCAAAAATTATCGATGACGCTTTGGACTTTGTAAAAGAGATCTTCTCCACAGATTTTAGTGGTCACGATTACTTCCACACCCTGCGTGTATATAAAATGGCTGTAAGAATTGCGCAAGAGGAGGGGGCAAATCAAGAGATTGTTGCCCTTGCTGCACTTTTGCACGATGTTGATGACATCAAGCTTTCTCCAGAGACGCATGAGCATAAGGATAGGGCCGTTGGTTTTCTGCGCCAGCATGCTGTCAACGAGGCTACTATCCAGGCAATTTGTACCGCAATCGATGAGGTTTCTTTCTCAGGAACAGACTCGGTAGTTCCTTCAACGCTTGAAGGTATGTGCGTTCAAGACGCAGATCGCCTGGACGCGCTTGGTGCTGTTGGCATCGCACGTACCTTTGCTTATGGAGGAAGCCACGGTCGTAGTATGTATGACCCAGATGAACCACCAACCCTTAACATGAGCAGCGAGGAGTATCACTCACACAAATCAACGTCGCTCAACCACTTCTACGAGAAACTCTTTTTGCTGGCAGACATGATGAATACGCGCAGTGGAAAAGAGCTAGGAAAAGCTCGCGAGAAGTACATGCGTGAGTATATTGGCCAGTTCTTAGATGAGTGGAACGGTAAACGTTAAGATATAGTTTTTAGCTATATGAATTAGTTAAGTATTTGTATTTCACAAGTGAAGTGCTGATTGTCATACTGGTTTCTCGTAAGCAGTTCTAAGGGGCTATGATGGCAATCAAAAATGATAAAACTACTCCACATCGCTTTGATGTTGTTGGTAGCTTTCTTCGTCCAGAGAATCTCAAGCAGGCTCGTATTCAGTTTGAAAAAGGTCAGATTGATGCACATGAGCTCAAGCAAGTAGAGGACAAAGCTATTACAGAGCTTATCCAAAAGGAGAAGCAGACAGGCCTTAAAGTCATCACTGACGGTGAGTTTAGGCGTGCAACCTGGCACCTTGATTTTATGTGGGCGTTCGAAGGTATTGGCCATGCGCCAACTAATACTGGACTTCCTTTCCACGATGAGATTGCAGAGATTGACGACACCTTCCTCGTAGGAAAAGTGGAGCTCATCAAAGAGCATCCCTTTATAGAGCACTTCCGCTTTGTCCAGCAGTTTGAGGACGAGACAACTGTTGCCAAGCTTACTATTCCTGCACCAGCACAGTTTATTGAGCAGTTCATTATGCCCATGAACCGTGAGCAGACTAACAAGTACTATGCCAACGACCAGGACCTTCTTGAAGATATTGTTGCTGGCTACGGTGCGTTTATTAAGCAGGTATATGCTGCAGGCTGTCGTAATCTTCAGCTTGATGACTGCTCATGGGGCGTGCTGGTTGACCCACGTGCAGAGCTTTTCTTTGGCGCTGACCAGGAGGGTCTTAAGAGGATTAAAGCACTGCTCTTGGAGATTAATAACCGCGTTCTTGATGCAGCTCCAGCTGACTTGACTATTAACACGCACGTTTGTCGTGGCAACTTCCATAGTACCTGGGCTTGCGAGGGTGGCTATGACGATGTGGCCGATGCTCTTCTTGCTCAAGAGCACGTAAACGCTTTCTTCTTAGAATTTGATGATCATCGCTCCGGTGGCTTTGAGCCCCTGGCTTCTGTTCCAGCTGGTAAAAAAGTTGTGCTTGGTCTGATCACCACCAAGCACGCCCAGCTGGAAGAGAAAGCCAAGGTTATTGAGCGTATTCATGAGGCAGCTCAGTACGTACCTCTGGAGAACCTCTGCCTTTCTCCCCAGTGCGGCTTTGCAAGCTGCGAGATTGGTAACAAGCTCACCGAAGATGAGCAGTGGGCAAAGATTGCGCTTGTAAAAGAAATTGCTGAAGAGGTTTGGGGCTAAATATCAGTTGATTTACGGCTTGTCTACGACTTACGTGCCGTTTACCGAAGAGTTTCTGGCCATACGTTCTTCTCGACTCCTGTCCACTAAAATGGACAGGAGTTTTATTTGATCTAGACTTCGGAGGCAGTATGCCAAGCGAGAAGACCCGCTGCTTGCACCTCGTAAAAATTTTCGAGGAAGAAACTGACGATGACCATGGCTTAAGTACTCCTCAGCTTATTGAAAAGCTCGCAGAACGCGGGCTAAGCGTGGAACGTAAAACACTTTACGACGACATCAAATCGCTGCAGAATTTTGGCTACGACATCCAGTCTTACCAGCGCCATCCTGTTGAATACGGCCTGGCAACTAGGAAGTTTCAGGCTGAAGAGCTCATGCTGATGGCAGACGCTGTGCAGTCATCAAAATTTTTGACGGAGCGCAAGGCAAATAACCTGGTGAGTCTTATCGGTGAGCTGGGTGGAAAGTCTACCTCCGACACGCTCAAGAAGCGTATCCATGTTGAGGGTCGTATTAAGTCGCAAAATGAGTCTGTGTTTTATGCGCTTAATGCTATTCAAACGGCACTCTTGCAGAAGAAAAAGGTCTCGTTTAAGTACCGCAAAAAAGGCTTTAAAGATAAGGTTATTGAAGAGCTTCCCGTAAGAGAAGAAACGCCTGTTCAACTTACGTATATTGACGATTTCTACTATCTTATTGTGTGGAACGATAAGCATCAAAACTTTGTCAATTATCGCGTGGACCGCATGTTTAGACTTGAGGTTTCTGATGCTGACGCCACGGTTAACGAGCAGATCAAGCAGTTTGATATAGACAAGTATCAAGAGCGCGTCTTTGGCATGTACTCGGGCGAGGTTGTTGAGGTCACACTTCGTGTTAATGAGCGCGTGATGTGCTCGGTGTACGACCGTTTTGGCAAAAACATTATTTTGAACAATCCAAGTTCTGATGGAACTACAGCTGACGTACATGTTTCTGTAATGGAAGCTCCAACGTTTTATGGTTGGCTTGCAACATTTGGAACAGATATAGAACTGATAGCTCCAAAGAAGACCAGGCAGAAATACCAAGAATACTTGAGCGGAATTCTTCAGAGCTACCAAACACAGAAAGGGACTAGCTAAACGGCGAAGACGGGCTAAAACGGACGGGCTAAACCGGATAGTTCACGAGTACCAATTAGCGAGCATCAATGACGTAAAGGCCTGCTTTAACGAGAAGATGACCATGGTGATCGCTGAGCTGTGTAATCTTGCAGGTAATAATGTTTTGATGTCCGTAGAAGAGCAGAGTACTCCAGAGAGAGTTGTTTTCTCTAGGAACAAAACCCAGCTTATGGTCATTAGAGTACAGAGCAAGAGCCTCTGGGTCATAAGGGTTATCGCGTTCAGGAGCAATGGTCAGATCTGAACCAAGTTTAAGTTGATCAAAAATAAGCGGAGCGTCGTAGTAGGGAAGACCGGAAATAACAAAGGAATCAACAAGTTTTGTAGGACTATACATAAGAGCCTCCTTAGAAGATGTTAAGGATAGAGTAGAGAAGTTAAAAAGCATGAGTGTCCAACAGATTGGACAGTATAAGAAAGCTGTAGGGCAGTAAAAAATTTAAAGGGAGCTTATATGATTACAACTAAGAGATTGTTTCTTATTCCATGGCATGCATCTGATGCCAATGAGCTCTATGAATTGGCAAAAGATCCAGAAATTGGTCCACTTTGTGGATGGGAACCTCACAAAACTTTAGAAGATTCCAAGCAGGTTCTTGCAAACGTGCTGTCCGAGAAGTTCTGTTATGCCGTAAAGGATATGAAGACTGGTCATGTAATTGGCTCGATGTCATTGGATTTTAAAGAAATTCCTGATCCAAAAGATTCCTCAAAGCAGTTGCATCAGGCTGAAATTGGCTATTGGATTGGTCGTCCTTATTGGGGACAAGGGTTGGCGCCTGAAGGCGCTCAAGCTCTTACTACCTATGCATTTGAAGAGCATGGCGTTGACCAGGTGATTATTAGATATCTTGAGCGTAATAAGAGGTCTGCTTCAGTGGCTCAAAAGTGTGGCTTCACAGAAGCAGAAATCTTTACAGACTTTAATAAGTACACAGGCAAAGAAGAGCAGTTTGGTATATCAATGCTCACAAAAGCGGACTGGGAACGTGTTCAAAAATAGCAGTTGTTCTCGCTATTTTGTATGTTGCTTCAAAATGTTATATAAGGCAAACTCTTATATGCAACGACAAAACTACATGTAAAGTAAATGAAACAGTTAGTGGATTAAAGATTCTGCTTGTAAGAAAAGCGAAAGAAGTCTGCATATGATGATCAACAAACGCCTCATTGCCCTTATTGAGGAGAGTAAAAAATACATTGGTTTGACCGTGCTTTACCAGTGGATTGCGCTGCTTGCCAATATTGTATTTATGTACTCTCTGGCAAGAATGATAGAAGCTTTGTTCATGGATTATTTTGTCCTCGAAGAGCAGTTGGTGTTTATTGTACTCTGCCTTATTGCTATGGTGCTCAGGTATTTCTGCAAACTTGCTCAGCACAAGACAAGCTTTTACGCAGCAAAAAGGGTTAAAAAGACCCTTCGCGAGAAAATCTATCAGAAACTCTTAGAGTTTGGTCCCTCGTATAAAAATTCATATGCTACCAGCGAGATTGTTCAACTGGCTGTTGAAGGTGTTGATCAGCTTGAAACGTATTTTGCACAGTATTTGCCACAGTTCTTCTATGCTGTTTTAGCTCCACTCACACTTTTTCTTGTTTTGCTCCTTATTAGTCCGGTAGTTGGCATTGTTTTGCTGGTATTTGTGCCGCTCATTCCAATGACCATCGTTCTTATCCAGAAGTTTGCAAAGAAGCTTTTGTCCAAGTATTGGGGCCAGTATACGCAGCTTGGCGATACGTTTTTGGAGAACCTGCAGGGCCTGACCACAGCAAAGATTTACAAGGCTGATGGTTTTAAACACAAGCAGATGAACGAGGAAGCCGAGCACTTTAGACGTATTACCATGAAGGTTCTAACCATGCAGCTTAACTCCATCACCGTGATGGACGTGGTTGCATTTGGTGGAAGCGCGCTCGGTACAATTCTTGCAATTCAGCAGGTAAATGACCACCTCCTCTTTATGTGGGAAGGCGTCTTTGTCATTTTGATTTCGGCTGAGTTCTTCCTGCCTATGCGTCTTTTGGGCAGTTATTTCCACATTGCCATGAACGGTATGGCAGCGTCGGACAAGATCTTTGACCTGCTTGATATGCCTGTTCGAAAGCAGGGTACCAAGACCGTTCCAGCTTCTAGTGATGTCGCTTTGCGCAACGTTTCTTTCTCCTATGATGGCGAGAAACCCGTCTTGGTGAATGTTTCTTTTGGAATGCGTGCTAACTCTTTGAATGCCCTGGTAGGAGAGTCAGGCTGCGGAAAATCAACAATTGCAGCACTTCTGACCGGAAAACTCCGCTCATATTCTGGCGATGTTCTGTTTGGAAATACCAGTTTGTCAGACATTTCTGACCAGAATTTGCTTCAAAACGTTACGTATATTGGCCATCAAGCACATCTCTTTATGGGAAGCGTTCGCTCTAACCTTGCCATGGGTAATCCAGAGGCAACTGAAGAACAGCTCTGGCACGCCCTTGAACAGGTCAATCTTGCTGAGTTCGTAAAGTCTTTGGGTGGACTTGACGCGCCAGTTGCCGAGAAGGGCTCCAACTTGTCTGGTGGTCAGCGTCAGAGATTAGCACTGGCCAGAGCCTTGCTTCACAATAGCCAGATGTACATTTTTGATGAAGCTACTTCAAATATTGATGTTGAGAGTGAAGACGTTATTATGCAGCAGGTTCACCAGCTTGCTCAGACAAAGATGGTGCTGGTAATTTCTCACCGCTTAGTAAACGTTAAAAATGCTGATCAGATTGTTGTTATGCAGCATGGTCGTGTTGTTGGAAGTGGAACGCACCAAGAGTTGCTTGCAACAAATGACGAGTACAAACGAATGACGCGGGCCCAGACTGAGCTTGAGAACTATGTGAAAGGAGTTGAGGCGTAATGAAAACAGAAGTTAAGAACAGCGCCACAACTGCACGTACTTCTCGCCGTAGTGCGCTCACCATTATGTTGAGGCTGGTGGGGCTGGTTCGTCCGCTGGCTGGCTTTATGATACTTGCAATTTTGATGGGCGTTTTGGGTAACCTTGCCGCCACGTTCATCAGCATTTTTGGAGCATATGCGCTGCTCAGCGCTATGGGCTTTGCTTCATCTTCTCCTATGGTGTTGCTTTTTGGCGGCATGCTTTTGTTTGCCCTGGTCCGCGGTCTGCTGCGCTATGCCGAGCAGGAATGCAACCACTTTATTGCGTTTAAACTGCTTGCGCTTATTAGAGACCGTGTGTTCACGGCGCTCAGAAAGCTTGCCCCTGCAAAGCTTGAGGTCAAAAATAAGGGCAACCTGATGAGCGTCATTACCTCAGACATTGAGCTGCTTGAGGTTTTCTACGCACACACTATCTCGCCTATCTGCATTGCGGTTGTGTTCTGCATTGTAATGGTGTGGTTTATTGCAGGTACTGCCAACTGGATTTTGGGTGTTATTGCACTTGTTTCTTACCTGGTAGTTGGCGTGGCAATTCCGCTTGCTATGTCTAAGCGCTCCGAGCAAGACTCTGCTGAGGCAAGAGATCTTGCTGGTAAGCTCTCGACGGTTACCCTTGATAACCTGCGTGGTCTTGACGAGATTCTGCAATACAACACGGGCACTCAAATGCTTGAGAGCTCCAGTAAGCTTGCTGATCAGTTAAGCGACAGACAGCAGGCAGTTAAGAAAGCATTTGGTGTCAACGATGCGGTCACCTCAACGGTCATTCTTGCCGCAACACTAGTCATGTTCTTTAGTTCGTTCTACCTGGCCTATCACCAGCAGATTCTTATGAATGAAGCTTTCATTGTCACCATTGCATTGATGAGTTCGTTTGGGCCTGTTGTGGCTTTGGCAGCACTTGGTACAACGCTTACCAGCACTTTTGCTGCAGGCAACCGTGTTTTGGATATTTTGGACGAACAGCCCCTGGTTGAAGATGTAGTGGACCAAAAAGACATCTCCTATGAGGGTGTGCGCGTTTCTAAGCTTTCATTTGCGTACGATGACGAGCAGATTCTAGACAACATTTCCGTGGATATTCCTACCGATAAGATCGTGGGAATTGTGGGAAAGAGCGGCTCAGGCAAGTCTACGCTGCTTAAACTCTTGATGCGTTTCTGGCCAGCAACACCTGGAGCCATTGAGATTTCTGGAACTCCTTTGGAGCAGATTAATACCTCTAACCTGCGCGATCTTGAGAGCTACATGACGCAGGATACGCATTTGTACCACGATTCCATTAAGAATAACCTGCGCATTGCAAAGCTTGACGCAACGGATGAAGAGATTGTTGAGGCGTGCAAGAAGGCTTCAATTCACGAGTACATTTCCACGCTGCCCCAGGGGTACGATACGCCTGTTGCAGAGCTTGGCGACTCACTTTCTGGCGGAGAGCGTCAGCGTATTGGCCTTGCTCGCGCATTCTTGCATGACGCGCCACTCATGCTGCTCGACGAGCCAACCAGTAACCTAGATAGCCTAAACGAGGCTATTATCTTGCGCTCGCTTGATAAAGAAACTGAGCGCAAATCCGTAGTTCTTGTCTCTCATAGGGCTTCTACCATGGGAATTGCAGATGTTGTTTACACCGTTGATGGGGGACGAGTGAGCTGATGACACCTGAAGAAATTGCGCAGAAACGTCAAAAGGAAAAAGATCTTATTTCGCTCATGATTCGTTTTTATTGCGAGAAGCACCATCACACCAAAGCTCATGAGCCTCTGTGTGACGAGTGTGCTGAGCTTGAGAAGTATGCGCATACGCGTGTGGACCGCTGTCCTCACATTGAGACAAAGACGTTTTGCTCTAAATGTAAATCACATTGCTACGGCAAAGAGATGCGCGCTCGCGTTAAAGAGGTCATGAAATCCACAGGACCTCGACTGCTCCTACACCATCCAATTCTTGTGATTAAGCACGCGCTTCAGTAACGCAGTCCTAGTTGGCCTTGTACACCTTTGACATCTGCGATTTTCTCGCCATTTCACGGTCTTCTCGCCAAAAGTGAGAAGACCGCATTTTTTTGAATCTTTTTCATTTGAAACATAACTGTTAACTCTGAGAATTACGTAGTTTTGTCGCGGCGCGCTAGGTTTACAGTGACCTCTCGCTTTACAGAAGGAGGTACTGCGTTGATTAAATCTAAGAAAGCGTCATTTATTTTTAAGCTATTTATTGCTGTGATTGGCACCTTTGTACTGTGTGATTCTGCGGGCGTCTTCCGAATGAACTTCCGCGTTTCTTTCTTGTATTACTTCACCAACATCTCTAACCTGCTGCTTGTTGCTTATTTCTGGGGTGCGCTATTCCAGGCTTACAAGCATCCCGAGACTGCTCAGAAGCCATGGATGCCAACGGTCAAACACACGCTTATGCTGGGCATTACCGTAACTGGCCTGGTAGCTTACTTCCTGCTTGATCACGGCGAGGTTTTTGTCAACGGCGTCTTTAAGTTCAACAATTTTATTCTGCATGATGTGATTCCTATCTGCGCCGTTTTGGACTGGCTGCTCTTTGACGAGAAGCCAACTATGGGCTTCAAAGAGCCTCTGATCTGGCCTTTGTATCCGCTCACGTATTTTGCGTACATTATTGTTTTAGTCCTGGGCTTTGGTGTGCAGATTAAAGAGAAGTCTCGCTGGCCTTATGGATTTATGGACTTTGACAAGCTAGGAGTCCCAACAGTTGCTTTGACCATTGTGATTTTGATTGTTGTCTTTGTTGCCCTGGGCTACCTCTACGTCGTCATTGACAAAAAACTTGGTGAGAAGATTAAGAAGGCTGAGAACTAATCTTAGTAAGGTTAAACCTTACGTATTGAGGAGAAAACCACAATTGATCGCAAAGTGCCTGACATTCGTGAACTGCCTCCCATTTCTTAGACACGAGAAATGGGAGGCAGTTCAAAACACACCTAAGTCAGATAATCTGTCAAAAAGACGTATACATTACGCTGAAAATACCTCAAACGTGCAGATTATCTTCATTAGGTGTGTAAAATGCCCGCATCTGAGCAGATTATCTGACTTAGGTGTGTTCCGTAGATACAGAATTTATCGATAGTTAAATTTCTTATATAAGTCTATTCATGTTTAAGCATATTAGATGAAGTTTATGCATAGAGATGTATATCAGGTAGTGTGACCGCCTAGCTGCCTGGCTATCTTGATTAAGAACATGTCGATTCTTCGGCAGAAGCTACCAAAGCTGCGCTATTTTGTGCGCCAGGCCTAAAAGCTAACGCTAACACGCTGCAGAATCATAATCACCCGCATATGAACTGCCTCCCATTTCTTATGTCCAAGAAATGGGAGGTAGTTCACAGCGCTCGTAAAGGATAACTATCCCAGCAACGAAAGCACTTCTCTCTTGGCAGCCAAAAACTCTTCGCTCAAATCAAATGATGCTAGGTCAGCACCTTGACCAGCGCCTTTGCCAGAGCCCGCCTCCACCGCATCAGCGCAGCCCAGCGGCTCAACAACGCCCACAATCTTGGTTACTACGCCCTGCGCGGGACTTCCTGCCATCACGAAAATGCGCGAAGCCATGGCAACCGCCTCATCAACGTCGTGTGTGATCACCAGTACCGAGAGGCCAAACTCCTTTACGGAAGACATCAGCCACGCACGCATTTCTCGCCGCGTAAGAGCATCAAGCGCCGAGAAAGGCTCGTCCAGCAGCATAATGTCTGAGCCAATGAGTGCCGTGCGCAGGAACGCAACACGCTGTCTCATGCCGCCTGAGAGCTCGTGAGGCCAACTTTGTGCCACGCGCTCAAGTCCACCGCGCTCCAGCATCTCCTGGGCCCGTGCGCGTGCCTCAGAGCACGAGACACCCTTCAGCTCAAGCGGAAGCGCAACGTTGTCGATGATTCGTTTGCTTGGGATGAGCAGATCCTTCTGGAGCATGTAGCCGATGTGTCCCGGGTGTCCCGTGACATCAGAGCCATGCAGCAGCACCCTGCCCTCCTGCGGCTGCAGAAGTCCTGCAAGCGCATGGAGCAGCGTTGTCTTGCCGCAGCCCGAGCGACCAACCAGACAGGTAATAGTACCAGGCTGCAGCTCAATCGAGATATCCTTAGCAACTACCTGGCCGTTTCCCCAGACCAGCGTAAGATTGCGTGCTTCAAGCGCCGGAGCAGTCTGTTGCGGCTCGCATGCACCCGCAGCTCCAAGGTCCTTCTCGCCAGGAACTTCTACGGCTGCGCCTTCTGTTATGTCAGTAGTTTGCTTATCCAAGGTACTCACTAGTAAATCCTGCGGATGGATCAATCTTATTCTCAAGCAGCTGCTGGTTATTGAGCCAGGTATAGAAACGCTGCCAGCGAGCAGAGTCAATAACGCCCCACTTCTCGGCATCGTCAATGTACTTAGCAGCCAAGAACTTTTGAGAGGCTTTAACCAGGTCAGCGTCAAGTTCAGGAACAGCTTTGAGCAGAATCTCTGCTGCCTCGTCAGGATTAGAAACGCAGAATTCGTAACCCTTTCTTGCGGCGCTCAGGAATGCCTTAACAGCGTCTGGATTCTCTTTTGCAAAACCATCGTTTACCGCAATAACTGGTGTGTAAAAGTCAAAGTTTTGATCAATAGCTGCAAAGGCAAAATAGTTGTACGCAAAGTTCTGAACACGAGCGTTTTGAACAGCCCACTGCTCATATACCCAAACAGCATCAAACATCTTTGCTTTTAAGCCAGATACCTCGTCGTCTACCTCGTAAGGTACCATCTTAAGCGTTGAGGGGTCTCCACCGTCAGACTCCATAACAGACCTGATAGTAGCCTGTTCAACAGGGAGATTCCACGTTGCATAAGTGCGGTTATTAAGGTCTCGCGGGCGAACAATGTGATCCTCTTCACGGCTCATAATGCCCGAAAGATTGTGCTGAATGATAGCAGCCACCGCAGTATATGGCAGCGGATTAGAAGACGAGAGGCTGTTAGCAATATAGTCCTGGTAGGTAACGCCCATCTGAGCGCCACCCGCACCAATCAGCGCGTCCGCACCGTCAGCAGGTGGCTGCTGAATAGTTACCTTGAGACCAGCCACGTCAAAGTAGCCCTTCTCCTGAGCCACATAAATGCCGGTATGGTTAGTGTTTGGGGTGTAATCCAGCGCAAACGTAATTTCCGTGGTACCGCCGCTCTTCTCGCCAGCACCCTTGCTACTGTTGGACGGAGCAGACGGTTGCTCAAGAGAGCAACCTGCACAAAGTCCAGCTGTTGAGAAACCCATTGCAGCTAGAAAGCCTTTTCTTGTCAAACCCTTGCAATCAGATACGTTCATGCGTGTAATCACTTCTTTCTTTGAGTTCCGTCAAAATTACCGCGCGGATTCCTTGGTTTTCTGAGAGGTATCCCAAGGTAGCGCTCGCTTTTGGACAAGTTCTACGAGCTTCATCAACACCAGTGACAATGCAGAAACCACCACGATTGCTGCAAACATCCTGTCGTACGCAAACGCCTTTCTGACGCGCGTCATGTAAACGCCCAGGCCAGCGTCGCCCCCCAGCCACTCGGCAATTACTGCGCCAATTACAGCGTAGGTCACGCTCATTTTGAGTCCCGAGAAGAACTGCGGTGCAGCAGCAGCCAACTTGACGTGCCAGAAAATCTGCCACCGACTAGCTCCCATGGTGGTCATCAAGTCAACCATGTCGGGATCAATTGATTTAAATGCCGAGTTCAGCGCTACGGTAATAGGAAAAAACGTTGAAATAGCCACAAGAACAATCTTTGGCAAGAGGCCATAGCCCAGCCAAAGCACCAAAAGCGGCGCAATGGTCACAATAGGAATAGTCTGTGAAATAGTTACAAGTGGAGAAAGCAGCTTGTCTAGCGTTTTGAAGAAGTCCATAAGAACCGCAAGCACAAAGCCAATAAGAACTCCAATAGCCAGGCCAACAAGGGATTCTAACAGCGTAATTCCTGTATGAATCATAAGGAGCTGGAAGTCTTTAACCAGCGCAAATACAACCTGAACAGGAGTTGGAACAAGATAATTTGGGATAATTCCCACAACAATCACAAGCTGCCAAAGCGCAAGAAAAGAAGCAAGGGATATGGCTTGCAGTGTAAACTGAGAAAGTTTTTTCATATGCCCTCCTTCTTGTAGTGCGTAAGGACGGCATTGGCTCCCTACGCTGGCATTACCCAGATCAGGTTAATGGGTCGCAACATACGGTGCTGCCTCTCAGCCGGGCCATTTCCCAGCTCCCCGTTTTAATTATTATAGCGCGGACGTCTCTAACATCAAATAAATAGTTAAACAATCCCGAAACAGTGCACTTTAAAGTCCTATACCCCGAAGCCACGCGCTCCTAGCCTAACAGGGCTAACCCAGAAGCTCCTTAAGTCCCAGCTTATCTGCCTCAGTAATTTGACGTACGACTTTTGCTGGAGAACCAACAGCAAGAGAATTATCTGGAATATCCTTAGTGACCAGGCTATTAGCACCAATAACGCAGTTATTGCCAATAGTTACACCAGGAAGCACCGTTACATTTCCACCAAACCAGCAGTTATCCCCTACCGTAATAGGCAAAGCTCGCTCATACCAAGCGTTTCTCTCCTCAGCATCTAAAGGATGCTGAACGGTGTATGCCTTAAATTGAGGCCCCACAAAACTATGCGCACCAAAGGTAATAGGCGCGCAATCCATTAGGTATGCACCGTGGTTGATAAAGCTATGTGGGCCAATCTTGATGTTGAAGCCATAATCAACATTAAAAGGAGAAACTGCTGCGCTTCCTTCTCCCAATTCGCCGAGAAGTTCGGTCAAAATCTGACGACACTTTTCTTTATCGCTTGGGCGAGTCTGATTAAACTCCCAGGCAAGATCCTTAGCACGCCAAAAAGCTGCGCTTTGTTCTGCATCAGCTTCACCACCACACCACTCACCTGCACTCATACGCTCAAGCTTTGATTTCTTATTTTCTGAATTTGCGGTGGTCTGCTTTGGATCAATATCGTACATAGCTAACTCCTTGTGCTTCTTTATGTAACAGCAAGAAGTGTAATAAAAGAAGAGCCCCTGACGAGGCTCTTCTCGGCTAGTTTAAAGTTCTTGTAACCAACTACATTGCATCAAAAACATTTACCCACTTAAGCAGGAACTCTGTTTCTTTTACACGACCGCGCGCAAGCTCTGCTGCAGCAATAATGCCAAGCCAATCGTTTACATACTGACGTGTGCAGCCCTGCTTGGTGCAATAAAGATTGATGTACTTCTCGGCAAGTTCCTCATCACCGTGGAGAAGCAGGTGCAGATACGTTGTAGCGCAGTCTGCAGCGCCGTTGCCCTGTGTTGCGTGGGCCCAGTCAAGAATTACTGGAGCGCCATCCTCAGCGAGAATAACGTTGGAAGGAACAAAGTCACCGTGGCAGACCTTAGTGTGAGGCTTCATACCGTCAAGCTTAAGCAGAAGCTCATACCTTGTAGCCTCATCAAGAATGTCTGGAATACTATTAATCATTCGGGTGAACTTATCTTTTTGGCGAGTCAGAAGTGGCGCCTTATGAGCGTGGATGGCCAGCTCAATATCAACAAACTTATTGAGGTACTCATCCTCTTTTTCTGGATGCTCTTCAATGAGCTGTCTTATTGTTTTGCCTTCAACTTTTCTGGTTGAAACAGCCCAGCAATTACCAACCTTACTGATCTCTGCAAGAGCTGGAACATTAATACCGGCCTGTTCAGCACGAGTGAGGTTTAAAGCCTCATTCAGAATATCAGCAGAAGGCTTACTTCCGCTGAACACCTTAACGACTGTGTCTCCGTTGTCGTACACAACTTTGTTATTACGCTCGACAATTACCTTTTTATCAGCTTTGAGCTCCATAACAACCTCCAATAAGGTACTCATGCGGATACTCACTATCCACCTAGTAGTATTGTCGTTCTTCTCTAACTTCTCCTGGCGAGAAGAACACTCTTATTGGTTAAACGGTTGGCAAATTCGGCGAACGTAAACATCCCCAGTTAAAACAAGGAATCGTCCTTCTGACAAAGATCCCCCGCTTTTTATAAAAGCGGGGGATCTGCATACTAAGTATATGTGTGTTGCTTACTGCTCTTTACGAGTGCGAGCATATGCTCCAACACCAACAAAGCCAGCGCCGACCGTTGCAAACGCAACCATAGCTACTACGCTTGCGTCACCAGTATCAGGCGTGCGGTGCTTACGCTTCTTACCAGGCTTCTCTGGAGTTGGGGTTGGGGTAACTGGAGTCTCGGTGTTTGTAATAGTAAAGCCATTGGCCATATCACCAGTTATCTCAGAAGTGTAACCCTCAATAGCATCCTCAGAAACGGTGTAAGCAATGACGTGATTATCTGCTGCGTAAAGATTTACACCAACAAATGAACCGGTCCAATTGTTTGCCTCAGAAAGGACAAGGGTCTGACCAGTGTCAACACCATCAGCAAGCAGGTGAACGGTTACAGAATCCTTCTTTGTACCGTTCCAAACCTTGGTGACTGGGACATCGCGAGTCACTGGAGCGTCAGCCTTGTTAGTAAGAGTTGTAACATTGCCGTTAACCTCAGGAGTCTGAGCAGTCCAACCATTTGGTGTGGACTCCTGGAAGGTCAGAGTAACGTTATCTGGAAGTCCAGTAAAGGTGTGCTCCCAGTTATTAGCTGCGGAAAGCTCAACAGAGTCAACGCGATAACCATCAGCAACAAGGTAAACAGTGAGCTTCTCTGGAATAACTGCGTCTGGATTTGCAGAAGTATCCCAAACCTTCTTAACAGTTACATCCTGAGTGCCCTCTTCACCGGTAATAACGGTACCGTTGGAACCAATACCGCCACCACGCTGTGCAGTGTTGCCATAAATGAGCAACTTAGCCTTATTCTGTGCAGCATTAATTGACTCGTGGCGTGGGTTGGATTCAAGTGCGAGCATATCGGTATTGTTGACGATATTGCTTACCTCTTCAGTGGTGTGACGTGCAGCAGCTGGATCTGCATCACCAACGATGGAAGGAAGGTTGATAGTAACAGCACCGTCCTTTGTCCAGTGAGCAGAAGCACCACCAAGCATGTAATCAGAAATAGTTGCACCGCCGCTATAACCTGCGCCGCGAACAGTAGCAATCTCATCGGCGGCACCATTTGCGGTGTTATTGAAGAAAGCTACACCGTTCTTAGAATGGAACTCTGCATCACCAGTTGGACAGAACCATGCGCCGCCACCAATAACTGTTGCAGTGTTGTCCTTAATAAGTGCGTTATTGATATGAAGGACATAAGGAACAGAAGCAACGTAAACTGCGCCACCCTGATCATTTGCTGTGTTATTGATAATTTCGCCAGCATTAAGAGTTGCATTAGCAGATGCAATATAAATACCAGCACCAACACCCTTATCACCAAGCTGGTTGGTGTCATTACTGGTGGCCTTGTTTCCGTCAATAGAACCACCGTTCATGGTGAAGCCAGCACGGTAGATATTTGGCCAGTTATTCCATGGTGCAGCAGCATTTGAATATGGCATCTTACGATTACCAGCAACGCCTACAAACTGGTCATACGTAGCTACACCGCCACCAGCAATGCCAGCAGTATTGTTCTTGATGATGCCGTTGTTCATTACAACGTTGCCGTTCCAGGCTACATAGATACCGCCACCAGACTCAGAAGCAACATTATTAGTAATAGAGCCGCCGTTGAAGGTAAAGTCTGCCTTTGACTTAGAGTCGCCATAGTAAACATTACCTGCATACACATAGACGCCCGCACCGTCAACAGACTTGTTATTAGTGATATATCCACCACCCATAGTGGCTGTTGTTGTCTCACCATTAGGATCCAAAGCATAGAGCATCAGACCACCAGAGGAATTAATGGTAGAAGCATTGCCACCAGTGATGGTTCCGCCAGTCATAGTGAAATCAGCATTTTTTACCAAAACGCTACCAGAGTACTGATTGGTAAGAGTGGTGTTCTGAATAGTACCGTCACGGAGCTCACCTGTTGCACCATTTGCAACAGTAACCGCACCACCAAGAGCGTTATCAACCGTGCTGTCCTGAATGGTGCCGCCGGCCATAACAAATTTTGCACCAGCGCCAGTAGTAAGAACTACGCCGTTATTTCCAGGATAAGGTTTTGCCTTACCGTTTTTAATAACGCCACGAAGCAAAGTAAAGCTACCACGGTTCTCAACAGCAAATGCAGTGTTGTTACCGTCAATGGTGGCACCATCAAGAGTAACTGCACCGCCAGAAGCAATCTTGAACATATAGAAATGATTAGAGCCGGTCATGGCACTGGTAATAGTTCCAGTACCCATCAGCCTAATGTTCTTATTAGCTGGAACCTGGACTGGAGCAGTAATGGTAAAGTCTGCGTTCACCTGAACGATAGACTGTGAACCATCTGCTGGAGCAGCAGCAATAGCAGCCAGCAGCTCAGCCTCTGAGGTAACAGGGGTGGTGTCTGCAAGCGCTTGCTTTGCAAATCCTCCAACGAGCGAGAGTGCTAATACAAAAGTAGCAACAATCGCCATGCTCCAACGTGAAAGCCTTTTCATGGCAAAACTCCTTGCGCTTAGGGAGCCTGTAGTAACAAAAGCAATAAAACAATTAATATAAAAGCGTAAAACAGTACAACTTTAGCGTACCTTACTCTTCTTTGTCTAGCTGTTCAGGCTCTTCTGGGCGATGTTTTAGGCGATCGTATTCTTCTTCGGTCAAAACATCTTCAATTCGCAGGTTAACACCAGAAACTTCAAGGCCTGTCATACCGGTGATTTTCTCGACAATCGTACGCTTAACGTCTTCAAAAATCTGAGGTGCATAAGAACCATATTTAATAAGAACAGACACGGTAACAATTAACGAACTATCAGGCTGCACTTCAACAGTGACACCTTTAGCTGTATCAGATGCGCCAAGAACGTCTTGAACCCTGTTAAGCCAGTTTCCGCGAGCGCCCACCACGTTAGGAACATCACGCAAGGCCAACGAGACAATCTTCTCGACAACTCCGCCAGAGAAGGTAAGAGAGTCTGTATCCTTTAGATCTGCATCGGAAGGAACATCTGTTGTTTCTTCTGCAGGAACAATTTCTTCAGAGGTGGTCTCTTGTGAATTAGTAAGCTCTTCTGCCACAGCTCTCTCCTATCTAATTTCTGTCCGTAAATAAGGAACGAATCTTTGCCAAAATGGTTGCCTTTCCGTCAAAAATCTGACCAATGGCAACTCCTACCAGTACAAATAATGCAACAACCAGCATTTTAAAAAGGCCAAACGTAAACAAAAGAATTGCAAACAAAAGGCCTAAAAATCCGCCAATAATAGCACCTGGATGGCCAACGACATATTTTTTGCACTGTTCTTGCATTTTTTGGAAAAAGTTTTTATCCATTGTCTTTGACCTCCTTTGCGTCTGGCTCTGGAATGCTCAACCGAATGTCTTGACCAGTCTGCTGCGCAGAAGCCTGATTGGAAGGCTGTTCATACGTTTGCTCTTCAACAATCTCTGGTTCTGGCACAACCTCTATTGACTGAGACAAAGACGCACCTTCTTCATCTTTTGGCGAGAAGGAACTTGGCTTGATAAAAGAAAGATTAATGCTAGAAACGCAAGGTCCGCATACGATAGCAAGACCAGACTGAAGAGCGTTATAGAACTCAGAGCCCTTTGCAGTGACATCAACAGGCTCTTTGGGGAGAATATCAATCTGTACGGCTACAGAATTATTCTTAGAAATCTGCACGTTAACACGGTGTGCAAGGCAAGTTCCATCTTCTTCAATAATATGGGCTGCCTGAGAAGAAATGGCATCTTTAGTGACGGAGATTGTTCCGCCCTCAACAGTGGCCACCGTGAGCTTTACTGTTTTTCTAATAAATAGAGCTCTAAACAACACCACAACAAGACCAAAGATGCTAATAGCCGCACAAGCGTTAAGAGCAATAAGGTAGGGCTTGGTAAACAAGAGATTAGTTGCCTGGTGTGTCCAAGGACCAAACCACGTTAAAGCAAGGGCTAAAAACACAAAAGCACTTGCAAGAACATAGAGTATGTAGCAAAAACGCTTGAAGCCGCTCATGGCACCTCCACTTTCTTTTATATAAACAGTTTAACTCCAATACCGGACAAAAAGAGAATATAAAAACTGCCTCCCGGCGGAAGGCAGTTTTTAGTCTGTATATACCGTTAGCAGAAAACGAACTTAAGCGTTCTTCATAACAACGGAGCGAACAACTCCCGCCGCATCGTCACAGTAATCCAGAACAGTCTCCATGCGGTCAAAAATACGAAGCCAAGCAACGGTGTGGCGACCAGGCATTTCATCACGGAACAAGCGAGAGAGTGCGTTGTGGTAAATAAGGTCTCCCTCGTCCTCAACGTGACCAACGGCAATAGCCTTCTCCATAACGGTAGGATCTTTCTTGTAATCACTCAGAACACTCAGCATCTCCTGGACCGTCTTGCAGGCGCGAAGGGTAAGTTCAGCAAGCTGCATAGCCTCTTTACGAGTATCGTCAACGTTAAAGAGGTCAAGACGCTCTGCAACAGAATTCATTCCGTCAACAATGTCATCAAGACGAAGAGCCAAGTCAGAGATGTCCTCACGCTCAAATGGTGTGACAAAGGAAGCGTAAAGCTCCTTCATAATGTGCTGGACCTTCTCGTCACACTCACGCTCGTAGACCTTCATCTGAGGAATACGCGCGGCAGTCTCAGGATAGCCTTCCATAATGACCGCATACTCTTCAGCGGTTTCTACAATTTTGTCGCCAAACTCGCGGAACATGGTGTAGAAGACGTCCTCTTTTGGCTTACCTAGCATGAATCCTCCAATAAAGTTGAGTGGTTCAATAGAACTCATAAAAGACAGTTATACGTACTTAGAAAAACATCAGGAACAGTTTTGCAAAAAGGAAACCAATAAGTCCGCAGCCAGGGAAAGTAAACACCCATGCTGCAACCATTTCTTTTGCAACGCCCCAGTTAACTGAACGAATATTTTTTGCAGCACCCGCGCCCATCATGGCGGTCATTTTTGTATGAGTTGTTGAAACAGGAAGACCGGTCAGTGTGGAAAGCAGCAAAGATGCAGATGCCGAGAAGGACGCAGCAAAGCCCTGATAACGCTCAAGCTTTACCATTTCCATTCCGACTTTTTTAATAATCTTTCTTCCGCCAATTGCAGTACCGATAGACATAAGAGCAGCACACAGTACCTGCAGCCAGAGCGGGAACACATCTGCACCAGCAGCTCCATGACCTGCGGAAAGTGCAATTGCAAGCATGGCGATGGACATGAACTTCTGACCATCCTGTGCACCATGCATAGCAGCAACAAATGCTGAGCCAACAACCTGCAAATGGCCAAACATCTCATCAGCGCGTTGTCGATCAACGTTTACACAAAACTTGTTAATTGCTTTAACAATAATCCAACCAGCGGCAAAACCTAATGTGGTTGAGAAGAGCAGACCAATTAAAACCTTGCTCCACTCGCCCCAGTTAACTGCACCAAAATCACCATGAATAGCAAGTGCTGCACCGGTGAGACCTGCAATAAGGGCGTGTGACTCAGAAGTTGGAATACCTAAAGCCCAAGCTCCTACTGCCCAAGTAACAATACCAACACAGCCTGCGGCAAGAGCAACAAGAGCCTCATGGTTATTACTACCAAAGTCAACCATACCCAAAATTGTGTCTGCAACTGCAGTTGAAATGAGGCACATAGCCACCAAACCAACAAAGTTGCATACAACACTCATGATAATTGCATGGTTAACTTTAATTGAACGAGTTCCAACAGCCTCTGCAATAGCATTAGCCGCGTCGGTTGCACCATTTACAAAAATGCATCCAAAAACAAGGACAATGACGAGGGCCAAAAACGGATTGGCAACCATCATCTCAAAAAAGTGTCCGAGGGTTATCATTCGGTACCTTTCAAACCACTTTCATAACGGGACAATGATAATCGAAATATCGTTCAATTATGTTTAAAAACATTCGAATAGCTAAATCAGCGCAAGTTGTTTCTTACGCCCTGCCTTCCCTCTTATGAAAAGTGCAAACTGACCCGGAGGAGCTACCCAGTTAACCCAGAAGAGTTGCCTCAAAAGGACACCTCAGGTTACTAGGCAAGCTTTTTGATAATAGCTGCAGTAATTCTGGCGGAGCGCTCAGAAGCCTCACGCTCAAACGTCAAATAATCACCGCTTGAAGTAGTGCCGGGCTTATCGGACATAAGCCTAATCACCACAAACGGCGTGTGGTTAAGCCAAGCAACCTGGGCAATTGAAGCGCCCTCCATCTCGCAACAGTCAGCACCAAACGTTGTGTAGATGTGGTCTGCTAACTCTGATGAACTTACAAACTGATCTCCTGAAGCAACGCGGCCAGAAATAACCTGCAGTTGAGGAGCTACTTCTTTGGCCGAAGCAAGAGCATGTTCAACAAGATCCTTATCTGCGGTAAACGAGAAGACCGGAAGACCTGGAATTTGACCAGCAGCAAAATTGAGAGGTCCAACGTTCATATCGTGCTGAACTAAATCAGAAGAGATAACAATATCCCCTACCTGCAGCTCAGGGCTAAGAAGTCCTGCAATACCAGTATTAATCACATGCGTTACCGCAAATGTATCAATCAGAATCTGTGTGCATGCTGCGGCATTGACCTTGCCAATTCCTGACTGAACAACAACTACAGGAACTTCTCCCAAACGGCCTTCAACAAACTGCATACGAGCCTGCTCATAGGTGCGCTCAATAGTCATCTGCTCTTTTAGCAGTGCAACCTCTGGCTCCATGGCTCCAATAATTCCAATTTTCATGTTAGGCTCCTACTCCTGCAAGCCAACTGGAACCAGCTAGGGCTCGTACAATTTTGTCTCGAACACTCATATCATTTGCGTCGTCTTTAATATGTGCGTGAATAATAACGGTAATGCCAGCATCAGCTATGCTGGCAGCTTCAACCTCAATAGGGAACGTTCTATCAAGCTGGGAAGAAACGGTTTCTTGAATTGTCTCAATGATTTCTTGCGTTACTACCTCTAAATCTGCTGATGGTTTAAGCACAATAGTTACAGGAACCTCGGTTACATCCCACCTTGTCCTATGCACCAGTGCCGTTTTATTGAGTACCGAGTTAGGGATGATGTCCACTTTACCGCCACGGTCACGCACAATGGTGGAACGCCAGTTCATGTCAATAACCTCGCCAGAAATGTTTCCAATGCTTACCTGGTCTCCTGGCTTTACCACACCGACAAGCATAAGACCTAAGCCGCCTACCAGGTTAGAAATAGTGTCCTGCAGGCCAAAAGACAAGGCGATGGAGGTAACTCCCAAGGCGGTTACAAACGCTGTTGGTTGAATACCAAAAACAGGCTGCAATACCGCGAGAATAGCAAACGCCCAGATAACTCCGCGCAATATGTTGACAAAGATAGATGCCGACGGCAGTTTAGATGAATCCAAAGCCTTTCTTGAGAGCTTTATTGCAAAATGCTCAGCCAAAAATGCAATGAAAAACACAACTACAAAAGTAACTACTCTGAAAATAAAATCTTGTGGAGTGAGGCCCAAGATCAAGCCGTCATGCATCAATACCATGGCTATCCCTCAATTTTAACTATTGGAGCAAAGCCCTTCATGAGCTTCTTTGTCTTATTAGTGCGTGTAAACTTGACCTCAATGGTATCGCCCTGAACTGCTAAAACAACGCCTGGACCAAAGGTCTTGTGAGACACCTGATCTCCCACGGCAAAACTTGCAGAAGCGCGCGCTGGGTC
>JABZHN010000009.1:0-42720 GCA_015258835.1 Atopobium sp.
CATTAATTGGAATTTGAAGTCCGTACTTTCTTCCAAGATCCCCTATATATTTAGGCAATTCTTTTCTAGAAATAGCACCACAGTTAATAACTGCAAGCTTACCTAATGCATCAACTGCTTTATAAAGCCTTGTAGTTTTTGCTAGCGTCTGTGCAGAAAGCATCAGTGTAGTAGTTGGATTAGGATTTTTAAGATACTCAACAAGAGCCTCGGACACAGACTTAGGCAATTTACCTGCATCATCAATGACAACAATTCGTCTAGAATCACCCATAGGAAGTGTTTGAGCAGAAGACAAAACAGATTCTGGAGTCAGCTCAGCGCTTACAGAAATCTCATCAAGATTAAACGTAATAAAACTCTGGTTAAGACGGCTTTTAAGCTTGTCTATAGCCCTCGCACGCTTCATCTCGTCAGGGCCAACAGCCAAATATGCAGCTAGTAGCTTAGCCTGCTCCGCCATCTTTTTCCTCCTCTAAATCTGTATCTACTTTAGCATGTTGCACACTTACCCTAGGTCCATGTTCTCCGGGAAATACGGTGACGTCTCCATAATCTTTTGTGCAATAAAACCTTGCGCCAACACCCTCTAAGATATCCACCGCTTCCTGTTTAGGATGACCATAACGATTATTTTTTCCAGCACTTGCAATTGCTACCTCGGGTTTTAGCGCACGAGCAGTTTCTGGATAAAGCGACTTTGCTGCACCATGATGGCCAACTTTTAAGAAATCTATATCGCCTACATCGCCTGAATCCACCGTCTCTTTTGTCTGATCTCTTTCAGCGTCTCCCGTTAAAAGCGTAGTTAAGGTATTTTGCCCGTCGTTATACGTCACATAGAGTTCAACCGACGCATTATTAGCTTCTTTAGCTTTGTATCCCCTATGTGGCCACACAACGCGAATATGAAAGCGACCAACATCAAATTCATCACCATATAAAACTTCATAGGAGCTGCTGCCGGAAATCCTCTGAATAGCTCTCTGAAGCTCAGGTTTTTCTTGTTTAGTTATTCCTTCTCCAACTAATACCCGACCTGCCTTCACCGAACCAACCATATATCTCACGCCACCAGCATGATCCTCATCAAGGTGTGTGAGCAAAATAGCATCAAGATATGAGATATGTTGTCGCTCTAGAGCGTCATTAACCACATCTCCCACACTCGTGTCTACAAGCAGAGAATGCGCACCGTCACTGAGCAATATGGCATCACCTTGGCCAATATCCATCACACAAATTCTTGTTGGCGAGAAAAACTTCCAGTAGATACTTAAACCTAAAATAAGCATAACTACCATTGAACATATGCCAACTAAAACCGCTCTTTTTCCCTTAGGCCAAAACACGTAAAGAGCCACCATTGCTGCAAACACAAGCAATGAAACTATCCAACTCATGTCAATTAACGACACGCTTGCAAAAGATCTTTCAGATAAAAAAGAAGCGAGGGTCTCTGTAAACTGACCAAGAGAATCCACTAGAAAAAGAGCAATTTCTTGAACTGGCTTGAAGCCACTAAAAACTATTGCCCCAATTCCAAATAGGCTCAGAAGAGAAAACAAGCTTGTAATTAAGGCGCTTGAGAGAGGCGCAAGTAACGAAAAGTGGCCAAAATACACACATGAAATTGGAAGGCATGAGAGCTGAGCGACTGTTGTTGCACACATGGTGTTTCGTACATGAGAAAACGGTTTTCTCAGAACCTTCTGTACTTTTCCATAGCCAGATACGTGAAAAGCAATTTTTGCATAGTACTGAGCAAGACCGCCGTATATATTCATTCCAAAAATACAAGCTAAAGACAAGGTAAAAGCAATGTTTACGCTTAGCTGTGGATCAACACAGAGCATAAGTAAAGCCAGAGTTGAAACAGCTGATAGCGTGTGTTGTTTCCTGCCAACACATTGCATAACGTATTTTTGTTCAACAAGAAGTATTGCCCTTATTGCAGACGCAGGTAATCCACAAAAAAGCGCGTAGCTGCTGAGTAGAATTACATTTAACACTCCTCTCAAAAGTGGTTTTAACGTCAACCTTTTGAGCAAAGCATCAATAAAAGTAGAGAGAATTACTATGTGACAACTAGATATTGCTATAAGGTGCATGAGACCACAGCGCATAAATATCCGAGGAATGTTAAAGCTATACAAGCTAGGCCTATAGGCACAAAGGCCACACGCAGCTAATGCACGGCCAAAGCTCACCTCTGGCTGAAGTTGAGAAATGCAGCTTTCTCTAAATTGAGCAACTTCTCCAATAATTCCCTCTTCATAAGTTGAGGAATTTACCTTGGTTACCTGAATTGAACCAAGTACTCCCCTCTTAAATTGTTCGTCTGAAAACTCTTTATCTTTATACCGAGTAAATCTACCTTCGCAGCACAGATGCGTTTCTCGTAAGATTGGTTCTTTGGCATGTATGCCAACAGATCCAATACAGTCACCTTGGTAAAAGACAGACGCTTGACCAGTCCATGCATGATTTTTGTAGACTAAATCTCTTGATACAACGAGCTCAAAATCATGTACGGAAGTTGACTCTAAAAGATTCACTGACGCCATTTGACTGTCGTATATAAAGAAAGATCTGATAAGGATAATTACAAGTAAGAGTAAAACTGCCCCAACAGTCATAAGGCTAGTATGCGCATGCTTTACATACCAAAATCCTAAAGCAGCCACCATACAGATTCCTAGGATATGAATCAGAACTGTATCAAGCGTTGCGCTTCTTGCAATAAAAACTTGAAGCCATAAACATACAAAAAGCAGCGTGCATAGGCTATATGGAATAAAAGGACGAGAGGGTTGTTCTATCACCTTAGACACGAATATTGTCCTTAAGCTGATCAAACTTTTTCTGACCAATACCAGAAACGCGCATCAAATCTTCAGTAGTCTTAAAGGGTCCATTCTTTTGTCTATCTGCAACAATTCGCTTAGCCAATCCTTCTCCAACGCCATGAAGCTTGGTAAATTCTTCTACGGTTGCTCGATTAATATCTACAACTGTCTTTTTGTCACTTTTCTTATCTGTCTGCTTGTTGCTCGTAGCTTTATTTTGCTCTGGCTGCAAAATCTCTGGCGGTGCCTCTTCTCCCTTTCGAGGAATATAAATTTTTTGACCATCTTCTACAGGAGACGCAAGATTAATGCCTTGACTGTTGGCATCTTCAGTCAAGCCACCTGCTATTTGAATTGCGTCGTTTACACGTGGATTTACCATTTGAAGTGCATACAGACCGGGTGATTTAACGGCTCCATCAACATGAACCATCATCTGAGGAGATGCTTCTTTAATCTTATGGTCTTCTCCTGGTTGTTCTGCAGTCTTATCCTCTTGCGAGTGCTGTGGATTTTCCGCAACAATCGCTCCCTGTGTCGAGTTTGCTTGATTATGCGATCTGTCAAAAGACTCTGATGTTCCAGTGCTAATCATCCCAATAAATACAACTACTGAAACAATACCTAGAACAACCACAGCAATAACCGCCAAGAGTTGCTGCTTAGAGAGGTTAAACCTTCTCATCAATTTATTAATTATTTGAGTGCGGTTATTTGAAATCTGAGCCATACAATCACCTCAGATTTATATTCAACTATCAAGTTAATAAGAAACACGACTTTTAACTATTTATCTGGTGATCTTGTCATAAAACTGCTGGTAATCTGACACAGTTATAAACAATTTGCAGATAAGTGAAGCAAACTGAAATCAACAAAATTGTCCTAAATAAGATTATCAATCCACTCAAATAAAAAATCCGCCCCTTCACGGGACGGATTCTTAAAATGCATCTAAGCAAAGCCATCAAAGCCTTTGATCTGCAGGAATATCCTAGTCAGTAATAAACTCTGCAGGAGCAAGCTCTTTATGACGAGCAGCAAGTGTTTTTGGTGGCTTATATGAAGGACACTGACTAAAGTCAATGTACTCAATATGCTGCATAAGGTCATCAATCATGGCTTCATGATCAAAAGAATTCCATGCCTCAAGAACTTCTCGCATTCTTGCGTGAGTCTCGGGTCTGCGAGGCATAAACAATGTGCAGCAATCAGGAGCCGTCTGCGTTGAGATATCAAACGTATTGATATCTTGGGCGCGACGGATGATTTCTTGCTTGTCAGAGCCAATCAGAGGCCTCAAAACAGGTATGGTAACTGCCTCGTTGACAGCAGCAATGTTATCAAGCGTCTGAGAAGCAACTTGACCAAGTGACTCGCCAGTTACCAAGGCTTTAGCGCCCTCAAGCTCTGCAATCCTCTGTGCAATGATGTACATCACGCGACGATACATAATGACACGAAGAGCCTGTGGAACAGCAAGGGAAATCTCACGCTGGTGCTCGCCAAAGGGCACAACATACATTCTGCCAATAAGACCAGCAGGCTCAAGAGCCTCAATGATATCCTGGCACAGATATTCGCTGGTATCGGAAGTCATGGGGCGTCCAGAGAAGTGAACAGGAATAACCGTAGCTCCCCTACGGCCAACCATCCATGTAGCAACAGGCGAATCTATACCGCTAGAAAGAAGCGACACAACCTTACCCGCAGTACCAACAGGAAGACCGCCAACGCCGTGAATAGATGCAGCGTAAACGTATGCATTACCCTGAACAACGTGTACATAGACCGTCATATCCGGATTATGCATCTGAACTTTTTTATCAGGGAAATTCTCGCAAAGGACTGCGCCTACAAGCTGGTTAATCTCAATAGAATGCTTTGGATAGACCGTTGAGGAACGACGAGCATGCACTTTAAACGTAGCAAAGTCACCGGACTCCCCCAGCGCCTTCACGGCGGCGTTACAAAACTCCTGCTCATCTAAGCCACAACGATACGCCAAAGAAGCACGCGCAACGCCAGGAACCTGGGCCACAGCATGTTGCAGCTCTTCAGTTGCTTGTTTATCAGTGGTTTCTACAAGAAGGTAGCCAGAAATGCGAGAAACCCCCGCCACTGGAAAGTGTCGGAGGGCTCGTCGCAAATTTGTTACCAACTGATTTTCAAAAGTGGATCGGTTCTTACCCTTTAAACCAATTTCGTGGTAGTGAACCAGACATACTCTTTCAGTCATAACTCTTAGTAAACGATGGTGTTCTCGCCCTTAATTGCCTCGTCAAAAGAATCTTTAACAAAGCCAAGGGTACCGTCGTTAATCTCTTTCATAGCAATAGAGACAGAATCTTTACCACTTGCAACAGTAGTAATGTCATCAAAATCCTGAACAGCGGTTACACGCAGGTGCTGACCGTGAAGCATATTGTTAATATCGCAAGCACGCTTAGAAGCAAGTGAGCAAAGCAAGAATGGATTCTGCTCAGTCTTCTGAAGCAGGCTGTCAATCTCAGGCTTAATAACAGACATTAAAGCTGACCTCCGTCTGATTCATAGTCATCAAAAACTTCCTCGAGCTTGCTGAGAGCAGTCTCAAGGTTGTCGTTCACAATGCAAACAGTATAGTCGTTTGCATGCTCCATTTCACGCGAAGCATTAGAAAGTCTCGTAGAAATGGTCTTCTCGTCTTCTGTACCACGACCTCTAAGGCGCTGCTCAAGCTCTTCAAATGAAGGTGGCTTAATAAAGACGAGAATGGCGTTGGGATATTGTTTGTGGACCATAAGTCCACCCTGAACGTCAATCTCTAGAACAACAGACTGACCTGCAGAAATTAGGCGATCAACCTCGGATTTGAGCGTGCCATAGCAATGGCCATGAACATGAGCCCACTCAAGGAATTCACCAGCATCAACGCGCTTTTTAAATTCTTCATCGGAGAGAAAATAATACGCAACTCCATCGACTTCTCCTGGTCGTGGAGAGCGCGTAGTAGCCGAAACCGTCAGGCCTAGGTTTGGGCGCTTGTCCCTCAACAGAGAGACAAGCGTTCCTTTTCCTACACCTGACGGTCCAGATACTACAAAAAGTTTGGCTGAACGAGCCACTACTTGGTCAGTGCCTCGAGGAGCTGCTCACGCTGACGAGCGCCAAGGCCCTTAACGCGGCGAGTTGCGGAAATTCCAAGCTCGTCCATAATCTTTGCTGCCTTTGCCTTGCCATAGCCAGGAAGGGACTCGATAAGAGCGGAAACCTTCATACGCTCAGCAATAGGATCGGTAGAATCAAGGACCTCTTTAAGGGAGACCTTACCAGTCTTAACCTTCTCGCGAAGCTCTGCACGAGCATGACGAGCCTGAGCTGCCTTCTCAAGTGCTGCCTTGCGCTGCTCATCGGTAAGTGTAGGTAGAGCCATTGTTCCTCCAAACATCGTTTTCGTACTTCATATACGAAACTCAATTTAATGTGCCTTTTGCACTTCAGCAAAATAGTTTGCCACATAACACGTTATTTACAAGGGGTTTTTTAATATTTCCGCATCAAAAACCACCTGTTCACCACAATTCCAACAATTTCCGTTAATTTTTGAGCTCCGAAATGATGGCTTCAAATGCTTCGACTGGATCGTTTGCGCAGGTAATTGGCCTACCAACTACCAATTTGCTTGCTCCGGCCTGAATTGCAGCTGAAGGTGTGGAAATTCTGACCTGATCGCCCTTCTCGGCACCTTCTGGACGTACGCCGGGGGTCACGATGAGCGCATTTGGTCCCAAAAGCTCTCTCATTTCTTGAGCTTCCTGAGGAGAGCAGACAATTCCGTCAGCACCTGCGTGGTAAGAAAGAGACGCCAAACGAGCAACTTCATCCTTAATAGATCCGTCTACGCCAATGGAGTGGAGCGCATCCTCATCCATACTGGTAAGCACAGAGATAGCCACCAGTTTGGTGCGGCCAGACTCATCAACGCCACGCTCTGCTGCAGCCTCTTCTGCACCCTCGCGACCAGCAGAGATCATCTGAGCGGTTCCCAGGCCATGGATAGATAAGATGTCTGCACCAGAAAGCGATGCAGAGTGGACAGCGCCTTTGACCTGGAATGGAATGTCGTGCACCTTAAGGTCAAGAAACACCTTGAAACCGCGAGCGTGCATCTCATCTACCATCGAGGGTCCGTAGCGATAAAAAAGCGTCATGCCAACCTTAACCCAGCGTGCATGGCCGGCGAGAAGATCGGTGAGCTCCAGAGCTCTTTCTCTTGTGCAATCAAGCGCAACAATAACGGCGTCGCGTGCCTGCTCGTCTGTTAGCATTCAACAGCTCCAATCAGCTCGTGGATGTCAGATACTCCCTGAGACTTTGCCCAGTCAGTAAGCTCGTTCAGAATACGTGGAGCACACATTGGGTCGTAAAGGTTTGCAGAACCAACCGAGACAGCTGTAGCACCCGCAAGGATAAACTCTGCAGCATCCTCGCCAGTTTCTACGCCACCAACACCGCAAATAGGAATAGAAACTGCCTGAGCGCACTCCCAGACCATACGAACTGCAGCGTTATGGCAGAGAGGACCACTGAGGCCGCCAGTTGGCTTAGAGAGCCTGCTCTTTCTGGTGTGAACATTAATTGACATGCCTGGAATAGAGTTGATGAGCGTAAGACCATCAGCGCCTTCAGCCTCAAAAGCCTTACCAATCTCAGCAACGTTGACGGGGGCCATCTTAACCAGAATGGGCAGCTTTGTCAGAGGACGAACAGCCTTCATAATCTCTGTAGCCTGCTCTGGAGTACCACCGAGGGGCTTACCGCCCTTCTCGAGATTTGGACAACTCACGTTAAGCTCAATAGCTGAGATGTGTGGATTAAGCTCTTCAAGGCGCTCGACAACGTCAACCATCTCCTGAACGGAGTGTGCTGCCATCTGCATGATGACGCGCGTACCACGGCCTTCAAGATCTTTCATGTAGTCATCAGTGTGGGCGATAAAATCGTCCACTCCAGGATTGGCAAGGCCAACGCTGTTCATCATGCCGCCGTTGAGCTCGCACATACGAGGAGCAGGGTTTCCTTCCCAAGGAACGCGAGCAACACCCTTCATAGTGATGGCGCCAAGCAGAGAAACGTCGTAGAAACCCTCAAACTGCCAACCGTAGCCAAAGGTACCCGCAGCAGTGTTGATAGGATTTTTCATCTGGATACCGCCCAGGTTGACGGCCATTTTTACCTGATCTACCATGCGATCTCCTTTGCCTCAAAAACAGGTCCAACCATGCAAGCAGACGCATAGCCGCCCTTAGCAAGTGGGACATTGCAGGTGTTGCATGCGCCAAACGCGCAGCTCATCATGCGCTCCATAGAAACCTGGCAGGCAACGTTGTTGGCAATTGCAAGCTTGGCCACGCTTCTCATCATAGGCTCTGGACCGCAGGTATAGATGGCGTCCCAAATGCCTTGACTTAGAGGTTCTTCCAAAGCTGCTGTTACAAAGCCCTTAGTACCCTTAGAACCATCATCCGTTGTGACGTACACGTTCTGTGCGCCCAAGGCGAGAAGATCTTCTTCTCCAAAGAGTTTCTCGGCAGTTTGTGCGCCAATGACCGCGTCAAACTCAACACCTAGCTCAGTAAGCTTACGAGCCGCTGCGATAATTGGTGTGATGCCCACACCTCCTGCTACCAGGACACTTCTCTTGCTAGAGGCGTTAAGGCGCCAGGGGCGGCCGCAAGGAGCCGTCATGTCACTGGCGTCACCAGGCTTCATCTGAGAAAGCCTGCGCGTGCCCTCACCTACCGTTGCGTAGATAAGCTCGAGCGTATCGGTTGCTTTATCAGCTAGCGAGAAGGACAGCGGAATGCGAAGAATGTGGCGCTTATCGCCTGGAACATTAACGTTTACAAACTGACCAGGCGCTAGAGACTTACAAAGACCTGGTGCCTTGAGCTGGGCTCTATACAGATTCTGGGCAACCTGGGTATTACTCAGAACCGTAAAGTCAAATACCTGTACATTTCCACGTAGTGGCATTACTTTTCCCCTCCAGGAACAACTACTTCATTGGCAAGAACTCGCTTGCCATCAACAAACACATCTGTTGCAACACCATAGAGCTCAGCGCCAATGAAGGCGGAGTTCTTGGACTTGCTCTCAAAATACTCTGTCGTAATCTGAACCTTCTTTTCTGGGTCAAAAAGGGTCAGGTCAGCCTTGTAACCTGCAGCAATCTTAACAGGCGCAAGACGCAGAATACGACGAGGATTAACGGCCATTGCGCGAACAAGACCCGTGTAAGAAAGCTTATTGGTGCGCACCATATTGGTAACCATCAAAGGCAGCGAGGTCTCAAGGCCAATGCAGCCAAAGTAAGAGATTTCCCACTCACAATCCTTCTCATGAGCTGCATGAGGCGCATGGTCGGTAACAATACAGTCAACTGTACCGTCTGCGACTGCAGCCTGAAGAGCGAGCGCATCCTCAGCAGTTCTGAGTGGTGGATTCATCTTAAGATTGGTGTTATACGTATCGGTAATGTCATCTTCAGACAAGAAGAGGTGGTGAGGGCAAACCTCTGCAGTAACAGGCAAACCCTCCTTCTTAGCTGCACGTACCAGCTCTGCTCCCCTGCCCGTTGAAATGTGGCAGATGTGCAGAGGACAGCCGGTAAGGCGGCAAAGATCAATGTCTCTGGAAATCTCCAGCTCCTCACCAAGTGCTGGCCAGCCAAACATGCCAAGTCGCGTGCTTGCGCGGCCCTCGTTAACAACGCCACCAGCACTGATGGACTCAATCTCACAGTGAGCAGCAACAACGCGATCAAACTGGGAGACATACTCCATAACGGTGCGCATCATACCAGCGCTTTGAACGCCGTGGCCGTCGTCAGAGAATGCGGAAGCACCCTCGTCAACCATGTTGCCAATCTCAGCAAGCTCTTGACCCTTAGAACCCTTGGTTAGAGCACCCATAGGACGAACATGAATCAAACCAACCTCATTGCCGCGGTCAATCTGAAAACGAACAGCAGGACCATTATCGGTAACAGGGTTGGTGTTTGGCATGGTAGCAACGTCAGTAAAGCCACCATGAACCGCAGCTCTAGAGCCCGTCTCAATGGTCTCCTTGTACTCAAAACCAGGATCTCTAAAGTGGACATGCATATCAACGAGGCCAGGAGTCAATACCTTGCCTTTTGCATCAATAACAGTATCGCCCTCTTGAGGTGCAACGGTTGCCGCTACTTCGGAAATAGTTTCTCCGTCAATACGAACGTCCAGTACCGCGTCAAGATTAAGCTGCGGGTCTACAACACGTGCACCCTTAAGCAGAAATGCCATCAGAGTCTCCTCCCAGAAGCAAATACATTGCGGCCATGCGCGTCAAAACGCCTGCATTGACCTGGTCAAGAATACGAGAACGAGCACAATCGGCCACCTCGCTGTTAATTTCCATGCCACGGTTCATAGGACCTGGGTGGCAGATGATTGCCTCAGGCTTCATCAGCTTACTGCGGCGCTCATCAAGGCCCCAAAGCCTGTTGTACTCACGGCGAGAAGGAATAGGTGCTCCCTCCATACGCTCCAGCTGCACACGAAGCATGTACACGACGTCTACATCGCCAATGACCTCATCAAAGTGTGAGGTCTGATAGCATCCAAACCAACTTGGATCGTCTACGTGGAATGTTGGAGGTCCTACCAGCACAACCTCTGCACCCATAGTCTTGAGTGCTGGCACCAAAGAGCCAACAACGCGACTGTGAGAAAGGTCGCCAACAATGGCAACTTTAAGGCCGTCAAGGTGTCCAAAGTTCTTACGGATGGTATAAAGATCAAGCATGGCCTGAGTGGGGTGTTGATGCTTGCCGTCACCGGCGTTGATGACAACGGCATCAGTGTGCTCAGTAATCTTCTGCGGTGTACCTGCAAGTCTCGCACGGCAGATAAACATATCAACGTTCATAGCATCAATGGTCTGGATGGTGTCTGCCAGAGACTCACCCTTAACCACAGACGAGGTAGATCCTCCCATGTTCAGAGCGTCAGCCGAGAGGCGTTTCTCGGCAAGCTCAAATGATGAGCGAGTCCTGGTAGAAGGCTCCAAAAACAGATTGACAATGGTGCGACCGCGAAGTGCTGGAACCTTCTTAATGTCTCTGTTATTTACCGCTTCAAACGACTGAGCAGTATCAAGAATCTGCTGGATGTCGTCACGAGTCAAACTGTTTGTATCAATCAAATGTTTAACCGAAAGCATTAGTTTCCTCCCTCAATAAAGGGGTCAGAAAAGTCAGCTTCGTACAGCAAGACGCAGTCCTGACCATCAATTTCTTTAACATTTAAGCTGACTACCTGGCTCTTTGATGAAGGAACGTTCTTTCCCACATAGTCAGGTCTAATAGGAAGCTCGCGGTGACCGCGATCAACTACTACGGCCAGCTGGACACGCTCAGGGCGGCCGTAATCAATGAGGGCGTCAAGCGCTGCTCTGATAGTTCTTCCGGTCTGAAGAACGTCATCTACCAGCACAACACTTGTGCCCGTAATATCAAAATCGATATTAGTTGCATGAAGTACCGGTGCAGTGTTTCTTCTAAAATCATCGCGATAAAAACTGATATCAAGTGAGCCAACTTTTGGCTTACATCCGGTAAAGCTCAAAATCTTTTCCGCAAGGCGAGAAGCCAAAACTTCTCCACGGCGAATAATGCCTACGAGAGCAACGTTTTCAATTGAATCGTTATTCTCGACAATTTCGTGAGCAATTCGTGTAAGCATGCGGTCAAGGGACTGCTCATCCACAATGAGAGAGTGCGAACTTTCTTGAGCCATAGCGCCTCCAATAAAAAAGATACCTCACCTGACCAGGCACAAGGTATCCAAAAGGCAAAACTATGACTATGAGCCTTACGGGTATCTCGTACCACATTTAAAGACACACATATTGTACTCGTACAGAACCTAACTTTTGGTTAGGAATTTTAATTATCTCTTGAGGTGCTCGTAAGCTTCACAAACTTCGTCTACAGGACCAAGCATGCGCTGCTTACCCTTCTCAATCCAAATGGCGCGGTCGCAAATGCGCTGGACCAGGTCAATGGAGTGAGAAACCAGAAGGACCGTAACATTATTAGAAGCAACCAGCTCTTTGATGCGGTTCTCGCACTTTTGCTGGAAAAGGAAGTCTCCCACCGAGAGCGTCTCATCAACAATGAGCAGGTCAGGCTCTGTAACGGTTGCAATTGCAAAGGCAATACGTGCCACCATACCAGAGGAGTAGTTCTTGAGTGGCATGTCCATAAAGCCCTCAAGCTCAGCAAACTCTACAATCTGGTCAAAGTGCGAGTCAATAAACTCCTTCTTGTAACCAAGAAGAGCGCCATTGAGGTAGATGTTCTCTTTAGCGGTCAGTTCCATGTCAAAGCCAGCACCAAGCTCAATAAGAGGCGCAATAGTACCCTTGACCTCACAAGTTCCCTTAGAAGGCTCAAGTACGCCAGCAATGATTTTGAGCATGGTAGACTTGCCGGAACCGTTGGTGCCCACTAGGCCAAAAGCCTCGCCACGCTTTACCTCAAACGAGATGTCATCAAGAGCCTTGAATTCCTTAAAAGCAACCTCACCGCGTGCAAAGGCAATAAAGTACTCTTTCAAAGAGTTAAACTGCTCAGAGGCAATGTTAAAGATCTCCGAAACGCCGTTTACCGCAACAACGGTCTCTGCGTCTTCAGATGGAAGCGGTGGACGCATAAAATCATCATCGCCAGCAACAACTACCCAGGCAGTAACTGTCTGAGGATTGTTGTGTGTATCAAATGCATCAATGTAGAGATGATAACGACCAGGCTCTGGGAAGGTGTATGTCCACGAAGTATTAGGAATTGAGTCGCCAAACTGGTGCTCCGTAGTATCCCAAAAACCCTCATCCCACCGGTCATTCAAGCTCCATACGTAGTGAAATTTGAAGCCCTCAGGATCTGCACCAATAATCTTAGGAGTAGCAGTTACAGTCTCTCCAGCACGAATCTCATGCGTATCCAAGGAAACCTGAACTGACCAGCCTAACTCTTTATTTGGTGACTCAGACATACAACTCCTCTAATCAACTATTGCCTGAACAGTATAGCTGATTATGGCGAGAAACCCGACTTTTTAAGAGACTTCTCTACTTCTGTGGTGCCGCTGTGGTGGTACGAACAATAAGCTGTGGAGCAATTCTAATTGCTTCAGGCTCGTATCCTGGCTCAGATGCACGAATTGCATGCTCAAGAGCTACACGGCCACGCTCTAGCAAGTTAAAGCGAACGGTTGTCAACGAGAAGTTTGGCAGATAGTCTTCAAGAGAGTCGTCGACACCAACAATACTGACATCATCTGGCACACTGAGCCCTACCTCTTCAAATGCAGCTATGACACCAAGCGCCATCTGGTCATTTGCCGCATACACCGCAGTAAAATCACGGTTTTCTCGCAGTTTTTTGCCAATTTCATAGCCGCTGTTAGCAGTCCAATCGCCAGCAAGTGGCTCAACAATCTCCAGGCCGTACTCAGACATGGCGTCTCGCCAGCCCTTCTCGCGAAATTGCGAGTCTATGGAGTATGAAGGGCCTGCTACAAAACGGATTTTGCGGTGACCAAGCTCATAGAGGTGGTCAATAACAAGCTTTGAGCAACCATACTGATCAGAGTCAACAGTTGTGCAATAGGGATGCTCGTGCATGGTAAGAAGGACTGTTCCAAGGCCTGGCTGAGGCACAAATGATTCAAAGTCTGATGCCATAAGGCTCATGCTGATAATCATGCCGTCAACGGGAAGATTTGACATACGATGAGAAATATCCTGCAGGCACAAGCCGTCGTCGGAGCCTTTCTCAATCATCGTAATTGCATATTCGTGATCACGAGCTGCAGAAACAATGCCATCAAGTGTGGCTAAGTTACCAAATTCGCGAATGTCATACAAGCAAAGTCCCACCGATTGATACGAGCCAGACCTCAGCGATCTACCTGCAAAGCTTGGTCTAAAGCCCATAGACTCCATTGCTGCCTGGACTTTTTCTCGCGTAGCCTTACTGACGTTCTGAGCGCCATTAGCAACACGAGAAACGGTCTGCTGAGAAACACCAGCAACTTGCGCAACATCAGCCATTGAAACAGAACGCTTATTTGAGCTAGAACTATACGAGCGAGTCACGAATTCCTCCGATTATCTGCTTGTTTACGTACTCATACTAACAGGCAGATTGACATAACGCGATAAAATTGCATATTTATCAGCAAATTAAACGCTCACGGTAAAAAAAGAACCGTTCGGCGAGAAGGACTTTTGACCTGCGCTCTAACCGTTTGCCCCCGCAAAAATACCACTGACTGAAAATTTAATAATTTCCTGTTGGTTCGTTATGAGTACGTTAACATAGTAGGGGTAATGCACTATGAGTGGTATCTCGGAGGTATCCGATGATTGATGTTCGACCTTTTGATAGTTTTGTTAACTCCCCTGCTGCGCTTACCTATACTATTCGCGGCGCTCATTCAGCAGTTAAATTGAGTAATTTTGGTGCAACCATTCTTGGCATTTCTGTACCAGATATCTATGGCACACAAGCAGATGTCGTTCTTGGCTATGGCTTGTTTGACTTGTATTTAGATAACCCAGCTTGTTTTGGCGCTTCCATTGGACCTTCTGCTAATCGAGCAGATAAAGCAGAAATCCCGCTTAATGGAGTTGTCTATCACCTTCCTAAAAACAACGGTCCAGACAATCAAAATAACCTGCACACTGATCTTGTTGCTGGTATCCATAAGCGCATTTGGCAGGCAGAAATCGATGAAGCGCATAATACGGTAACCTTTAGCATTGACCTGGTAGATGGAGAATATGGACTGCCAGGAAACCGTCATATTACCGCAGCCTATACGCTTGTTGAAGAAGCCTCACAGTCAACGCTAAATCTTACGTATACCTGCACAACTGATGCTACAACTTTTGTAAACATGACCAACCATGTCTACTTTAACCTCAACGGTCATGATTCTGGTGATGTTCTTGGTCACCAACTTACTATCCAAGCAGACTCATATCTGCCTCTACGAGATGACTCAGTTTCTGCAGGAACCGTAGATTCTGTTGCAGGAACTCCTTTTGATTTCCGCACACCTAAGACCATTGGCAAAGATCTTGACGCAGATAATGAGCAGCTCAAAATTGCTCGTGGCTATGATCACTGCTTTGCCATTACTAACTATGAAAATGGCCAGCTACGCCCCGCTCTTCTCGCCACATCAGAAAGCGGACGCTCACTAGAAATTCAAATTACCGTTCCTGGCGCCCATCTGTATACCGGCAACTGGATTGATGAGGCTCGCGCAAAAGATGGCGCCATCTATAAGCCTCATGCTGGTTTTGCATTTGAGAGCGAGTTTTATCCAGATTGTGCTCATCATGCAGAGTGGCCTCAGCCTACTTGCACGCCTGAGCAGCCTTACAGCTCGCAAATTGTTTATCGATTCTTTTAAGGTACCTGTAGCTTCACGGCACTAAAGGGAAAGGAACACCATGGCTCACACGTTTGACGAGAAAACCACAGCTCAGCTCAATCGCGCAAAAGAGCACTTTGAGCAAATGTTTGGAAAAGCTGACCGCTATCTTGCGGTACATGCGCCTGGTCGCTCCGAGATTGCAGGAAACCACACAGACCACGAGGGCGGTCATGTCATCGCTGGTGCCTTAGACGTTGCTATTGATGCAATTTGCGCCCCTAACAACCTGGGCGTTATTCGTGTTGCCAGCGTGGGATATGATCCTTTTGAGGTTGACTACACAAATCTTGAGCCCACCGAAGCTGAGTATCTGAGCACTAAGGCTATTGTTCGCGGTATGGCAGCAAACCTGGTCAAACTTGGTTTTGAGCCATCCGGCTTTGACATGGCAGTAGTAAGTAATGTTCCTGGTGGCGGTGGACTTTCTTCCTCTGCTGCTTTTGAGGCTGCAGCAGGTCGCGCAATGGAAGCGCTCTGGGAAGGCGGCAGCGAGATTTCTGCGGTTAAGCTTGCTCAGATGAGCCAGAACACAGAAAACGTTTACTTTGGCAAGCCTTGCGGCCTTATGGATCAGCTTGCTGTTTGTCTTGGCGGCCTTGCCTTCATGAACTTTGAGGATTCCGCAGAGCCCAAGGCAGAAAAGCTGGACCTTAACTTTGAGGATTACGGCTATGCACTCTGCCTTGTCGATGTCGGCTGCGACCATGTTGCCTTCACAGATGAGTACGCCGCTGTCCCTGTTGAGATGCAGAAAGTTGCAGCAGCCTTTGGCAAGACTCGCCTCTCAGAGGTTCCCGTTGAGGACTTCCAAGCTCGCGTTAATGAGCTGCGAGAAGAGCTTGGAGACCGCGCCCTTCTCCGCGCTATTCACTACTGGTACGAGAATGACCTAGTAGACAAGAGATGGGCAGATCTTCAGAACTCTGATATTGAGTCCTTTATTGCGCTCACCAACGCTTCCGGCGCAAGCTCCGGCATGTACCTGCAGAACGTTTCTACTTCTGGCTCATATCAGCCAGCAATGCTTGCTCTTGGCTTGGCCGAGAGCATCTTGAAAGGTTCTGGTGCCGTTCGCATTCACGGCGGCGGTTTTGGTGGCTCTATCCAGTGCTTTGTTCCTCTCGCCCTTGTTGAGACCTTTATTGCACAGATGAACCAGTGGTTTGGCGAAGGTGCATGCCGCCACTACGCTATCTCTGACCAGGGAGCTTGTGCACAATGGCTGTAGCAGACAATGAAAGCGCGCTTTGCATTCAGCAGCTTGTCGCATATGCATGCGAGCGTGGACTTATTCAGACTGAGGATCTGACCTGGTGCTATAACGCGCTGTTGGATATGCTCTCGTACGAGGGTCCTGCTCCCGTTAAGTCTTGGGAGAAAATTGACCTGGCGGCGTTTGACCTTGATCAGACGCTTGCCGAACTTGCCCGTCTAGCTGTTTCTCATGGACTTGCCGAGAACACCCAGAGCGGCGAAGACTCTTTTGCCATGCGCGTTATGGGCCTTCTGATGCCAAAACCTTCCGAGGTCGCACGCCATTTCAACGAGTTGTACGCTTCTGAGGGACCTCGCGCGGCAACTGACTGGTTCTACACGCTCTGCTGTGATGCCGGCTATGTCAGAAGAAGCGCCATTGCTAGAAACATCACCTGGACTACACCAACTACCTGGGGAGACCTGGAGATTACCATCAACCTCTCCAAGCCAGAAAAAGATCCTCGTGAGATTGCAGCAGCTAAAACGGCTCAAAACACTTCTGGCGAGAAGTACCCCGCATGCCAACTCTGCCTGGATAACGAGGGCTACTCCGGACGCGGCGCTTCGTCTGGCGCGGGTGCTCATCCTGCTAGGCAAAACCTGCGCATCATCCCCATTGAACTCAATCAGCATCGTTGGGGATTCCAGTACAGTCCATACGCGTACTTCAATGAGCATTGCATTGCTATGAACTCGGATCACATTCCTATGCACATTGATCACGAGGCGCTCGTCAATCTCTTTGACTTTGTGGATAGATTCCCCCACTACTTTATTGGCTCTAATGCCGACCTGCCTATTGTGGGTGGATCGATCCTCTCGCACGATCACTACCAGGGCGGATGTTACGAGTTCCCTATGATGCGCGCGGAAGTTGCGGAAGAGTTTGAACTCAGGCAGTTCCCCGAGGTAGCGGGCGCGATCCTCAAGTGGCCGCTCTCTGTTCTCCGCCTCTCCTCCACCAGTCGAGAAGAAGCGCTCAAAACTGCGGAGTTTATTATCACTGCATGGCGCTCCTATACCGACGAATCCGTCTCTGTTTATGCAGAAACTAACGGCGAGCCCCACAACACGGTTACCCCTGTTGTTCGCAAGCTGGAAGATGGCATCTACGAGGTCTTCCTTGCATTGCGCTGCAACATTACCAGCGAAAAACATCCGCTTGGCATCTTCCATCCACATGCCGAGTATCACCACATCAAGAAAGAGAATATCGGCCTCATCGAGGTTATGGGCCTTGCCGTACTTCCTCCTCGCCTTGTGCCAGAACTCAACAAAGTTCAGTCAGTTATGGAGCAGTGCCTGGCAAATGACAAGAAAGCCAATGCCGTCTACGGTCAGTTGACCACGGACTCTACTACAATCTCCCACGCCGACTGGGCGCGCCAGATTTACGCCAAGTTGCTTGAACAGGGTGACGGATCCAGCAAGGGCAACGCTTCCCTCTCGTCCGAACAGCTCAAAAAGTATATCTATGACGAGGTTGGTATTGTCTTCTCGCACGTCCTTGAAGACGCCGGTGTATTCAAATGGGACGAAGAAGGACGAGCCGCGCAACATCGCTTCCTTGAGAGTCTGTAGTTACTGCTATCCGAAGGTTCACACGCAGCTTACAACGAACCGCACGTCACAATCGCATAAATCACCCAGCAAGAGGGCCGAGAAGATCGGTCCTCTTGTTTTTTACCGCCAAACCAGCAGCCTGCGACAGTTAAAAAACGTATAAGCACCGTAGAGACGGATATTCTGTTGGATGTGGAATCTGGTTAACTCTTCTAGCACACCTATGTCGGATAATCTGTCGGAAATAGCTCCGTTCAATGCTCTGACCACACCTATAACTGATAATCTGCATGTATCGAGAAACCCAAGCACACCAAAGTCAAATAATCTGTCGATAGTTAACATATTTTCTGTCATAGGTGTGTTATTTCTCTCTAAATCTGCAGAATATCAGCCTTAGGTGTGCTTTTCTCGCCAATTTTTGCAGATTATCTGTCATAGGTGTGGTGCGAAAATCATAAAAGGACATATGTCCGAAGAGATACCTTAGTTTACCAGCTGCTTTGTAATTTCCCCGTAAAGCCACTTTTCCTTAACGTGCAGGCACCGTTTTTTGCCGAAAAAAGAGGCGTCTACGTAAGTAGACGCCTCGAAACTTGCACGTAGTAGTGGACTACTTCTTCTGGACGTACTTCAAGCAGTCAAGGGTAACTGCAGTCAGGATAATGACGCCCGAGAAGACAAACTGAAGGTTGGTGTCGATACCAAGAATGGTCAGTGCGTAAGTCAGTGCGGTGAAGATAAGAACACCCACGGTAACGCCGGAGATCTTACCAATACCACCGGTGAACGAAACGCCACCAACAACGCAGGCCGCGATTGCGTCCATGTCCCAACCCTGTCCGTAAGCTGCAGAGCCAGAGCCGACCATACGCATGCACTCGAGCCATGAACCAAATCCATAGAGGATACCAGCCATGACAAAAGCGCCAACCATAACTCTAAAGACTGAAATACCAGAAACAGCTGCTGCCTCAGGGTTTCCACCTACAGCATAGAGGTTCTTACCAAAAGTTGTCTTATTCCAGATGAACCAAACAATAGCGATAGCTGCGATTGCCCACAAAATGATGGATGGGAATTTACCAATTCGTGGAATAACCATGTCTGGAATGGATGGCTCAATAGCGCCGAATGAAACACCCTTTGTAGCATAGGTAACAATACCAAAGATGATAAGCATGTTAGCCATGGTCGAGATGAATGGGTGCATCTTAAACTTAGCGGTAAAGAAGCCAGCAATACTGGTAAAGCACGTGCACAGGACAATACAGGTAACCAGAGCCATGATGATTCTGACAGGAATTGGAACACCAGTAAAATCAAAAGTAATACCAAAGACCTGGCCAGTATTGATGCCCTGGTGCATGATGATGGTTGAAGCGGTCATGCCCATACCAACCATACGACCAATAGACAGGTCAGTACCGGTAAGCAGAATCAATCCAGCTACACCAAGAGCCAGGAACATTCGAGGCGATGCCTGCTGAAGAATGTTGATGACGTTGGAGTATGTCAGAAGCTGAGTGCCCTTGACTGCTGGGGTAATGATACAAAGGGCAATAAATACCAGGAGAATAACAATGTACAGACCGTTCTGAAGCAAGAATGAACGGGTGTTGAAGGTGTACTTGTAGTTCTCCCACTTCTGAGCCTGAGACTCCAGTGGAGTGAACTTAGACATCCTGAGAAGGTCGATGAGGTGATACTCATGGCTAAATGCATTGTGAGCACGGTCTTTGATGCGCTGAAGGTCTTTCTGATAGTTAACCTTTGCATCAAACTGACGGTTCTTATAGACGTACTTCTCGTCCTTGATTTCCTGAGCATCAGAAGTCTTGCTGATAGCCTCTTCGTGCTCCTTCTTGAGGCGCTCAAGAGCAGCAGCGTAATTCTGCTTAGCCTGCTCCTTCTCTACGACACAGCTTGCCTTAACTGGCTCAAGATACTCGCTCTTGTAGTGCTCCTTGAGATAAGCCTCGGCCTCTGCAATAAGCTTGGAGACCTGAGCGCTGTTCTCGGACTCAACCTTCTTTGCAAGCTCCAGCTCAGCCTTGTAGCCTTCAATAAGCGTGTTGCGCTCTTCGGCAGAGATAGACTTATCGCGCTTTGTTGACTCAATAGCGCTCAGTGTTGAAATTACTTTGTTGGTACCATTTGCGCGAAGCTCATCAATCTGAGCCTGAATGGAACCAATCTTCTGATCAATAGGCTTTAGCAGCTCTTTTTCCTGCTCGGCCGTCAGAACAGATCCACCTGTTTTTGGCATTTGTATCATCCTCTCCTACAGGTACTTTGCGCTGAGGCGCAGGAGTTCTTCTTGATTTGTCTCGTTGGTATTTACGATGCCCGAGAGTCTGCCGTTGGACATAACGCCAATACGGTTGGTAATTCCCAAAATCTCTGGCATCTCCGAAGAGACTACGATAATAGTGGTACCGCTCTTAGCCATATCAATAATGAGCTGGTAGATCTCATATTTAGCACCAACATCAATACCACGAGTAGGCTCGTCCATCAGGAAAACCTGAGGATAGCGCTCGAGCCACTTACCAAAAATGACCTTCTGCTGGTTGCCGCCAGAAAGACTTGAAATCAAATCTGATGGACCCTGAGCCTTGGTGTTCATAACCTTGAGCTCGTTGACGGTAGCCTTAGTCATCTTAGGATCAGAAAGGATTGGACCAGACTTGTACTGGTTCAAGTTTGCAATGGTTGTGTTAAACGTCAAATCGCCCTTAAGGAATAGGCCGTTTGCCTTGCGCTCCTCGGTAATCATGGCAAAGCCGTGATCCATTGCCTCTGCAGCTGTCGAGAAGTTCATAAGGTGCCCGTTGACATAGACACGACCTGCAGCTCTGGTTCTTACACCAAAGATTGTCTCAAGAAGCTCTGTTCTACCAGCGCCGACAAGACCATACAGACCAAAGATCTCGCCCTTCCTTACGTCAAAAGTGACGTCTTGAAGGTATGGCTCGTATTTAGTTGAAAGGTGCTGAATAGAAAGATACGTCTTACCAGGTGTATTAGTAACATCTGGGAAGCGATTTTCAAGTGAGCGGCCAACCATTGCAGAGATAAGTTCATTCATGTTGGTCTCATCAGAGCGCTTGGTCATAACAAGCTTACCGTCACGAAGAACTGAAATGTCGTCGCAAATCTCAAAGATCTCATCCATCTTGTGAGAGATGTAGACCAGTGAAATTCCCTGCTCTTTGAGCATACGAATCATCTCAAAGAGTTTCTCGACCTCTTGAGTCATAAGCGAAGAAGTAGGCTCATCAAGAACAATAATCTTAGCGTTGTAAGAAATTGCCTTTGCAATCTCGCACATCTGACGCTGAGATACTGACATGTTCTTCATAGGCTGAGTTAGATCAACCGTCATGCCCAGACGCCTAAAGAGCTCGTTTGCTTCTTTTTTCATGCGTCCCTCGTCGACAACACCCATTGCATTAACGGGATAGCGACCAAGGAACAAGTTATCTACAACATTTCTATCAAGGCACTGGTTAAGCTCCTGGTGAACCATTGCGACGCCATTCTCAAGTGCGTCTTTTGGTCCAGAGAAATTAACCTCTTTGCCGTCAAGAAATATCTTGCCTTCATCTTTTTGATACGTACCAAACAGGCACTTCATCATGGTAGATTTGCCTGCGCCGTTCTCTCCCATAAGACCCATAACGGTTCCACGGCGTACGTTCATTGAAATGTGATCCAGAACGCGGTTACGTCCAAAGGACTTGCTCATTCCATCAATTGTTAGAACGATATCGTTTTCTGTATCTGCCATGTAATCACCCCTTATCTCGCTAAGTTATTGCGCTTATTCGCGAGAACACCGGAGGAGAGCAGGTGTCTCCCCTCCGGTATTGTTTCGTGCTATCGACTACTTAATTACTTAAGCAGCTGGGTATAGGAAGAACCGTTGTCGGTCTTAACCATGTTGAATGCAAATGCATCGTACTCGTCAGGGTTGCCAAGACGGTTGGTAATGTTGGACTCAGTCTGGCCATCGCCTGCGATGAACTCAACGTTGAGGTTGAGCAGTGGAGCATACTTCTTGAGCAGTGGAACATAGGTTGAGCCAAGGAAGTTATCGCCAGAATTGTAGGTGTTGAGCCAAACCTTCTTCTCTGGGTGCTTGTCTGCGCTCAGCTGCTTAGAAGCCTCTGGATAGGTAGTGGTTGCGTCAAGGTTATCCTTGTAGTTCTCAGCGGTAACTGCAAGGTTGAGAGCGTAGTAAGAACGCTGGTCTGCAACATACTTGTAGTCCTTGGAGTCAATCTTGTTGCCAGCGTCGTCTGCGGACTCAATGCCGGTGTTGATGTCAGCGCCGTCAAGAGCGTTGCGGAGCAGGCGGAGAGTCAGGTAAGCCTGAACATCTGGGTGCTGGGAAATGGTGCCTGCATAGCCGTCAGCAATAGCTGCAACAGCGTCAGAGTTAGCGTCGTAACCAAAGGTTGGGACCTTCTGAGCCTTTGACCATGCGTTGAAGATGGACATGCCCATACCGTCGTTGTTGGAAACAACAACATCAATCTGATCGCCGAAGGAAGAAGACCAAGCAGCAATTGCGTTACCAGCGGTTGCAGCATCCCATGTTGCACCAGCGGTGTTCTTCATCTCCTGAGAAGCAAGCTCACGGATGGTGTAGGACTTGCCGCCGACCTCAAGCTTGCCGTCCTGAACAACAGAAGCGGAGCCATCGGTGTTGGTGCCTACTGGATCGGAAATAATCTTGCCGTCCTTCTCGATGCCAGTACCAAGTGCCTTACGGACACCACGAGTACGAGCGATAGAGTCGTTGTGACCAATGTCACCAATTGCAAGAACGTAACCAATGATGCCATCCTTGTTGCGATCAAGCTCAGCTGCGTGAGCCTTGATGTAATCAAGAACCATCTGGCCCTGGAGCTCTGCACCCTGAACTGCATCAAAGCCAACGTAATAAGTGTCTTTGTTGAAGTTAAGAGTGTTTGTATCAAGCTCACCAGTGGAGCTGTTGGAAGGCTGGCGGTTAAAGAAGACAACAGGCTTATCCTTGTTCTCTACCTTTGCATCTTTAGCGCCTTCCTCTTTTTTCTCGCTAGGTGCGCAAGCTGCAAGAACGCTAGATCCACCAACGCTAAGAACGCCTAGACCACAGAACTTTAGAAAACTGCGACGAGACACATCCATAGTAGTGACCTTTCTCATTTGTTATGCCTTTTGCATAACACTGACCTTAATGAGTACGTTAACAAATCTCATCACAGCTCTTTGTGAGATGTCGCTCAACGGTTGCAGAAATACCGTAAGCGTTATGTTTTGTACCTTTTACGGTGTCAATTTTGAAGTTTTTGAGGATAAATAAAGAAAAATCGGTCAAATGACCAAATTGTCGAGAAAATCGTCCTCTTCAAATCAGCATATAAAAATCTGCCTAATGCGAGAAAAGCAGAACAGCTCTTCTTACAAAAAAGACCAGGCATTGCCTGGTCTTGAAAATTCTGGCTCCCCGAGCAGGATTTGAACCTGCGACACGCTGATTAACAGTCAGCTGCGCTACCGCTGCGCCATCGGGGAATATGTGTGCTTCTCAGCGGTGTTTAAGTATAGAGAGACATTCCAAACCATGCAAGCATTTTTTAGAAAAAATTTAGTCAAATTCTTCTTGCACAATCTCTTGCATACCTAAACCAAGAAGCTACTCCTCCATATAGTCCTTAAGACGGCCGGACCTAGAAGGATGACGAAGCTTTGCCAAGGTCTTGGACTCAATCTGGCGAATACGCTCACGCGTAACTCCAAACTCCTTGCCTACCTCTTCAAGCGTGCGAGGGTGGCCATCCTCAAGACCAAAGCGGAACTTAATAACCTTACGCTCACGATCAGCAAGGCCGTCAAGAACCTGCTCAAGCTGCTCACGAAGCATTGAATCAGAAGCTGCATCTGGTGGAGCAACAGCTGAAGAATCCTCAATAAAGTCTCCAAGCTGCGAATCTTCTTCTTCACCAATAGGCGTCTCAAGAGAGACAGGCTCCTGGCTAATCTTCTGGATTTCGCGAACGCGATCAGGAGACATACCCATTTCTGCGCCAATCTCTTCTGGGGTAGGATCTCTACCAAGATCTTGCAGAAGCTGACGCTGAACACGGATCAGCTTGTTGATTGTCTCTACCATGTGGACAGGAATACGAATGGTACGTGCCTGGTCTGCAATAGCACGGGTAATTGCCTGACGAATCCACCAGGTAGCATATGTTGAGAACTTAAAGCCCTTGGTGTAATCGAACTTCTCGACAGCACGAATAAGGCCAAGGTTACCTTCCTGGATAAGGTCAAGGAACAGCATACCGCGGCCAACATAGCGCTTTGCAATCGAGACAACAAGACGAAGGTTTGCAGAAATAAGCTGCTGCTTAGCATCAAGTCCTACAGACTCAATACGCATGAGGCGGCGCTGCTCTGCGCGGTTAAGCTCGATGAGGCCATCTTCAAAGTCCTCCAGCTTCTGAGAAGCTGCAGTACCTGCCTCAATCTTCATAGCAAGGTGAACCTCTTCTGATGCAGTAAGCAGGTCTACCTTACCAATCTCTTTAAGATACATGCGGACAGGATCGCCGGTAAGCATAACCGTAGTGGTATCTGAACGGCGAGCACGAGCGCGAGAAGAACGTTTTGGCTTGGAGACTTTTGCCTTAGAAACAGAGCGGAGAGCCTCTTTGACCTCGCGAGCCTCATTTACGGCATCAAAATCTTCATCATCTTCATCTTCAAAATCAGAAGAGTCATCCAAGTCATCATCGGATGAAAAATCGTCCTCTACGGCGTCATCTTCAATGGCGAAAGAAACGGTTGCTTCAGATGCGGTAGTAATCTCAACACCTTTAACGCGCAGCGAATCATACAGGTCAGAAAGCTCATCATCGTTAACGTCAACGTCACGAATGGCAACCTGAATATCGTCTTCGCTGATACTACCGTTAGACTTTGAAGAACTTACCAGATCATCAACAATTTTAGTAAGCTCATCTGAGAGTTTGACCTCGTCATTTGCCTTTTTTGCAGCCACAAATATCCTTTCGATAGATTAGCGCAAATCTTTATACCCAAAAGTTTCTCTACCTAATCAAACTACTCATTTTAATTTATAAAAAATCAGATGAGTAGCATCCTCATAAAATGAGTATTTTTATTGCCCTGAAGTAAGTCTCTTGCCTAACTCCAACGCTCGTGTCTGAAGTGCTTGTGCAGCGGCAAGCTGCTCTTCTGCCAGAGTTCCGTCAGAAGACTCCCCTGCATAAGAACTGGAACGCAAATTAGAACGAATTTCTCGCAATTTGCGCTGCACTGAGTAGTAGTCAACGGTATCAACAATAAACTCAAGTGAGCGGCGTGTATCGGAGTTGCCCTCAGATATCACGCGTCCAGACGAAAGAATAGCTGCCGCATTTGGTTCGACAGCCGCAGCTGCAGCAACTACCTGCGCTGGTGTAGCTCCCTCTGGAGTAGCAAGCATTGCCCATGCCATGGTTTGATGGCGAGCATCAGCCCACACAAAGTCTGCAATGCGGTCTTGATACTCTCGCACCAAGGACAGATTTGTTGCCATAGCGCTTAAAAGCTCAAGTTCTGAGTTGACCTGTCTGCGGTCTTCCGCGGAAAGCCCCTGCGAACCGCGCGAAACGTAAGCATCAGCAGGAACACCATACGAAGATGCCTCGTCATATGGCGGAACCTCGTCATACAGTGGGACATCATCGTATGAAGGACCGTCAGTATACGTTGAAGTCTTGGAAGTTGAGTTGTACGAAGAGTTGGCCGCACTCTTCTGAGGCTGTTTGCGTGCTGCCTTTGAAGTGCGAGAATCCAACGAATCATCTTGAATAGGTGCAGCTTTAATTGCGCGCTTTGCTTCCTCAACGTCAATATGAAGCAGGTCAGACACACGAAGTGCATACTCGCTCAGAAGTACTGATGTCTTAAGCGGAGCCAATAAGGATGCTAAAGCTTCAAGCGCCTTGACTCGACCACCAGGCACGGATAAGTCAAACTGTGCGGTTGTAGCGTCAAAGACAAAGTCCATGAGTGGACGAGCAGAGTCTAAGATGGGACGCAGTTTTTCTGCACCAGACTCGGCGAGAAACTCCATGGGGTCCTGATTATTTGGCAAAACAACGCAAAGAAACGCAGCGGTTGTTTTATCGATAAATTTAATAGCACGCGCGGCAGCGTGTTGGCCTGCGGCGTCACCATCAAACATGCAAATAATCTTGCGCGCACGCTGGCGATCAATAAGCTTGACATGCTCAGACGTAAATGCGGTGCCAAGAGCTGCCACGGTATTAGTAAAGCCAGCCTCGTGCATGGCAATAACATCTGTGTAGCCCTCACAAATTATGGCCTCAGACTGAGCTGCAATAGTCTCTTTTGCCACGTCGTAGGCAAAGAGGTGCTTGCCTTTATTAAAGACGGAAGTGTCCCTGGTATTTAGATACTTGGGAGCATTTTCTACCTTTTTAGTAATTCGGCCACCAAAAGCAATGGTTCTGCCCTGCTCGTCGTGGATAGGGAACATCACTCGATCATAGAACCAGTCGCTGATGCGACCATTACGCTCAACAGCAAGGTTGGCAGCAATCATCTCTTGCGTGGTATAGCCACATTTACGCAGGTGCGCTACAAGCGCGCCTCTACCAGGAGCATATCCCAGCTTCCAGCGCTTACAGACAGCTGCTCCAAATCCGCGACCAGAGAGATATGCACGCGCCGCCTCAGGACCTTCTCCCCTTCCGCGCATAAGCATGGAATGGAAGTAATTCTCGGCCTCGGTAAGGCACTCAATTAAGCGATTCTTGCGGGGACCCTTAGAAACATGAGCCTCTTCTGTAAGGGTAATTCCAGCTTTATCGGCAAGATATCTGATAGCGTCAGGAAAATCTAGATTTTCTCGCTTCATGACATAGCTAAAGACGTCTCCACCTTCGGAGCAAGCGCCAAAGCAGTGCCAGAGACCCGTAGAAGGATTTATCTTGAATGATGGGCTTTTTTCTTGGTGGAAAGGACAGCACCCCCAATAGTCCTGACCTCGGGGTTTTAGCTCAACTGTCTCGGAAACAAGCGTGACAAAATCTGTGGCTTGTCTTACGCGCTCTTTATCTTCGTCAGTTATCATCTTCCACCTCCCCGCTTCCTAAGTTATATGAAGTCGTACCCAGATTCTGGGCTACCCAATCTATATTTCCACGAACGGCACACTTGAGCTCTTCAAGCGAATCAAATTTTTTAGATTCCCTCAGTCTCTTCACAAATACTGTTTGAACCTGCGAATCATATAAGTTGCCGCTAAAACCTAGGAGGTTAGCTTCAAGTAAAGGTCCTGTTTGAGACTCAAATGACGGAGCTTTTCCCACATTAACCGCAGCGGGCCATGCTGTTGCGCCGTGAACCACATAGCACGCATACACGCCATCTTGAGGAATGCAATCACGCAGGTCAAGCGAAACATTTGCAGTTGGAAAGCCAAAACCAGTACCCTGGCCTCGACCGTGTTTGACTACGCCACTCACAAAGTGCCAGCGGCCCAACAGGCTTGCCGCTTCCTCAACTTTACCCTGCTCAAGCAAGTCCCTAATGCGAGTTGCAGAGATTTTCTGTCCACCTGAGCAAAAGAGCTCATGGGCGTGAACTTCAAAGCCATGCTTATGCCCAAGCGAGGTGAGCAACGCGCTTCCTTCAGCTCCTTGTGCGCCCAGGCCAAAGTCAGAACCCACATGAACGGACACAGCCGAAACACTTGGAAGCAGCTTGTCCTCAACGTATTGCGTAGCGCTCAATGCCGCAAACTCGCGGGTAAAGTGATGTACCAAGATGCCATCCACTCCCCATGCGGCAAGTGCACGAAGTCTATCTTCTCCCGAGAGTAATCGTCGAGGAGACCCATCAAACAGCACCTCAACAGGGTCTGGCAGAAACGTCACAGCAACAAGTGGTACATTGCGAGCTTCGGCGTCCTTTTTTGCGCTAGCGAGAAGCCCTTGGTGGCCCTCATGAAGTCCGTCAAAGACACCAAGCACGCACACGCAAGGTTGCTTGTAGCAATCAGAACGCAAGGTATAGAAATCGGCATCACCAAGCTCACGTGGAGCCGGAAACTCACTTCTATACAAAACGGATTGTGCTATGCGTTCTACCTTGTTCAACATGCATCCTTACTTACACAAAATACCTTGAGAGAAGTTTGTCTGGCAGACAAGGCAGGAGCCCTGCCTTGACCAAATTCCTACGAGAGTCTCATTCCACACAAGGCTGACCAGCGAGTTATGAGCAATCTCAGAGAGATCTTCTGGAATACCAAAACGTTTTCCAACCTCAACACACTTGTATTCTGCTGCAGTCAACCTGTGCACAGGGTATCCCAGAACCTCAGTTGGATTGAGGTGTTTAGCTTCAAGCACCTGAGCTGGGCTTTGTTCAAGTTCTTCTAATAAAGCGCAGCTACCGAGCGTGATTGGACCAGAGAACGTCCTTCTCAGGCCACTAATATGAGCCTCTGTTCCAAGAGACTGACCAAGGTCTCGAGCAATACTTCTAATGTAGGTGCCTTTTGAAACGTCAAACGCAACCGTCCATACCAGTGATTCATCCGTAGTAGAAGGTTTGCGCACTGCCAAAAGCGTAGCGTCGTAAATAGAGACTCTACGAGCCGCAAGCTCTGGCGTCTTACCTTCACGAACAAGCTGATATGCACGTTTGCCGTCAACTGAGATTGCAGAAACTGCAGGTGGAAGCTGGTCTACCGTACCCACCAGCTTTGCGCATGCAGCGCGAGCAAACTCTTCATCGCACAGATTTTCTGGGACAGTAGCAGTGGCTACAACCTGACCGTCTGCATCATCGGTTGAGGTACGAGCCCCAAACGAAATGTCGGCTACATATCCCTTGCGGTCAAGCGTCAGAAGGCCCAAAAGCTTTGTAGCAAGTCCAATGCCCACTACCAGCACGCCACTTGCATTAGGATCCAAAGTGCCTGCATGTCCCACGCGTTTCTCGCCAAATGCACGGCGAACGCGAGAAACCACGTCATGGCTGGTCAAGCCAAGCGGCTTGTCAACTGCAATAAGTGCGTTAATTCCACTTGCTCCTCGCTTCACCTATGACTCCTTGTCAAGCGCGAGAAGATCAATAAGCAGAGGAACTATCTGGGTGAATACGTCGTCAATGGTACCTTCAGCGGTAAAGCCTGCAGCAGCAGTATGTCCGCCGCCACCCATTTGGCGAGCTACGCCGGAAATATCAAGTTTGGACTTGGAACGCAGATTGCCGCGAACCTTTCCACCAGCTACCTCTTTGAGGAAGAGAGCAATTTCTGTTCCCTCAACGCAGCGCACAATGTCTACCAGACCATCCATCTCGGCAAGAGGAACGCCTGATGCAGAAAGATCTGCCGTAGTGACATAGCTGTAGGCAACACGACCCTCACCAAAGGTACGAATACGACCCATAACCTTAGCGGCAAGGTGAAGGTAGGCCAAGCGATCACTCTGGTAGACATGAAGTGCAATCTGAGATGGAGAAGCACCTGCTTCTACCAGCAAACTTGCAACCTCAAAAGCCTCGCCGTCAGCGTTTTGGTACTGGAAACGGCCAGTATCAGTTACCAGGGCACACATAAGACATTGTGCCTCTGAGGGAACAAGCTTTGCACCCAAATGACAGGCAAACTCGGTGATAATGACACCGGTTGCCGCTGCATCAGGACGCACAAGTCCTGCGTTCCAATACACGTTGTTGTAAGGGTGATGGTCAAGCACTGCTACCGTCTTAGAGCGCTCCATCAGCGCTTCTGCATCAGCCAAGCGACCTGCAGTAGATAGGTCTACGCAGATAAAAAGGTCTGGAGTACCCTCGTACTTATTTGCAGGCACAAAACTGTCAGTACCATCAAGAAACTTGTAAATACGTGGTACTTCCCCATCAGCATCTGCCAAAAGATTAGTGACAGTTTTGCTAGGCCATCTTCTCTGAATAATGGAAGAAAGTGCTAATCCAGAGCCAATAGCATCTCCGTCAGGAGAAGTATGTGCGCAAACGACGATTGACGAGGCCTGCTCAATCAGAGCTATAACCTCGTCAAACTCTGGACGACTGACTTTTGTATTCAGTGACGTCACTTACTTACGCCTCCTCGTCAGAATTCTCTTCATCAGAAGCTAGAGGGTATCCAAACTCGTCTTTCTCAACACCAAGCGTTGGTGGAACAACCTCAAGGGCCTGAGCAATACGCTCAGCCTCATCGGTAGTGGTATCAATTTTGAAATCAAGCTCAGGGGTTACACGCCAGTTCAGCGCATGACCCAAAAGCGAGCGAATCCTACCCTTTGCACGCTTGAGAGCTGCGAGGACCTTCTCGTAGCGATCAGGCTCACAGCTTACATAGGCGCGCATAAAGGACTTATCAACCGAGACCTCACAGCTTGTGACAGTCACAAGCTGGAGATCAGGGTCGGAAATCTCAAATAAAAGGATCCAGCTGAGCTTTTCTCGAGCAATCTCATTAGTACGACGAGAAAACTGATTCTGTTTCATGCTGTCCCTTCTTACTCGGTACGAGCCACCTGCTCAATGCGATAGCCCTCAAGCTGGTCGCCAGGCTTGATGTCCTGGAAGTTCTCAAGGCCAATACCGCATTCATAGCCGGATTTAACGCTCTTAACGTCGTCTTTAAAGCGCCTGAGCGATGCAATCTTTCCGTCGTAGACAACAAAACCGTCACGAATAAGTCGGATGTTATCGTCGCGAGAAATCTCGCCCTCAGAAATCATGCAGCCGGCAGCAATACCAACCTTAGGAACCTTGAAGGTATCGCGGACCTCAGCAACGCCAGTCTGAACTTCCTGCTCAGTTGGCTTAAGCATACCAATACGAGCAGCATCAATCTCTTCGATTGCCTTGTAGATAACGCTATAGGTTCTAATCTCAACGCCTACGCGCTCTGCAGCAAGCTTGGCTTTTGCATCTGGACGGACACCAAAGCCAATGATGATTGCGTTGGATGCATCAGCGAGAACAACGTCAGTCTCGGTGATTCCACCAACAGCGGAGTGGATGGTGCTGATACGAACCTCAGACTGGTCCATCTTGTCCAGGGAGTCCTGGAGAGCCTCGATGGAGCCCTGAACATCAGCCTTGATGATGAGGTTGAGTTCCTTGACGTCACGGTCAGCCATGGTGTCAAAGAGGTTCTCAAGGGTAACGTGCTTAACACGGTTCTGCTCCTCAATACGAGCCTTAAGAGCACGCTGATCAGCAAGCTCACGAGCGTCGCGCTCCTCCTGGAAGACACGGAACTCATCGCCTGCGCCAGGAACGGTCTGCAGACCAAGAATCTCAACTGCGTCAGAAGGACCTGCGGTAGTGACTGCGTTGCCCTTAGGATCAAGCATTGCACGGACGCGACCAAAGGCCATACCAGCAACAAGAGCATCGCCGATGTGGAGTGTACCGCGTGTAACCAAAACAGTAGCAACAGAACCGCGACCGCGGTCAAGCTTAGCCTCAAGAACGTTACCAGAAGCAAAGGTGTCTGGATTGGCCTTCAGCTCAAGGACATCTGCCTGCAAAAGAATGGTCTCGAGAAGATCGTCGATGCCCAAATTCTGCTTAGCGGAGATGTCAACAAACATGTTCTGTCCGCCCCACTCCTCAGGAATAACACCGTACTCGGTGAGCTCCTGACGAACGCGGGTAGGATCTGCGCCTGGCTTATCAATCTTGTTGACTGCAACAACAATTGGAACACCAGCAGCCTTTGCGTGGTTAATAGACTCAATGGTCTGAGGCATAACGCCGTCGTCTGCAGCAACAATCAAGATGACAATATCGGTGACCTTTGCACCGCGAGCACGCATTGCGGTAAAGGTCTCGTGACCTGGGGTATCGATGAAGGTAATCTCACGGCCGTTAATGGTGACCTGAGAAGCACCGATTGCCTGAGTAATGCCGCCAGCCTCGCCAGCTGCAACGCCAGTGTGACGGATTGCGTCCAGAAGTGATGTCTTACCGTGGTCAACGTGACCCATGACGGTAACTACTGGAGGACGTGGCTTCAAATCCTTAGGATCATCGTAGAAGGTGAAGGAGTTCTCCTCCTCCTTGGACATGATCTTAATCTGGCGGCCAAGGTCATCAGCAACAATCTCAATAAGCTCATCAGACATGGTCTCGGTAAGCGTCAGAGGATTGCCAAGCAGGAACAGGCGCTTAATAATGTCATTTGCAGGAACACCAAGAAGTTCAGCAAGTTCAGAGACAGTAGAACCCTGAGGGACCTTTACAGTATCAAGCTGGGAAATATCCTGGTCGTTTGCAAGTGCTTCCTCAATACGCTGCTCCATAGCAGCCTCTGCAGCCTGCTTCTGACGACGCTCTTTGCGCTTTTTACGGCGACCAGTGGACTCACGGCTTGCCTCTTCAATAGCAACGCGAGCCTCATCTAAAACGCGGCTTCTGTTGTAAGCCTCAGCCTCACGCGCCATGCGGCTATAACGGTCTTCTCCGTCATCTCCACCGCGACGATTCTTCTTGCGTTTGCCGTTTGGACGCTCATCAGACAGGGAAGCGTCATCGCGCTCATTCTTGAAGTTATGACGAGAAGGAGCGCCACTTGCCTCGCTTGCATTAGCGCGAGCGTGGTTTCTAGGTCCCTTCTCAGCCTTCTTCTGAGCAGCGGACTCCGCTGCCTGCTGCTTCAATACCTCTTCCTGCTGAGCAATCTGGTCAAGCAGGTTATTGAAAGAAGGAGCGGCCTTAGGAGCAGTATCCTTTACGCGATTACGCTCAGCCTCTTCGGCCTCAAGACGCTTCTTCTCTTCCTCAGCGCGGCGGCGCTCCTCTTCTTTCTTGCGAGCAGCCTCCTCTTTTGCGCGCTTCTTCTCTTCCTCTGCACGCTCAGCCTCACGCCTTGCCTCTGCAGCAAGTCGCTCAGCCTCTGCTGCCTCTGCAGCAGCCTTTGCCTCTTTGGCAGCAGCCTCTTCCTCAGCAGCCTTCTGAGCTGCGATTTCAGCGGCACGAGCCTCCATAATAGGCTGGAGTTTCTTACGAACAATAGAGATATATGCATCTTCAAGCGTAGAAGAAGCGGACTTTGCAGGGATCTTCATGTCCGCAAGGTGCTCGAGCAATTCCTTGCTCTGCATACCATATTCTTTGGCAAGGTCATGTACACGCATTTTTGCCATATATGAAAACCTTCCGGTTGACGGGATAGTTACAGGTAGTTGACTAGATCAGTGAGTCTGGATCAGAAGAAATCTCTGCATTCTCCATGTCATCATGAATGCCACAGAAATCAGAACCAGGTCTTGCCATATTGCGGCAAGGAGTTCCGTTAGGGCTCACATACTTGCAACGATGAGCAATCTCTTCCTCGTCAACAGTCTCTTCAACAACCTCAGGAAGGTTGTTCAGAATGCTTGCAGCAAGGGATTCGTTCTTGATGTCAATGTGAAGACCAGTTAGGCGAGCAGCAAGGCGAGCATTCTGGCCCTCTTTACCAATTGCCAAAGACAGCTGATCATCAGGAACAATAACAGTTGCGTGTCCTGTGGCGCCATCAACAATAACGCGAGAAACGCGTGCAGGCGAAAGTGCAGACGCAACGCAACGAGCGGCGTCATCAAACCAAGGCACAACGTCAACGCGCTCTCCACGGAGCTCAGAAACTACGGTGCGAACACGGCTGCCCTTAGGACCAACGCAAGCACCAACTGGATCAAGGCGCTCGTCAACGGAAGAAACAGCAATCTTGGAACGAACACCTGCCTCACGAGCAATAGAGCGGATGCTTACAACACCGTCATAAACCTCTGGAACCTCAAGCTCAAAGAGACGACGGATAAGATCTGGATGGGTACGAGAAACAACAATTGGTGGACGCTGACGCTCACCACGAACTGCTGGCTGAGTTGCGTTAGGATCGCGAACGTCTACGATAATTGCTTTAATGCGCTGGTTGTGAAGGTAACGCTCGCCTGCTGGACGCTCATCGCGCTCATCAGGGAAACGGCGCTGATCAAAGTGTGGAAGCTCTGCCTCAACACCCTCACGAATCTTAATGATGGTGAAATCAGGAGTGGACTGAAGAACAGTACCTGTGATGATGTCACCAATGCGGCCACGAAACTCATCATAAATCTGAGCACGGGCGGCATTGCGCACAAGGGTCTTAATCTCTGCCTTAGCATGCTGTGCAGCAATACGGCTGGTATCTGGAGGAGTTACGTCTACCTCGTCAAACTCGGTGTACTCACCAGTCTCCTCATCTGGCTCACCCTTAGGGACAAGCTCGTAGACGTAGACACGACCAGTAGCCCTATCAATGGTGACACGGGCGCCAAAATCAAGATGGAGGACGTCAGCATAGCTTTTTGCCAGAGACTGCTCCAAACGGTCCAGAAGATACAACTCATCGATGTGCTTCTCCTGGCAAAGCAACATCAAAGCTTCCATCATTTCAGATGCCATGAATAATCCTCTCTATCTACTTCTTGGCTGAGGCCGAGAAATCAAAAACTGGTTTAATAACGCACTTCTTTAACTCAGACAAATCAACAGTACAGACCTCATCTTCTGTCTGGATTGAGATAGTTGTACCCTCAATGCCCAAGAGTTTGCCGGTAAATTTACGGCGTCCCTCTGTGGCGGTAGTCTGAAGCTGAATCTCTTCTCCTGCAAAGCGCTCAAAGTCTTTTGCGCGGCGAAGCGGACGAGCCATTCCTGGAGAAGAAACCTCCAAGGTAAATGATGCTGGGAATGGATCAAGCTCATCTATGGTCTCTGAGATCCATGATGTTTCTTGAGCAACTTCATCAAGAGAAATGGTCTCTGCTGTCTCATCATCATGGTCAATTCTTACTCTGACCACAGGATTCTTAGAAGAACCAACAATCTCAACATCAACAATATCAATGTGGTGATTGAGTGCAGCCTGCTCCAGTGCGGACAAGATTTTCTGTGTTGCACCTTCGTTTTGCATTTGACCTCCTCATCTACATACAGAAAGGAAGCGGGGTCAAAACTCAACCCCACTTCCAACTAATAACAACTACGTTTAGAGATATCTTACGAGATAAAGGGCTTCTCGTCAAGTGTTTTTGCTGTTAGGCAACGATATTCACAAGTCGGCCCTTAACAACAATGACTTTTCTAATCTCTTTACCCTCAAGCTGATCGGCAATTGCTTCAGTTGCAGCTGCAGTGAGCTCTTCCTCAGAAGCATCGGCAGAGACCTCAATGCGAGCGCGGACCTTACCCTTAAGCTGAACAGCAATTTCAACGGTATTGCTCTTTGCCTGCTCTGGGTCAAACTCTGGCCAAGGCTGGTGATAGACAGGTGTGTCTTTACCCAGAGCCTCGTGGCTGAGCTCCTCAGCCCAGTGAGGAATAATTGGAGCCAGCATGGCAACAACATCATTTGCAACCTTATAGCAAAGTGCAGCATCTCTAGACTCTGCAGGAACCTCGTTGATATAGGCGCTTGCTGCATTAACCAGCTCCATGACTGCAGAAATAGCAGTGTTGAACTGGCCCTTGTCAAACTCGCTGGTGCAGCGGATTCCCATAGCGTTGAGGACGCGGTTGAGCTCAAGCGACTTTGCATCCAAAGCTGTGTGGTCGAGTACGGCAGAAGCATCAGCGGTGCGAGAGAGTTCCCAAACCACACGCCACGCACGCTTGATAAAGCGATTTGCACCTGCAACGACCTTCTCGTCCCAGTCAAAATCCTTCTCTGGTGGAGCAACAAAGAGAATGGCAAGACGCATCGTATCTGCACCGTAAGGCTCAATAACAGAGGTTGGAGGTACAACGTTACCCTTTGACTTTGACATGGTGTCGCCGTGCTCATCCTTGACCATGCCCTGGGTCATCAGGTTCTTAAATGGCTCGTCAATAGCAATCATGCCCAGGTCACGAAGGACCTTAGTAAAGAAGCGAGAATACAGAAGGTGCAGAATTGCGTGCTCAATGCCGCCAATGTAGTTATCTACCGGCATCCAGCGATCCACTGACTCCTTAGAGAAAGGAAGCTCGGTGTTGTGTGGGTCGCAGTAGCGCAGATAATACCAGCTAGAGCAGGTAAAAGTGTCCATCGTATCAGTGATACGCTTGGCGGGCTTGCCGCACTTTGGACAGGTAGTCTCTACAAACTCCTCGCACTCAGCAAGAGTATCTCCTGCTGCCAGGTCAAGATTATCTGGAAGCGTAACAGGGAGCTGGTCATAAGGAACAGGGACGTCACCGCAGCAATCGCAGTGAATCATTGGAATTGGATTGCCCCAATAACGCTGCCTTGAGATGAGCCAGTCACGCAGGCGGAACTGAACAGTTCGGCGGCCAACGTTGTGCTCAGTCAGATAAGCAACAACTGCCTCTTCTGCTTCGGAATGCTTACCGCCACGAAGACCAGTGAAAGGACCGGACTGGACAAGAATGCCAACGGTATCCATTGGACCGTCCCAGTCAACGGAAGTTACCTTGTACTCGGAAACTCCCTTGAGCTCCTCGTAAATATCAGTTCCCTCTTCGCAAATAATAGGAACAATAGGCAGGTCATACTTCTTAGCAAAGTCAAAGTCGCGCTTATCGCCTGATGGAACACCCATAACGGCGCCAGTACCATAGTCGAGAAGGACGTAGTCAGCAACCCAAATTGGTACGGTCTGTCCGGTAACGGGGTTAATTGCGTAACGGCCAGTGAATACACCGTGTTTCTCGCGGTCTGTTCCCTGGCGATCAATGGAAGAAACCTTTACGGCCTCCTCGTGAAGGGCGTCAAAGGCAGCCTTGTACTCTGAATCCTCTACCAGCTCAGCAGCAAGCTTGGACTCTGGTGGAAGCAGCATGAAGGTGCAGCCGTAGATGGTGTCTGCACGAGTGGTAAAGACAGTCATCTTAGTATCGGTTGGTGTGACACCATCGGTATCTGCCAGGGTAAAGTCAATTTCTGCGCCCTCGGAGCGTCCAATCCAGTTAGCCTGCATAGCACGAACACGCTCTGGCCAGCCCTCAAGCTGGTCAAGGTCATCAAGAAGCTCCTGCGCGTAATCAGTGATGCGCAGGTACCACTGAGAGAGCTCACGCTTCTCTGGAACCGCACCACAGCGCCAGCACTTACCGTTAACTACCTGCTCGTTTGCAAGAACAGTTTTATCGTTAGGACACCAGTTAACTGGGCTTGTTGCACGATATACCAGGCCCTTCTCAAGCATCTTGAGGAAGATCCACTGACCCCATTTGTAGTACTCAGGGTCACATGTATTAAACATGCGGTCTTTGTCGTAAGCAAAGCCCATGCGGAACATGGTCTTTACAGCCTGGTCAATATTTTTATGAGTCCACACAGAAGGCTGAGTATTGTGCTTAATAGCAGCGTTTTCTGCAGGAAGACCGAAAGCGTCAAAGCCCATTGGATGCAATACGTCAAAGCCACGCATACGAGCCTGACGAGCCATAGCATCGCCAATGGTGTAGTTACGAGCGTGACCCATGTGAAGATCGCCTGAAGGATAAGGGAACATCTCTAGAACGTATTTTTTAGGCCTTGAGCTGTCTTCTTCTGTCTTGTAAAGATTCTGCTCTTCCCAGACACGCTGCCACTTAGTTTCAATAGCCTCAGCATCGTAAGCAGGAAAATCACCTGTATCGGATACGTTCTGTACTTCCTCGTTTTCCACGAGTTCCCCTTTCTTATAGCGATGCGTCACCAAGCAAAATACTTGGTGACGCCAGTAGTCCATACATCCTGTGAGTTATGAACGGAAATTGTAGCTGACCTGCTGGTTTGAATCTTTCAGCAAGACGTCGTGTGCGCCGCCCTCAACAATTGAAGTTGAAGAGACAAGCGTAATCTTTGCCTTATCGCGAAGCTCAGGAATATCAAGAGCGCCGCAATTGCACATAGTGGACTTGACCTTCAGAAGCGATGCCTCAACACCATCTTTTAGAGGGCCTGCATATGGAACATAGGAGTCAACGCCCTCAACGAAGGAAAGACCGCGCTTGTTGCCGCCAAGGTCGTAGCGTTGCCAGTTACGAGCGCGTGCAGAACCCTCGCCCCAGTATTCCTTCATGTAAGAGCCGTTAACAATAACGCGGTCAGAAGGACTCTCATCAAAGCGAGCAAAGTAACGACCAAGCATCATGAAGTCAGAACCCATAGCAAGAGCCAAAGTCATGTGATAGTCGTAGACAATTCCACCGTCAGAGCAGATTGGAATATAGACGCCAGTCTCCTCAAAGTACTCATCACGAGCGCGAGCAACAGCAATGACAGAGGTTGCCTGACCACGACCAATGCCCTTCTGCTCACGAGTGATGCAGATAGAACCGCCGCCGATACCAATCTTGATAAAGTCAGCGCCAGCCTCTGCTAAGAAGCGGAAGCCCTCAGCATCTACAACGTTACCTGCGCCAATCTTGACGGAATCACCGTAAGTTGCACGAACCCACTCAAGCGTGCGCTTCTGCCACTCGGAATAACCCTCAGAAGAGTCAATACATAAAATATCAGCGCCTGCATCAACAAGCAGAGGAACACGGGTCTCATAGTCACGAGTATTAATACCAGCGCCAACCATGTAGCGCTTAGAGTCATCAAGAAGCTCATCTGGGGCAGACTTGTGGGAATCATAATCCTTGCGGAATACAAGGCTGACCAGATGGCCGTTCTTATCGACAATAGGAAGGGTGTTGAGCTTGTTGTCCCAGATAATGTCATTTGCCTCTTTAAGGGTCGTATCCTCAGCTGCGGTAATAAGCTTATCAGCTGGGGTCATAAACTCAGAAACAAGCTTAGAGCGATCATCGCGAGAAGGACGATAATCGCGAGAGGTAACAATACCTACAAGCTTACCGCGAGAAGTGCCGTCATCGGTGACAGGCATGGTAGAGTGACCAGTCTTCTCTTTAAGGTCAAGCACCTCACCAAGGGTCATTTCTGGAGTAAGGGTTGAATCGGAGACTACAAAGCCTGCCTTGTAGCTCTTAACCTCACGAACCATCTGAGCCTCATCCTCAGCGGACTGAGAACCATAAATAAAGGCAATGCCGCCCTGCTGGGCCAAGGCAATTGCCAGACGAGGACCAGAAACTGACTGCATTACTGCAGATACCATAGGAATGTTGAGCTCAATTGCGCTTTTCTCGCCACGTTTAAACTTAACAAGAGGAGTCTTCAAAGAAACATTTGCAGGGATATTCTCAGCTGATGAATAGCCAGGAACCAAAAGGTACTCAGAAAATGTGTGTGATTCGCCTTCGAAGAACTTTGCCATTGTTTTTGGCTCCCTCCTGACCTACCGGTCATGCTCAACGTGTTTTGGCATTGTACCACCAGTGGAGCTAATTATTTAATTTGAACTCCCACTTGAAGCAATAACATCCTCAAAGTTAACAGCAATGTCATGTTTAGTAGGAACCCACTCAACCTTTTTGAACAAAGCCGCAACGGTAATAGGGATATACGTCATCATAAAAATAGGGAACGTGAAGAGATTGGTAAAAATACGCCATTTCTTCTTTACATGGAAATGCTTGTACTCCGAGATGGTGGTAATAAGCGCCAGAATAAAGAAGACCACATACATCGAGAAGACCGTCATGACCAAAGATCCCACACTCATAGCAATCTCTGCGTCTGTAGCAACGAAGCCGTGACTCAAATAGCCAACCAGCATGTAAGTACCATTAATAAAGGCTGAAAGCAGTGTCAAAATCATGCCTGGCGCAATGGTCATGAGCATATCGTATGAAGCAAACTGACCCTTAAAAATACCCTTAATAAGATCAAAACCATACGAGAAGAACACCTGGTAAAAGCCTTTTGTCCAACGCATACGCTGTGTCCACGATGCCTTGAAGGTCAAAGGCTGCTCATCAAAGAATTCTGCAGGTGCATAGCCAATTTGAATATTGTGAGCACTGCAGAAGGTGGAGAATTGAATATCCTCGGTGAGGGTGTGGAAATCCCATCCATGCATACCTTTAATAATGCGAGAAGAAACCATCCAGCCGGAACCAGAAACAGCGCAGCTAGTACCCATCATCATACGGGCGTTATTCAAGAACTTTGCCTCGCGCATAAACCAGGTTGCGTATGCAGAGCTTACCCAGCTGGAATCAAAATTCTTTGAGTTTCTATAGCTAGTACAGACAAGATATCCTGCATCAAAAGCCTGATTCATAATCTTTAAGTAGCTTGGAGAAACCAGGTTATCGGCATCCATAATAATGAATGCCTCGTATTTGTCGCCGTACTCATTAAGAATGCGGTCAAAGCCGTAATCCATAACCCAGCTCTTACCTTTACGAGCAAGGTCATTACGCTCCCAAGTAATTGCTCCAGCTTTTCTTGCTTCTTCAGCTGTTTTATCGGTACAAGCATCTGCAACAACAAAGACATCCATCAGCTCTCGAGGATAATCCTGAGAAAGAATGGACCTGACAAGGTTGCCAATAACTGGCTCTTCATTGTGGGCAGCAATAAAGAAAGCATAGCGGTGCTGCTTTTTTGCCTCTGGCAGTTTTACCTCACCCTTAACTAAAACACGAAGGATATACACAATTTGATAGAAGTATGCGAGTGTAAAGAAAAGCCAGATAATAAAGTTAAAAACAACGATTGGAGTGATACCGAGTCTGTTAAATTGCAATGGCATATATCCCTACGCTCCAAACTCAAGGCAAATATGTTTTATCAGCCAAAACCTCTCGATAAACAATTACCTTATAATCTTAGCGCAACGAAAGGGCCAAAGCGCCCATGCCTTTGAATCTATTTTTCTCCCCCATCAATGCACATGCAATTGACCATCTTGGATATCGAGAAGAACGTCTGCTTCTTGATCTAGTTCATCAGAGTGCATAATCACCACGACAGTCCGACTACCTTTGAGGTTTGCGAGATATCTACAAAGCCTCTGAGCTGTTGGCGCATCTAAATTCTGTAGAGGTTCATCCAAAACAAGTGCCCCTTGTTTTCTGGATAGAGCTCTCAAAAGACCAATTTTTTGTCGCTCACCCAAAGAAACGGACTCCTCTTTTCCGTCAAAAGCATGCGTCTCAAGAGAGGAGAAATCGAGCAAGTTGTAAACCGCACGATCAATCTTTTCTCCAAACATATTGTCAGCAAGGCTTCCTTCTACAAGAGGTACCGGACGAGCAAAACGAGAACAGTCTTTTAGATCATCCGAAAGCTCTATATCACCACTGAATAGCGATGGATCAGAGCAGCCTGCCAAAAGATCCACGAAAGAAGACTTGCCTGAGCCATTGGAACCTCTTACCACCACGAGAGATCCTTGTGGAATGCTGAGAGCTTGTGTATGGAAAAGTTCTGGACCTTCAAGAGTAGCTAAAAGAGTTCCCTCTCCTATCTTTGCAGCTGGTTTAAGTGAAGGGTTCCAAAGCTTCTCATAACCTGAAGGCTCTTGGGATTCTTTGAAAGTATTTTGTAGGCGCTCAAGATGGACTTTATTTGCTTTTACAAACATGATTGACTGAAAAAGTTCCGCTAAAGGATTCTGAATCAATGCGCAAAGTTGATATGAGATAAAAATATCTCCTACAGACGCAGCATGAATCTGATACATTTCAATGGTTAGGGCAAGCATAATAATCTGCAGTAGAGAGCACATACTGCTTGGAATCTTCTCATTCAATCCCTCATTAAACCGATATCTTTTTATGGAATCCAAGTACTTTGAACCGATGTCATGGTATCTCTCTTTATAAAAGACGTCAGCTCGAGCAATATTGATAGCTCTTTTATTTTCTACGATGCGTTTTGATTCGTTCAAATATCTATCTTGAGCTGGAATAATATTTCGCTGTAAATCAGCAATCCGCTTGGCTGGAACCCTTGTCACAAGAAATAAGATAGGAATATAGGTAAGCACTACGATGAAATATACATAATTGGTAATAAGAAGCGCTAATAAAATCACTACGATACATCCGACAGAACTCAAAATGGCAATATTCACAGCACTATACACAGATCCATACATGGTCGCAGAACTGCTTAAGAGGTTCATGTAGTAGCCTTTTTCATGTTTTTTGTAGACACGGGCCGGCATTGCAATAACCCTTTGTATAACCTGTGTAGTACAACTCATTCTTTGGATAATCGCCGCACGCACAGGAAACCATCCTTTAAATGTAAGAACAAGGACTGCTGATACGAGAGAAAGAAATAGTACCCCCACAAAAGCAATCGTTTTACCAGTCATCCAAGAGTCTTGAGAAACGGCACTCACTATTGAGCCTAAAGCTAAGCTCGTAGCTACAGAAAGAGCAGTTGATAATACTGATCCTACTATTAAAAAGACATTTTTCTTTGTAATGACAAGAGATGAAGGTGCTTTAAACTTATATTTGGTTTGTGTATTCATTATTGTCTCCTCCCCCATCAATGCACATGCAATTGACCATCTTGGATATCGAGAAGAACGTCTGCTTCTTGATCTAGTTCATCAGAG
>JABZHN010000009.1:42819-51829 GCA_015258835.1 Atopobium sp.
CCCTCTCCTATCTTTGCAGCTGGTTTAAGTGAAGGGTTCCAAAGCTTCTCATAACCTGAAGGCTCTTGGGATTCTTTCTCGTGCTCAAGATAAACATCAATATCCGCTTTTGCAGCAAGATATGAGCTTTTAACAGAACAAACCGTATCAAGCGGTTCGCTCAATACTGACAAAATCAGATAGGCGGCTAAAATCTCTCCAACACTCATCTGACCTATAGAAAGCAGCATAACACCTGTAATTATGGCTACGACTTGCGTGAAATTTGAAAGCGCTGATGGAAGGCTCTTTGATAAAGAGCTGAAAAAACTACTTCTTTTTACATAGAGGAAATACTCATCATTAGCCGCCTCATAAGCATTTTCAAAATAGCTCTCTGCTCGGAGCATATTAATCGAGAATTTTTCCTCAATTATGCGCCTACCGATATCCAGCCAGCCTTCTCGTTTTTTCATTGACTCGGTCAAAATCTCATTTGTTTTCTTGCTCGGATAATCAATAATCACCAAGTAAAAAGGGATATATAGCAAGACAAGCAAACCAATCCATGGATTTACCGTAAATGCCGCAATTGCCAAAACAATAACTGCTAAAAGACCACCTAAAAATTCAACACTTACTGCAATTTGAACACCACTGAAGACAAAGGCTGCCATAGTGACTACATTAAGATAGTGTCCGGTTTTATTTTTTGGAAAAACACGAAGAGACATCTTTAAGAATTCCGATATCGCGACCTCAGAACTAGCAATCGCAGCTTTCAAATTGAGCTTTTGTGGAATCCAAACAGTGAGAAAAAAGCTTAAGCAAAGCGTTACAAGCGAAAGGAGCAACAACAGCCCTAGCTTTTGCCAAACACCGTCAACAGCTTGCACATTAAGCATACTATCAATTAATTCGCCTGTAAAAATACCCAGCATTGCAACAGCAATATATCCAATTGCCAAACCAAGGGCAGATAGAAGCATATGTTTTCGTATAACAAATAAGTAAGAGAGACGATTATTCATACTCATCATTTCCAAAATATCATCAACTATTATCTGCACTTATAGAATAAGAACTTAATAAATTCTTTGAGGTTAAAGGCGGTTTCTCGTATAAAATTGCGTTATCACCCTATAATTTGACGCAGGAAAATATCGTTGAAAGGCTGATTATGAGCGAAAAGCGACTAACTCAAGCACTTCAAAATATACTTTCCAATGGAAAGTCTCTTGCTCAAGGCGGTGCTTCAAATGTCATTTTGAGTGCACACTACGAAACAGAAGAATCTGCTAACCCTCATATCAGAGGATTTTTTACACTCACTTCTGCTTTTGATTTAGCAAATTTAGGCCAATTTTCTACAAAACCTTATGGAGACGACATTGTGAGTCTCTCAATACTTGCTCGTAAAAACTATTTTGGAAGTTTTCTATTCTTTCTAATGCCTTCATCAGAAGATTTCTTTACTTTTACTACAAACCTAATATCAAATAAAAATACACTGCCGCAAAATATTCATCCAGCTGATATTGAACAAATTTATACACTTTATACTCAGATAATCATTACCTATTCCGAAAGAAAACCAAATTGGGAAGCTATCGTTACCTCATTACTTATAACACTTATTACCTGCCTCTCTCCTGATGCTCACTATACGTTCACTCCAGGTAACACTAATGAGACGGTCGCTCTTATCCTTAATGAAATAACCGCTCATTCAGAAAGTATTACACTTGCTAAACTTTCAGAAAAATATTCTTATACACCAACTTATCTCTCTGAACTTCTCAGACAAAAATGTGGCAAAACTTTTTCTGAACTTGTATTAGAACAAAGAATGGAACGAGCAAAAACGCTGTTAATTCATACCAAATTGCCTGTCTCTACTATTTCTTCAATGATTGGCTATAGTGGAACAACAGAGTTTTATAGGAAATTTAAAGACTACTTTTCTCTTACACCACGTGAAATGAGAAGCGAAACTTTTTAGTCATATTACAGCTGTGGGCAGATCTTATCTCCTACAGAAGTCCTTCCCATAGACATAGTGCTCTGAGAGAGTAGGGCTTCTTGCAGGTCTTTTGGTAGTGTGTCTGCTACCACGATATTCTCGCCCGTAAAAGGATGCTCAAACTGAACATGCCAGGAGTGTAAAAACTGTCTGTTAAGTCCAAGGTTAAGGCTTGTATCTTTTTTGCCATAAAGCTGATCGCCGACAACAGGATGACCAATGTGGCGCATGTGAACTCTAATCTGGTGCGTGCGACCCGTATAGAGATGGCACTCTAGAAGCGAGTAACCCTCGCCTTTTCTGCCCGCTTCAAAGCGCTCAAGCGTTCTAAAGGTGGTAATGGCCTCTCGTGCGCCAGGCGCGTCTGATACGGTCATTTTGAGACGGTCTCGCGTTGAGCGAGCAATGCCCGTTTCAATGGTGCCAGAATCAAGGGCAACATAGCCTTGTACCAGCACAATGTAGCGTCGGTCAAGCACGCGCAGCCTAATGAGGTCTTGAAGAGCCTTTTGCGCCTCGTCTGACTTTGCTGCCAGCATAAGACCAGACGTATCCATATCAAGACGATGCACAATACCAGGACGTTCTTCTCCCTGAAGCATTCCTAGGTGCTCGTAGCCACAGTGGGCTACCAGCGCATTTGCCAGGGTGTCATCAACGTGGCCAGGCGATGGATGGCAAACAAGGCCAATCTGCTTGGAGAGCACTATGAGGTACTGGTCCTCAAAGCGAATATCAAGGGGAATGTCTGGGTTTGGACGTAAAAGTCCCGTTTGAGGCTGTGCGTCAGGAAGAGATACTAAGAGCCTATCGCCCAACATAAGTTTTTCTGACTTAGAGGTAGCCAGCGTAGCGTTGATGGTTACTCTTCCCTCTTCTACCAGCTTTGCGCAGGCACTTCTTGAGGGAAGTGTATCTTGGGCAGAAAGGAACGCATCCAATCTGACGCCGTCCCCTTCTGGTCCAACTAGTATGTCAACGATACGCTCATTCATTGCCACTACCCTGTTGTTGCTTTTTGTCCCAGACCATCCAGTACACAAAAGCAATAAGAATGCCGCAGGTTACAAAGATATCCGCCACATTAAACACGGCAAAATTAACAAACGTTGTAGCAAAGAAATCAGTAACCTGACCATACAAAACACGGTCAATAGCGTTACCAATTCCGCCGCCTGCGACGCCTCCCAAAAGCGCAATAAGCGGCAGCGGGAGGTTCTTCTCGCGAACTACAAAACTCACCAGAGCGGCTATGACCACAGCAGTGAGAGCCACAAAAAAGAGGGCATTTCCAGAGCCTACAGAAAACGCTGCACCGGTGTTACTTACGTGGAAGAGCTCCATAACACCTGGGATAAAAGGTACTGCGGTTCCCTCTGGAATTGAGGTTCGTACCCAGAGCTTGGTTACCTGGTCAAGCACACAGGCAACAGCGCCCGCCCCGCAGAGAACTGCAAGGCGGGTCACTAGTGTGTGAGTTGTATGTTGCTGCTGGTCAGTGTTCATTTATGCAACAACGTCGTGGCAGCGGTGGCAAAGGTGATCCTCACCAAGCTCGCGATAGTTCCAGCAACGGTCGCAGCGCTCGCCGTTTGCAGGATAGACGCTTACGCTCAGCTCAGAGCCTTCGGAGACGGTAACCTCAGAGCAGACAAATGCCTCAGCAAAGTCAAGGCCAGCATGAGAAATGGATGCAGCCTGTTCAGCGGTAAGGGTAACCTCTGCACGAGTAGCCTGCGTGGTCTTCTCGGTAACAACACCTGCCTCAAGAGCGGTCTCGTATGCCTTAGTGTATGCGGCGCGAGCATCAACCAGTACCTGATATGCAGGAAGCAGTGCAGTGTACTCGTCAGTGCTCATAGGAGCCTTATACCAGTCGAGAAGAGCTGCGTACTTCTGACCGTCACGCATAGACTCTGGCAGGAACTGCATAGCCTCGTCGGTGGTGTAAACCAGAATTGGCTGCAGGTCATGAACAAGCATGGAGAGAATCTCTGCCCAAACAGTCTGAGCGCTTCTGCGTGTTGCAGAATCTGCAGCATCACAGTACATACGGTCCTTAGTTGCGTTCAAATAACCGTTGGAAAGCTCAATGATGTAATCGTAGAGGGTACGGAAGACGTTATTAAAGCGATATCCCTCGTAAGCCTCAGTGACTGCAGCATGAACCTCGCACATACGTGCAAGAACAAGACGGTCGTACTCTTCAAGGTCCGTTACAGCAACTGCATCGGTAGCAGGATCAAACTGGCCCTCAAGCTCGCCAAGAAGGAAGCGCAGGGTGTTTCTGAACCTACGGTATGCATCGCCTACCTGGGAAAGAATGGCGTCATCGCAAGGAACGTCAGTTGAAGTGTCAACAGAAGCAACCCAAAGGCGTAGGACGTCTGCGCCACGTTCAGCACAAACGGCATTTGGATCAATGACATTGCCCAAAGACTTACTCATCTTGCGTCCCTGGCCATCAAGCGTAAAGCCCTGTGAGACAACAGACTTGTAAGGAGCAACTCCGTAGGCTCCAACAGAAGTCATGAGAGAACTCATGAACCAACCGCGGTGCTGGTCGGAGCCCTCAAGATACATGTCAGCTGGGAACTTAAGGTTTGGACGGTGTTTGCAAACAGCAGTGTGAGAAACACCAGAATCCCACCAAACGTCCAAAATATCCTTGTTTGCCTTGAGATTGTGGCCGCCACATTTAGGGCAGACGCAAGCGTCGCCTAAATAGGTCTTAGGATCGTCGGTAAACCAAGCATCAGAGCCCTTCTCGCGGAAAAGCTTAATGACAGCGTCAAGTGTCTGGTCATTGATAACGGTCTCGCCACAATCCTCGCAGGTGAAAGCAGGGATTGGAACACCCCAGTTACGCTGCCTGGAAATGCACCAGTCAGGGCGGCCTTCAACCATAGAACCAATACGCTTTACCGCGTTTGCAGGATAGAACTTAACCTTTGTAAGCTCCTCTGCTGCCTGCTGACGCAGGCCAGTCTTATCCATGGAGACAAACCACTGGCTTGTTGCACGGAAGATAACGGGCTCTTTACAACGCCAGCAGTGTGGATAGCTGTGGGTAATCTCTTCTGCAAGAATGAGCGTACCGCGGTCTTTAAGCCACTGAACAATGACAGGGTTAGCCTCATTGACCTCCATACCAGAGAAGGGGCCACCAGTGCCCTGACCGTCACCTTTGAAGAAGTGACCGTCATCATCAACAGGCATGGTCTGAGGAATATCAAAGCGAACACCAGCGTTATAGTCGTCTACACCGTGACCAGGTGCAGAGTGAACAACACCAGTACCGTCGTCAAGGGTAACGTACTCTGCATAGATAAATTTACCAGTGTTACCAAGGTCACCAAAGATTGGCTGCTTATACTCATTGCCTGCAAGCTCAACGCCAGTTCTCTTCCAGGTGTTGCCCTCTGCGTCCTGAGCAAGCTTCCAATCGGTATAACCAAACTTGGCAGCAGCTTTCTCTGCAAGAGCCTCAGCAACAATCTCTATGTGTCCATCAGGAAGCTCAAGAGCAACATAGTTAGCCTCAGGGTGCAGAATAACTGCCTCGTCAGCAGGCATTGTCCATGGAGTTGTAGTCCAGATGTCTACCCAAGTCTTACCTGCGTAAGCCTCAAGACCCTCAGGAACCGTAGTTAGCTCAAAGCGAACAAAGATTGCAGTAGAGGTGACATCGTGATACTCAATCTCTGCCTCAGAAAGAGCAGTGTGGTCATGAGTACACCAGTGAACAGGCTTGGTACCTCTATACACAGAGCCCTTGTCGTAGATTGCCTTGAAGATCTCAACATCAGTTGCGTCGTAATCGTTGACGTAAGTAAGATAAGGGTTGTCCCACTCGCCCAAAACACCAAGGCGCTTAAAGCCCTGACGCTGGGTATCTACCTGCTCAACTGCCATCTTGCGGCAGAGCTCACGGATTTTCTCGGTAGATAACTGATTGAACTTCTCGGTGCCAAGCATCTGCTCAACCTTGTGCTCGATTGGCTGACCATGGCAGTCCCAACCAGGAACATAAGGAGTCTGGAAGCCCTGCATAGCCTTATAGCGGTTGATGATGTCCTTGGAAATCTTATTCTGTGCGTGACCCAGGTGAATTGGACCGTTTGCATAAGGAGGTCCATCATGAAGGACAAACTTGTCATGTCCTTCATTCTTCTTCATCAGGAGTTCATAGACGTTGTTTTGGTCCCAATCAGCCAAACGCTGAGGCTCGTTCTGCGCAAGTGATGCGCGCATAGGAAAGCCTGTGTTTGGCAGGTTGGTGGTTTTTTTGTACTCGTTTGCCATCAAGCACAACCTTTCTGGGCACAAATAAAGCGCCCGTCCCTCACAGCTGGGACGAAGCGCCACAATACACTTCGTTGTAACTACCCAGCGACGGATATGTCCGTTTACTCGGCTGGCCTGTCACGGCGACCATTTCCGGCAGCATCTACTAGTACAAAACATACTTGTACGTTTGAACTGCAGCTCCGAGGTGATGTTCACACGGACGCAAATGCGGACTTCCACCAACTCCGCTCGCTTGAGATTTGCGCTACCCAGCTACTGTCCTCATCACAGCTTGTGTAAGTAATACTACCACGTCTTGCACTCATTGAACTAAGTAATACACACGCTTAAACCGTTTTTAACAAATTATGCGGAATCCAAATTTTAAATTTTTATAGAAATAAAAAATGTAGATTGGGTAAAACAATTCCAATATCTAAGTGAGCTCATATCACATTTGAGCCAAACAGGTAAAGGGACGTGTATGGCAGATAACAATAACAAGCACCGTAGATCTATGTCGATGCTACTCTATATTGCAGTAGCCATCTTTGTATATCTCCTGCTTAGCAACACATTATTACCAGGACTTCTACGTCAACAGGTTCAAACTGTCTCGTACAGTGAGTTCCTTAACAAGGTTGACAATAATGAAGTTACCAAGGTGGACCTTAATACTGGTAGCAGAAACATTAGGTTCACAACTGGCTCTGGAGATTCCGAGAAGATCTTTGAGACTACGCAGTTCCCCAATGATTCAACGCTGGTTCAGACGCTTAGAGATCACAAAGTTGATTTCTCGGCTTCCATTCCTGACAACTCTACAAATATGCTGCTCTATGCCCTTATTCAGTATGGAATCCCTCTTGTCCTCTTCTTGGGCATTGGCTACTTTATCAACCGATCCCTTAAACGCGCCATGGGTGACGATGGTCCTTCCATGAACTTTGGCGGCGGCTTTGGAGGTCTTGGCGGCAATCTTGGTCGCTCAAGCGCCAAAGAAATTAAGGGAGAAGACACGGGCATTACGTTTAAAGACGTAGCTGGTCAAGAAGAGGCTAAAGAGTCTATGCAAGAGATTGTTAGCTTCCTTAAGACTCCTGATAAGTACAAAGAGATTGGTGCTCGCTGCCCTCGCGGCGCCTTGCTTGTAGGCCCTCCAGGTACTGGTAAGACCCTCATTGCTAAGGCAGTTGCTGGTGAGGCTGGCGTTCCTTTCTTCCAAATTGCTGGCTCTGAGTTTGTTGAGATGTTTGTTGGACGCGGTGCTGCAAAAGTCCGTGACCTCTTCAAGCAAGCAAATGAAAAGGCTCCTTGCATCATCTTTATTGACGAGATTGATGCGGTTGGTAAGCGCCGTGACGCTTCCCTTAACTCCAACGATGAGCGTGAGCAAACCTTAAACCAGCTGCTCTCTGAGATGGACGGCTTTGATAACCACAAGGGTATTGTTGTTCTTGCAGCAACCAACCGCCCTGAGACCTTGGACAAGGCACTTCTGCGTCCTGGCCGTTTTGACCGCCGTATTCCTGTTGAACTTCCAGACCTTAAGGGTCGTGAGGCAGTTCTTCAGATTCACGCCAATGATGTAAAGATGGAGCCAGGCGTTGACCTCTCTATTATTGCTAAGTCCACACCAGGCGCATCTGGTGCAGACCTCGCAAACATCATCAACGAGGCAGCTCTTCGTGCTGTTCGCTTTGGTCGTCGTCGTGTTACCACCGAAGACCTTGCTGAGTCCGTTGACGTTGTTATTGCCGGCGCAAAGAAGAAGAACACTGTTCTTTCTGAGCACGAGAAGGACGTTGTGGCTTATCACGAGACCGGCCATGCAATTGTTGGTGCCATCCAGAAAAACGATGCTCCTGTTACCAAGATCACCATTGTTCCTCGTACTGGCGGAGCTCTTGGCTTTACCATGCAGGTTGAGGATGATGAGCGCTATCTGATGAGCAAGAGCCAGGCGATGGATGAGATTGCTGTTCTCTGTGGTGGACGCGCAGCTGAAGAACTTATCTTTGGCGAGATGACCAATGGTGCTTCTAATGACATTGAGCGCGCAACAGCAATTGCTCGCGCTATGGTGACGCAGTACGGCATGTCTGACAAACTTGGTATGGTTACCCTCAGCCAACAGCAAAGCCGCTATCTTGGTGGTGGTTCTTCCCTCACCTGCTCTGAGGCAACCGCTGAAGAGATTGATGCTGAAGTTAGACGCATTGTTGAAGAGGGACACCAGCGCGCACTCCAGACGCTTAAAGAGAACCGCTTTAAGCTGCATGAAATTGCTCACTACCTGCAGAAGAAAGAGACTATTACCGGCGAGGAGTTCATGAATATCCTCAAGCGCGAGAATACCTTTGCACCAGTAGTTGAGAACACCAATGAGGAAGGCTCCTCTACTTCTTCAGCAGAGTAACTTTGTCTCATAAGTAAAATTAAACGGCCGCCTATTCTGAACTGCCTCCCATTTCTTGGACATAAGAAATGGGAGGCAGTTCATATGCGGGTGATTATGATTCTGTAGCGTGTTAGCGCCGGCTTTTAGGCCTGGCACACAAAATAGCGCAGCTTTGGTAGGTTCTGCTAAAGAATCGACGTGTTCCTAATCAAGATAGCTAGGCAGCTAGGGGTTCACTGTCTGATATACATCTCTATGCATAAACTTCATCTAATATGCTTAAACATGAATAGACTTATATAAGAAATTTAGCTATC